>NZ_JBVJGW010000001.1:0-393324 GCF_055587105.1 Streptomyces sp. NPDC048461 | reverse complement strand
CCCGCAAAACCGCCGCCGGGGCGTCCGGGGTTAACATGGGTGGCCCCCCTTCTGGGGGGGGGGGCCCGGGGGGGGGGGGCCCGGCGGTACCGGCCGGGCCCCCCCACGCCGTCGATCGGTTACTTCGGGCCGAAGGTGAGGACCAGCTGCGGAGCGGCGTCCGCGGCGGTCGCCTCCGAGGACCAGAGCCACAGCGGGTCGGTGCCCGTGCTCTTCAGGCCCAGGCTGTAGCTGCTGCCCAGGACCGCGGAGACCGCGGCCGTGTCCAGCTCCACACCGTGTACGGCCGAGCCGTCCGGCACGCCCGCGATGCTGCCGAGCGGGGTGGTGCCGAGGGTCGGCTTGGTGTTGAACGTGGTGCCCGCACCGCTCCAGGTGCCGGTGACCGGGACCACGGAGACGGTGTCGGCGGTGCCGGCGCCCGCCTGCGTGGTGGTCTTGACCTGCAGCGAGACGGACTTCAGGACCTGTCCGGCCGGAGCGGCCGGGAGGTCGAAGCGGAGGTACGACTCGTACGCCGAGGTGCCGCGCACCGCGAGCGAGTTCGCCGTGCCGTAGGCGGTGTTCGGAGCGCCCTGGTTGATGTAGGTGTCCTCGGTCGCGGTGACCTTGGAGACCGTGTCGGAGGGGGCCTTGGCCAGGTCGAAGTGGTTCTTGACCTGGGCCTGGGTGAGCGCCGTCGGGTAGACGGCCGCCTCGTCGAGCTGTCCGGTGAAGAAGTTGCTCGTCGGGCGGGTGGGCCAGCCGGACAGGTTGTCGCCGCCGACGTGCCAGAAGCCCGCGTAGTTCTGCGTGCTGGTGGCGTTCAGCGTGCCCTTGTTCTGGCCGTCGACGTACAGCGTGAGGCCGCCGGGGCCCTGGGTGCCGACCACGTGGTGCCACTTGTTGTCGTTGAACGTGTCGAACAGGCCGGTGGAGATGGTCCTGGTCGAGCCGTTGTAGACACCGAAGACGAGGCGACCGGTGTTGGTCATGTAGATGTGCTTGTCGTTCGAGCCGCTGCTGCGGTCGGTGTTGTTGCCGAAGCCGATCAGCTTGCCGCCGCGCGAGGAGTTCGTCTTGAACCAGGTCTCGATGGAGTACTGGCTGCCGACGGTCTGGCGGTGGTCGCTGTAGACCTGCTGGCTGGTGCCGTTGAAGCCCATCGCCGTGCTGGCTCCGGTGACGGCGCCGGGCGTCTGGCGCAGGGCCGGGGCGTTCAGCTGGATGCCGCTGGTGTTGCCGCCGTTCGAGGAGTCGGCGACGTACGGGCTGACGGTGTCGTCGAAGCGCCAGTACAGCTGGGCGCCGTCCGCGCGGACCTGGTTCGGGTACGACTGGACCGAGGTCGGGATCGTCACCGAGACGGTGGCCGACAGCGCGCTGGTGTTGCCGGCGGCGTCGGTGGCGGTCACGCGGTAGGTGTACGACTGGCCGGCCTTGACCGTGGTGTCGTTCCAGGAGGCCTGGGGACGCTGCCACTCCAGGGAGTCGGCGGTCATGGTGTGGATCGGGGAGCCCGAGCCGTTGCGGTAGACGCGGTACGTCAGCTTGCTGTCGTCCGCGTCGTAGCTGGTGCGCCAGCGGACCTGGGCCTCGCCGGGCTTGACGCTGCCGGCGCTGGCGACCGGGGTGGTGGGGGCGCCGACGTCGCCGGTGGAGGCGAAGCGGGTCAGACCCCACTGCGGCTTGCCGTTGATGAGGGTGAACTCACCGCCGACCCACATGTACTTGACGTCGTTCTTCTCGGCCACGGCCATGACGCGCGGGCCGATGCCCTCGGTCAGCTCCATGCCGTCGTTGGCCGTGGGGTGCCAGCCGAGCTTCGCCGGGCCGCGCACGAAGCCGTCCACGGGCGCGGGGGCGGCGCCTTCGTGGTTGGTCGGCTGGGCCAGCAGGAAGTTCCGCTTGCCGTCGGGGAACTCCAGCTCGGTGGAGCAGTCGTGCGCGTGCGAGGAGCTGTAGAGCACTCCGTCGTAGGGCAGGACGAACTGGGTGGCGCCGAGGCAGCGGTCGCGCCACTTCTCGGTGAAGTCGCTCAGCTTGAGGCCGATGCGGCCGTCGAAGACGCCGCCGCCGGAGCCCTCGTTGCCCGTGTAGAAGCCGGTGTCGTCGGTGGATATGTCCTTGACGACCGAGTTCGACGGGATGTTGGTGTAGGTCTTGGTGACCGCACCGGTGGTGGAGTTCACCACGGCCAGGGCGTGCGTGTTGGACCCGTTGACGGAGAAGAAGTCGCCGCCCAGCAGTACGTTCTTGCCGTCCGGGGTGACCTCGACGGCGCGGCCCGGCTCGTCGGCGTCGGCCTTGAAGGGCTTCAGCGCACCGGAGGAGGCGTCGACCGCGGCGAACCGCTCGCGGCCCTGGCCCTCGACGGTGAAGAAGTCGCCGGCCGCGTACAGGGTGTCGTCGGTCACGGCGAGCCCGCGCACGGTGGCGGCGAAGCTCGGGTGGAACGAGGCCTTGGGGGTGCAGCTCGCGATGTCGATCGCGGCGACGCTGGAGACCGGGGTGCCGTTGACGGCTCCGAAGTAGCCGCCCGCGTACAGGGTCTTGTTGTCCTTCGAGACGACCAGCGTGCGGACCGTCGCGGTCCCCTCGCCCACGGTGAAGGAGAGCTTGCAGGCGGTCGGGTTGCCCGTCGCGGCGTCGAGCGCGACGAAGTTGACGGCGTCCTGCTCGGCGCCCGCGGCGCCCTCGGGCGGACGCACCGACGAGAAGGTGCCGCCGGCGAAGACGGTTCCGTTGGCCTGGGCCATGGCCCAGACGACGCCGTTCGTCTGCCAGGTCGGCAGGTTGTCGGCGGTGAATGCCACCGGCGCGGTGATGGCGGACGCCTGAGGCATCAGCACCAGGCCGATACCGGTGCCGGCACCGGCCAGTGACAGGACGAGGGCAGCAGTCAGCCCTCTGGATCTACGCATGAGCCCCCCAGGGCAATCGCCCGGTTTGATGGCTGAAACTATCCGAACAGCCATATGTACTGGGCGCAGACTAGGGCTCACGCAAGGGCCCGGTCACCTCCCTTGACCCATTGCATACCAACTTGGAATCAACCGGGTTCAGCACGGAGGGTGCACTACGGACATACGGCAGGTTTGCCCCGGTCACGCCCGCGCAAAGCGGCGCACGTGACCGGAACACGGCAAATCGTAGGGGAAATATAAGGCCTCAGCGGTCGATGCGGACCGTCACGCCCGCCAGCTGGTCCTCGACCTGGCGGATGTCGGCGTCGACCATGATCTTGGCCAGTTCCGCAACCAGGACCGTCGGCTTCCAGCCGAGCAGCTCGTTCGCCTTGGAGGCGTCGCCGATGAGGGCGTCGACCTCGCTGGGGCGCTCGTACTTGGGGTCGTAGCGCACGTGCTCGTTCCAGTCGAGACCGGCGTGGGAGAAGGAGGCCTCGACGAACTCGCGCACGGAGGCGGCCACGCCGGTGGCGACCACGTAGTCGGTGGCCTCGTCCTGCTGGAGCATCCGCCACATGGCGTCGACGTACTCCGGGGCGTAGCCCCAGTCGCGGACGGCGTCGAGGTTGCCGAGGTAGAGCTTCTCCTGCAGGCCGGACTTGATCCGGGCGACCGCGCGGGTGATCTTGCGGGTCACGAAGGTCTCGCCGCGGCGCGGGGACTCGTGGTTGAAGAGGATGCCGTTCACGGCGAACATGCCGTAGGCCTCGCGGTAGTTCACCGTGGTCCAGTACGCGAAGACCTTGGCGGCGCCGTACGGGCTGCGCGGGTGGAACGGCGTGCCCTCGTTCTGCGGGGGCGGGGTGGCGCCGAACATCTCCGAGGACGAGGCCTGGTAGATGCGGGTGTCGATCCCGCTGGCCCGGATCGCCTCCAGCAGCCGCAGCGCGCCGAGGCCCGTGACGTCGCCCGTGTAGAGCGGGGCGTCGAAGGAGACGCGGACGTGGGACTGGGCGCCGAGGTTGTAGACCTCGTCGGGCTGTATCTCGCGCAGCAGGTTCACCAGGGCGACGCCGTCGGAGAGGTCCGCGTGGTGCAGGACGAAGGACCGGTTCGCGGTCTGGGGGTCCTGGTAGATGTGGTCGATCCGCTCCGTGTTGAAGCTGGAGGACCGCCGCACGAGCCCGTGCACCGTGTAGCCCTTGGAGAGGAGCAGCTCTGCGAGGTACGAGCCGTCCTGCCCGGTGACGCCGGTGATCAGTGCGGTCTTGCCCATGGGTTCCCCTTGGTGGTGGTCGGTGCTGTTCGTCGTGGTGAGGCTGCGCCTCGGGGTGTGTGCGGCGGACCGCCCCGGCAGGGGGCGCGCCGCGCGTGCGGGCCGCCGCCCGGGGGCTGGATGGGTACCGTACACGCCCGTTCCGGCTGGCTTTGCAGTGGATTGGAGCCCGTGGCGGCCGGGCGCCGGGTGGTGGACCGGGCGGACCCGGGCGGGAGCGGACTGGCATCATCGGCGGTATGACAAGTTCGCTGCCGCTCCTGCCCCCGAACGCCCGCGTCTTCGTCGCGGGCCACCGCGGCCTCGTGGGCTCCGCGGTCGCCCGCCGCCTGACCGCCGACGGCCACGAGGTGCTCACCCGGGGCCGTGCCGACCTCGACCTGCGCGACGGCGGCGCGACCGGGGCGTACCTGAAGGACGTCCGCCCGGACGCCGTGGTGCTGGCCGCCGCCAAGGTGGGCGGCATCATGGCCAACAGCACGTACCCGGTGCAGTTCCTGGAGGACAACCTCAAGATCCAGCTGAGCGTCATCGCCGGGGCGCACGCCGCCGGCGTGGACCGCCTGCTGTTCCTCGGGTCCTCCTGCATCTACCCGAAGCTGGCCCCGCAGCCGATCAGCGAGGACGCCCTGCTGACCGGCCCGCTGGAGCCGACCAACGAGGCGTACGCCCTCGCGAAGATCGCGGGCATCGTCCAGGTCCAGTCGTACCGCAAGCAGTACGGGGCCTCGTTCATCTCGGCCATGCCGACGAACCTCTACGGCCCGGGCGACAACTTCGACCTGGAGTCCTCGCACGTCCTGCCGGCCCTGGTCCGCCGCTTCCACGAGGCCGCGGCCGAGGGGCGCGACGAGGTCACCCTGTGGGGCTCCGGCACCCCCCGCCGGGAGTTCCTGCACGTGGACGACCTGGCCGCCGCGTGCGCGGTGCTGCTGAACACCTACGACGGGGACGAGCCGGTCAACATCGGCTGCGGCGAGGACCTCACCATCAAGGAGCTCGCCGAGACGGTCGCCGAGGTGACCGGCTTCCGGGGCCGGCTCGCGTGGGACACCTCCAAGCCGGACGGGACGCCCCGCAAGCTGCTGGACGTGTCCCGTCTGACCTCGCTCGGCTGGAAGCCCGGCATCCCGCTGCGGGACGGCATCGCCTCCACCTACCGGTGGTGGCGCGAGCAGGGCTGATCTCAAGGCATCGGCCCCTCAGTACGCCCCGCGACCGTCGACGACGGCGCGGAGCGTGCGGCCCATGACGTCGACGTCACTGGTGAAGGACCAGTTGTCGACGTACTGCAGGTCGAGCTGAATCGTTTCATCCCAGGACAGATCGGATCTCCCGCTGATCTGCCACAACCCGGTCATCCCGGGCCGCACGCTGAGCCGGCGCAGTTCGACGTCGTCGTACTGCGCCACCTCCTCGGGCAGCGGCGGGCGCGGGCCGACCAGGGACATGTGCCCGGTGAGCACGTTGAGCAGCTGGGGCAGTTCGTCCATGGAGGTGCGGCGCAGCAGCCGGCCGACGCGGGTGACCCGGGGGTCGCGGCGCATCTTGAACATCAGGCCGTCGTTCTCGTTCGCCCCGGCCAGTTCGGCCTTCCGCGCGTCGGCGTCCACGACCATCGTGCGGAACTTCCACATGACGAAGGGGACGCCGTCGCGGCCGATGCGCCGCTGGCGGTAGAAGGCCGGGCCGCGCGAGCCGACCCGTATCGACAGGACGATCCCCAGGAAGAACGGGGAGAGCAGCAGCAGCCCGACCGCGGCGCCGGCCCGGTCCAGGGCGGACTTGAGGACGGTCTGCACGCCGCGGCTGACCGGCGGGACGACCCGCAGCATGGCGAGCCCGCCGGCGGACAGGGTCTCCAGCCGCTTGACGGATACCTCCACCAGACCGGGGAAGACGGCGAGTTCCAGGCCCGCGTCGTGCAGGGCCCAGGCCACGCGGCGCAGCCGCTCCCCCGCGAAGCGTGCGCCGGGGGCGACGAGCACCAGGTCGGCGTGGTGGCTGCGGACGGCGCCGAGGACGGCGGAGGAGTCCCCGTGGGAGGCCTCCGGCATCGTCTCGCCGAGGCGGGCGGCGACCGGGACTCCGCTGGCGAGGTCGCCGGCGCCGACCGGGACCATGCCGACGACGACGTACGGGTGGTCGGTGCGCGCGGCGAGGTGGGCGATGACGTCCTCGGCCGCGTCGGGCTCGCCCACCACGAGGACGCGGCTGACGGCCTGGGCCTCGCGACGGGCGGCGGAGAGGTGGCGGTAGGTCAGTTTGTGGCAGGCGACGGTGATGAGCAGCGCGGGCAGCAGGGCCCCGAGCGCGGACAGCCGGGGGGTGTCCTCCTCGGTCACCACGCGGGCCACGGCGAGGACGCCGATGAGAATCAGCCAGTCGTGTACGACCGGCAGGACTCCGCGCGATTCTCCGAGCGAACGGGCGGTGTAGCGGCGGCGCAGGGCCTGTACCCCGGTCCAGGCGAGCGCGGCGCCGAGGGCGCAGTAGAGCGGCCGGACCTGCTCGGCGGCCGCGAAGACGAGTCCCACCGGTACGGCCGCGCCCAGGACGTCGGCGGAGACGGCCGCGGGCAGGTACCAGCGGGCCTTGTCACCGAGCCTCCGAACGGGCACAGCGGACTCCTGGGCCGTCCTGGCCACTCTTTGCGCAGGAAAATGGACATGCCTCATGGGCCCCCCTGGCACGTGGTCTATGACAGTGACGGCTGTCCATGGCTTCCCCTGGCAACGGACATCTGCCGCACCGGGAAACAGTACGACAAACGCCCGTACGGTAAATGCCGTTTGCGTCAACGAGACCTCTTGTTGCCCAAGCGTTAGCAACCGGTACCAACCGTTCCGAATGCCGGACGCCTTTCCGCGGCACACAAAGGTGAATGGTTCGGATACCGGATACGTCACTTCGGACAACGGACCGTTTCCAGCCAACCTTTTGACGCGGCCCTGACATCGCGTGCCGTAGGTGTCACTCTTCGACCGTTCATCGCACCAGCCCTGATCTGCCCGGAGGCCCACCCAGCCGTCCGGAACCCCCCTTGCAGAAGGAGTCTGCGTTGAGGTCCACCCCCCAGAGGCGTGCCACCGCGGCCGGCGCGCTCGTAGCCGCGGCAGCCATGCTCGCCGTCGGTATACAGACCGGCACCGCAACCGCCGACGCCACCGCGTCGCAGGCACGTACGGCCGCCCAGCCCAACCCAGGCGCGGCGAACGTCAAACTCAGCGCTTCGGAGCGTGCGACGCTCCTCGCCGAGGCCAACTCCACCACCGCGCAGGCTGCCAGGGCCCTCGGCCTCGGCAGCGGCGAGAAGCTGGTCGTCCGCGACGTCGTCAAGGACGCGGACGGAACCACGCACACCTCGTACGAGCGCACCTACGACGGTCTTCCGGTGCTCGGCGGTGACCTCACCGTCCACGCCAAGGGCGGCGTCACCCAGAGCGTGACCAAGGCGACCAACCACGAGATCAAGGTCGCGGACACCACCGCCACGGTCACCCCGGCCGCCGCCGAGGGCCAGGCGGTCGCCGCCGCCAACGCCGAGGGCTCCAAGGAGGCCAAGGCCTCCAAGGGCGCCCGCAAGGTGATCTGGGCGGCCACGGGCGCTCCGGTCCTCGCGTTCGAGACGGTCGTCGGCGGTCTCCAGCACGACGGGACGCCGAACGAGCTGCACGTGGTGACCGACGCCAGGACCGGCGCCAAGATCACCGAGTGGCAGGCCGTCGAGACCGGTACCGGCAACACCATGTACAGCGGCCAGGTGACGCTGGGGACCACGCAGTCGGGCAGCACGTACAACCTGACCGACGCGGCGCGCGGCAACCACAAGACGTACAACCTCAACCGGGGCTCCTCGGGCACCGGCACGCTCTTCTCCGGCCCGGACGACGTCTGGGGCAACGGCCTGCCGGCCAACCTGGAGACGGCCGCCGCCGACGCCCACTACGGCGCCGCGGTCACGTGGGACTACTACAAGAACGTGCACGGCCGCAACGGCCTGCGCAACGACGGCGTGGCCCCGTACACCCGGGTCCACTACGGCAACAACTACGTGAACGCCTTCTGGCAGGACTCCTGCTTCTGCATGACGTACGGCGACGGTGACGGCAACGCCAAGCCCCTCACCTCCACCGACGTGGCCGCGCACGAGATGACGCACGGCCTGACCTCGGTCACCGGCAACATGACCTACAGCGGGGAGCCCGGCGGGCTCAACGAGGCGACCTCCGACATCATGGCGGCGGCCGTCGAGTTCTACGCCAACAACCCGCAGGACGTCGGCGACTACAACGTCGGCGAGAAGATCGACATCCGCGGCAACGGCACCCCGCTGCGCTACATGGACAAGCCGAGCAAGGACGGCTCGTCCAAGGACGCGTGGTACTCGGGCATCGGCTCCATCGACGTCCACTACTCCTCGGGTCCGGCCAACCACTGGTACTACCTGGCCTCCGAGGGCTCGGGCGCCAAGGTCGTCAACGGCGTGAGCTACGACTCGCCGACCTCCGACGGCCTGCCGGTCACCGCGATCGGCCGCGACGCCGCCTCGAAGATCTGGTTCCGCGCGCTGACGGTCGGCTACTTCAAGTCGAACACCAACTACGCGGACGCCCGCGTCCAGACGCTGAAGGCCGCGGCCGACCTGTACGGCCAGGGCTCCACCATCTACAACAACGTGGCCAACGCCTGGGCCGGCGTCAACGTCGGTCCCCGGATCGTCTCCGGCGTCACCGTCAACCCGATCGCCAACCAGAACACCCAGGTGGGCGGCGCGGTGAGCCTGCAGGTCCAGGCCACCAGCACCTCCCCGGGCGCGCTGAGCTACGCGGCGAGCGGCCTGCCGGCCGGTCTGTCGATCAACTCCTCCACCGGCTTGATCTCGGGCACGGCCACCACCGCGGGCACGTCCAACGTGACCGTCACGGTGACCGACTCGGCGAGCAAGACGGGTACGGCGTCCTTCACCTGGACCGTCGGCACCAGCCAGCCGAGCGTCTTCGAGAACACGACCGACTACGCCATCGCCGACAACGCGACGGTCGAGTCCCCGATCACCGTGAACCGCTCGGGCAACGCTCCGAGCACCCTCAAGGTGGACGTGAACATCCTGCACACCTACGTCGGTGACCTGAAGGTCGACCTCGTCGCCCCGGACGGCACCGTCTACAACCTGCGCAACCGCACCGGCGGCAGCGCGGACAACATCGTCCAGTCCTTCACCGTGAACGCCTCCGCCGAGGTCGCCAACGGTGTCTGGAAGCTGCGGGTCGCCGACCTGGCCAGCGCGGACGTCGGCAAGATCGACAGCTGGAAGCTCACCTTCTGACCCTCCGGGGCCGGACGACCAGCTGCTGAGCGGCGGGAGCCGCACCGTTAGACACGGGGCCGCCCGGGAGGAAACCTCCCCGGGCGGCCCTGTCCCATTGACCGCGTTTCCACGGGCCCGCGCACCGCGGGACCTGCTCCCCTGGCGCCCGGGACCTTCGGCGCCGTGCGCGCCGCCGCGGCGGGGGGATAGTGGAGTCCAGCGAACCTACGGAAGCGTAGGTTCGGGTGATTCCGAGGACGTGCCCCATGCCGCTGACCCCCGCGCCGCCGGTCCCCGTGCTGCCGGCCCCCGTGCCGCCCGGCCCCGTGCCGCCGGTGCCCGCGACCGTCCCCGACGTGCGGCGGCCCTGGCTGATCCAGGGCGGCATGGGCGTCGGGGTGTCCGGGTGGCGGCTGGCCAGGGCGGTGTCCCGGGAGGGCCAGCTGGGCGTGGTCTCCGGAACGGCGCTGGACGTCGTCCTGGCCCGCGTCCTGCAGACCGGCGACCCCGGCGGGCACGCCCGCCGCGCCCTGGCCGCCTTCCCGCTCCCCGAACTCGCCCGGTCCGCACTCGACTGCTACTTCCGCGAGGGCGGGCTGGGCGCGGGCGCCCCGATGCGGACCGCTCCGCGACTGCGGGCCACGGGCGGGGCCCAGGCCGAAATCCTCACCGTCCTCGGCAACTTCGCCGAGGTGTGGCTCGCGAAGGAGGGACACGATGGCCTCGTCGGCGTCAACTACCTGGAGAAGATCCAGCTGGCCACCGCCCCCGCCATGTTCGGCGCGATCCTGGCAGGCGTCGACCACGTGCTCGTGGGCGCGGGAGTCCCCGGCCAGATCCCTGCCCTCGCCACGCGGCTGGCGCGCTACGAACGCTGCGTCACCCGGATCTCCGTAGAGGGCTCCGAGGAGCCGCTCGACCACGTCTTCGACCCCGCGGCCCTGCTGGCGGGGCACCTCCCGGGCCCGCTGCGCCGCCCGGAGGTCCTGGCCATCGTCTCGCTGCCGGTGCTCGCGGCCTACCTGGCACGCGACGAGGCGACCCGCCCCGACGGCTTCGTGATCGAGACCAGCGGGGCCGGCGGGCACAGCGCTCCGCCGCGCGGGCCGATGCGGCTCGACGGGGCGGGCGAGCCGGTCTACGGGCCGCGCGACCGGCCCGACCTCGCCAGGATGGCGGCGCTCGGGCTGCCGTTCTGGCTCGCCGGCGGCCAGGCGAGCCCCGAGGCGGTGGCCGCCGCCCGGGCCCTGGGGGCGGCCGGGGTCCAGGTCGGCAGCGCCTTCGCCCTGTGCGAGGAGTCCGGGATGGCCCGCACCCTGCGCGAGGACCTGCTGGAGCGGGCCCGCGCCGGCACCCTCGTGGTCCGCAACGACCCCGCGGCCTCGCCCACCTCGTTCCCCTTCAAGGTGGCGGAGCTCGCGGGTACGGTCTCCGACCCCGAGGTGGCCGCGGCCCGGCGCCGGGTGTGCGACCTGGGCTTCCTCCGTACGCCGGTGCGCGGCCCGCGCGGGCTCGCCTACCGGTGCGCCGCCGAGCCGGTGGCGGCGTACGTGCGCAAGGGCGGGGACGCCGCCGACGCGGAGGGACGCCAGTGCCTGTGCAACGGCCTGCTGGCCACGATCGGGCTGGCCCAGCGGCGGCCCGGCGGCCGGGTGGAGCCGCCGATCGTGACCATCGGCAAGGACCTGTCGTTCCTGCCGCGCCTCTCCCCCGACGCCGGTCCGTACACGGCGGCGGACGTGGTGCGCTGGCTGGCGGCGGGGGCCGGGAACGGCGCCGCGCGGCCGGACCGGACGGGCTGACGCCCCGGGGCGGTCCCGGTCAGCCGATGCGGCGGAAGACCGTGGCCAGGAGGTCCTCCTGCGCGCCTGCGCCGTCGGGACGGGGCGCGTTGCCGGGACCGTCGGGGCGGCCGGAGTCCGCGCCGTCCTGGTCGTCGCGGCCACCGCCCTGCCAGTCGCCGTTGCCCGGCCGGCCTTGGTCGTCGCGGCCCTGGTCGTCGCGGCCCTCGTCGTCGCGGCCCTGGTCGTCACGGCCCTGGTCGTCACGGCCCTGGTCGTCACGGCCCTGGTCGTCACGGCCGCCGCCGGGGCGGCCGTGGTCGTGCCCGTCGACCGGCCGGAAGAAGGCCGCCACGACCTCCACGTTCCGCGCCCGCTCGCCCGGCCTCAGCACCTTCGCCGCCTTGCCCGCGCAGCCGCCGTTCTCGAAGAGCAGCGCCAGGGACTCCGTCTCGTTGCGCACCTCGACGGCCGGCCTCCGCCGCGACGTGCCGGTGAGCAGGTAGCACGTGTCGTTGTCCGCGGGGCGGATCTGCCCCCGGCGGTCGTCGCCGTCCTCGTCGGAGTACCGGTAGTCCAGCACGCCGAGGCCGCGGCCCCCGTCGTCGGCCAGCGACGGGCCGGCGGTGGGCAGGGCCAGGGCGAGGGCGCCGGCGAGCACGACGGCGGTGGTGCGAAGACGCATGGGGGTGGTCCGTTCCTCGGGTTCCGCGGGTTCCTCGGACGCCGGGTCCCGTGGCGTCCGCGGGCAGCGTAGGAGCGGACGGGGTCACGGAAACGGTTCGCCATGCGCAGCACGTTCGAAGGTTCACCCGTGAGGTCCCGCCGCGCGGCGCGCGGCCGGACCCCCCACGTCACGGCCGCGGCGCCGGTGCGGGAGCCCCCGCGGCGCGGGCGGGCGGGACCGCGGCGGTGGCCGGCGGCGTCGCGGCCGGGCGGCGGATCAGCAGGAACACCGCCAGCGCGCCCGCCAGACCCATCACCCCCGAGGCCAGGAACGTCTCCCGCAGCCCGCTCGCGAAGGCCGCGTCCACCAGGCCCGCCAGGGTGTCGTGCGCCGGGCCCGCCGGTGCGGCGGCCAGCAGTTGCCCGGCCCCGCCGGAGGCCAGCGGCTCCGACAGCCCGTGCCCGGCCTCGCCCAGGCCGGAGCGCAGCCCGGCGTGGAAGACCGCACCGAGCACGGCGATCCCGAGCGCCGTACCCAGTTGGCGCGCGGTGTTCAGGGCCCCGCCCGCCATGCCCGCGCGGGCCGGGGCCACCGCGCCCATGGCGGTGGCGGCGAGCGCCGGCGTGGCCGTACCCACGCCCGCGCCGGTCACCAGCAGCCCGGGGACCAGCGCGGACCAGCCGTCGCCGGCGTCCAGCATCCAGGCCTGGAGCAGCGCGCCGACGCCGATGAGCAGCAGGCCGCCGCCGATGGTCAGCCGCGCCGGGGCGCCGTGCAGCAGCCGCCCGGCCACGGCGGAGACCAGGAAGGCCGCCGCGCTCAGCGGCACCAGCACCAGGCCCGCCCCCACCGGGCTCATCCCCTCGGCGGACTGCAGCCACAGGGAGACGTACATCAGGTACGAGAACGCCGCCCCGGACAGCAGCAGTCCGGCGGCCATGACGGCGACGAAGGTGCGGCTGCGGAAGAGGGAGAGGTCCAGCATCGGCCGGGAGCTGCGCAGCTCCACGAGGACGAACGCGCCGAAGGCCGCCGCGCCCAGGGCGAGGAGCCCCAGGGTGGCGGGCGAGGTCCAGCCGTTCTCGCCGACGCGGATCATGGCGTACGTGACGGCGGCGGCGCCCGCGGTGAAGGTCGCCATGCCGGGCAGGTCGAGGCCCTTGGCGTGCGGGTCGCGGGACTCGGCGACGGCCTTGAGGGTGACCCAGACGGCCAGCGCGCACAGCGGCAGGTTGATGAAGAAGATCCAGCGCCAGCCGAACTGCTCGGTGAGCAGCCCGCCGACGATCGGCCCGGCGGCCGCGGCCGCGCCGTTGACCGCGCCCCAGACGCCGAAGGCCACCCCGCGGTCGCGGCCCTGGTAGGCCCCGCTGAGCAGGGCCATCGTGGTGGCGAACATGGCGGCGCCGCCGATGCCCTGGAGGGCGCGGAAGGCGATCAGCTCGGCCGGGCCGGTGGCCAGGCCGCAGGCGAGCGAGGCCGCGGCGAACAGCCCGAGCCCGCCGAGGTAGACGCGGCGGCGCCCGATCCGGTCGGCGAGCGAGCCCGCTCCGAGCAGCAGGGCGGCCAGGGCCAGGGCGTAGACGTCCATGACCCACTGGAGGCCGGCGAAACCGGTGTCCATGTCGGCGGACATGTCCGGCAGGGCGACGGTGACGATCGTGACGTCCACGAGCAGCATGAACGCCCCGAGGCAGACCGCGGTCAACGGCAGCCATTTGCGCATGGCGGGAACCCTTCTGGGGTGCGGGGGGTGGTGGCGGGCCCCGGAGGGTTCCGGCGACCCCCTCACGGTCCCAGCGCGGCGACCGCACCCCTTAACCAGCACCCGCCGCCTGCCGGATTCCGGTAGCGGGAAGGCCTGGAATGATGGAAACCATGCATCCGACCCCGCACGGCGGCCCGCTGGACGAGCTCGACCGCGCCCTCGTCCAGGCCCTGACGCTCGACGCCCGGGCCTCCTTCTCCCGGCTCGCGGAGGTGCTGGAGGTCTCCGACCAGACCGTCGTGCGCCGCTACCGCCGGCTGCGCACCACCGGCCTGGTCCGCGTGGTCGCCCTGCCGCTGGGACGCCGGGTCGGCCTCTTCGAGTCCTGGCTGCGCGTGCAGTGCGCGCCGGACGCGGCGCTCCCGGTGGCGGAGGCGCTGGCCCGCCGCCCGGACATCGCGTGGGTGACGCTGAACTCGGGCGGTACGGAGATCCAGTGCATGACCCGGGCGCGCACCCGCCAGGACCGGGACGCCCTGCTGCTGGAGAAGCTGCCGCGCACCCGCCGGGTGACCGGCATCGCCGCCCACACCATCCTGCGGAAGTTCTTCGGCGGGCCGGAGGCGTGGGCCGGTCTGGACGTACTGCGCCCGGAACAGGTCGCCGCCCTGGAGCGGCCGCCGGTGGAGCCCGGCCCGGAGCGGTACGCCCTGGACGAGACGGAACTCGCCCTGCTGGCGGTGCTCGGCCAGGACGGCCGCGCCGGTTTTCCGGAGCTGGCCCGCGCCACCGGCCTGTCGGAGTCCACCGCCCGGCGCTGGCTGGAGCGGCTGCGCGCGTCGGGGGCGGTCTTCTTCGACGTGGAGATCGTCCCGGCGCACCTCGGCTACGAGGCGGAGGCCACCTTGGTCCTGACGGTCCCGCCGGCCCGGCTGGCGGAGGTGGGTGCCGCGATCGGCAGCCATCCGGAGGTGCCGTTCGCGGCGGCCGTGACCGGGGCGGCCTCCCTGATGGCAGTGGTGGTGTGCCGGGACACCGACGCCCTCTACACGTACCTGACGGAGCGGATCGGCGCGGTGCCCGGCATCCAGCAGGTCGAGCTGATCCCGAACCTGCGGACCGTCAAGCGGGCCGGGATGCTCGTGGAGGACGGGCGGCTGGTGGACCCGCCGCCCGCCCCCTGAGCCCGCCGCGCGGTCCCCGCGGGTGCGGGGGTCAGCGCAGCAGTACGCCGCCCCCCGCGTCGGTGTCCACGGGTCCGGCGACCAGGCCGAGTTCGGCCGGGACCGCCAGCAGCGGGTGGGCGGGCAGGATGCGCACCGTGTAGCCGAAGGGCCCCGTACGGTCGAGGGCGAGCGGGCCCTCGTACACCCAGCGGCCCTCCAGGTCGGGTCCCGCGGCGGGCTTGAGCGGGAAGGACCGCCCGTCGCGGATCACGTCCTGCGGGTCCACCCGCCCGGCGACCGCCTGCACCTCGACGTCCTCGGGCGTGAGCGCGTCCAGCGCGACCCGCACGCGCAGGGTGAGGGTGGCGCCGAGTTCGGCGGTGCCGTTCACGGGGGCCGCGGCGACGGCCTCCACGTGCTCGACGGCCACCCGCGGCCAGGCCGCGCGGGCCCGCCCCTTCCACCAGGCGAGGTCGCGCGCCGCCTCCGGGGTCAGGGCCCGGTGGGCGAGCGCGGCCGGGGCGTAGAGCCGCTCCACGTACTCGCGGACCATCCGGCCGGCCAGCACGCGCGGGCCGAGCGAGACCAGCGTGCGCCGGACCATCTCGATCCAACGCACCGGGAGCCCGCCGCGTCCGACCCGGTCGTAGAACCGGGGTGCGACCCGGCTCTCGATCAGCTCGTAGAGGGCGTTGGCCTCCAGGTGGTCGCGCCGGTCCTCGTCCGCGCCCAGGCCGTCGGCGGTGGGAATGGCCCAGCCGAAGTCGGGCTCGAACCACTCGTCCCACCAGCCGTCCAGCACGGACAGGTTGAGGCAGCCGTTCAGTGCGGCCTTCATCCCGCTCGTGCCGCAGGCCTCCAGCGGCCGGAGCGGGTTGTTGAGCCAGACGTCGCAGCCCGGGTAGAGCTTCTGCGCCATGGCCATGCCGTAGTCGGGCAGGAACACGATCCGGTGGCGCACCCGCGGGTCGTCGGAGAACCGCACCAGCTCCTGGACCAGCCGCTTCCCGCCGTCGTCGGCGGGGTGCGCCTTGCCCGCGACCACGATCTGCACCGGCCGCTCCGGGTCCAGCAGCAGCCTGCGCAGCCGGTCCGGGTCGCGCAGCATCAGCGTCAGGCGCTTGTACGAGGGCACGCGCCGGGCGAAGCCGATGGTGAGCACGTCCGGGTCCAGCACGGAGTCCACCCAGCCCAGCTCGGCCTCGGCGGCGCCGCGCTGGCGCCAGGACGCCCGCAGCCGGTCCCGCACCTCCTGGACCAGCTGCTCGCGGAGCACCCGGCGCAGGTCCCACACGTCCTGGTCGGGGATCTCGGCGACGGCGTCCCAGCGGGCGGAGCCGCCGACGGACAGGGCGTCCTCGGTGCGGCCGGCGCCGATCTGGCGGGCGCCGAGCCTGACCACCTCGGGGGCCACCCAGGTCGGGGCGTGCACGCCGTTCGTGACCGAGGTGATGGGTACGTCGGCCGGGTCGAAGCCGGGCCACAGGCCGGCGAACATCTCCCGGCTGACCGCGCCGTGCAGGGTGGACACCCCGTTGGCCCGCTGGGCCAGGCGCAGCCCCATGACCGCCATGTTGAACACCCCGGGGTCGCCTCCGGGGTACGACTCGGCGCCCAGTTCCAGGATCCGGTCGACGGGTACGCCGGCCAGTTCCCCGCCGTCCCCGAAGTGCCGGGCGACGAGGCCGCGCTCGAAGCGGTCGATGCCGGCGGGGACGGGGGTGTGCGTGGTGAACACCGTTCCGGCGCGCACCGCCTCGACGGCGGCGTCGAAGCCGAGGCCCTGCTCGCGCTCCAGTTCCCTTATGCGTTCGAGCCCGAGGAAGCCGGCGTGGCCCTCGTTGGTGTGGAAGACCTCGGGGTCGGGGTGTCCGGTGATCGCGCAGTAGGCGCGCACCGCGCGCACGCCGCCGATGCCGAGCAGCATCTCCTGGAGCAGGCGGTGGTCGCTGCCGCCGCCGTAGAGCCGGTCGGTCACCTCGCGGGCCGCCAGGTCGTTGTCCTCGACGTCGGAGTCGAGGAGCAGCAGCGGTACGCGGCCGACGCGGGCCTGCCAGACGTGCGCGTGCAGGGCGCGGCCGCCGGGGAGGGTCAGCGAGACCCGGGCGGGGGTGCCGTCGTCCTGGCGCAGCAGGTCGAGGGGGAGCTCGTTGGGGTCGAGTACGGGGTAGTGCTCCTGCTGCCAGCCGTCGCGGGAGAGGGACTGGCGGAAGTAGCCGTGGCGGTAGAGCAGTCCCACGCCGATGAGCGGGACGCCGAGGTCGCTGGCGGCCTTGAGGTGGTCCCCGGCGAGGATGCCGAGGCCGCCGGAGTACTGGGGCAGGGCGGCGGTGATCCCGAACTCGGGCGAGAAGTAGGCGATCCCGGCGGGCAGGCCGCCCGCGGTCTCCTGGCCCTGGTACCACCTCCCGCCGTTGACGTAGTCGTCGAGGTCGGCGGCGGCGACGGCGAGGCGCCGCAGGAACCGGCGGTCGGCCGCCAGTTCCGCGAGCCGGGCCGCGGAGACGGCGCCGAGCAGCCGGACGGGGTCGCCGCCGGAGGCCTGCCAGCCCTCGGGGTCGACGGATTGGAAGAGTTCGCGGGTCTCGGCATGCCACGACCAGCGCAGGTTGCGCGCGAGGTCGGTGAGCGGCAGCAGGGTCTCCGGGAGGACGGGGCGCACGGTGAACCGACGGATAGCCTTCACACGTTCCACCTTCGCAGGGGATTGCGGATCGGAGCGGCCGCACCACGCTGTGCACCCGCGCATCACCCCGGGAAGGCTAGCGAGCCGAACGCCTCCCGACCATGCCGCCTCGCCCACCCGCCCCCACCCCGCCGCCGCCCCGCCCGCGGACGGCGGACCTACGACCGGTGGCCCGGGTCCACGTTCCACCGCGCCGGGAGGTCCGCGTCGCAGAAGACGCACACGAACCACGCGTCCCGCACCACGTTGTGCTCCCCGCAGACCTCGCACCGGCGGAAAACCACCGCGTGCGTGAACCCGCCGGGGCGGGCGATCCCCGCCCGGTCCAAGGCCACGGCCACCGCCGGCCAGCAGGCGAGGTCGGGGCAGTAGCCGGTCGACATGTTGCTCACCTCCACCGCCGTCCACGGCTCCCGGTCGAACCGCAGCTCCCCGGCCGCGAGCACCGGGGCGCCGCCCGCGCAGACGACGTGCTCGCTGCGGCGCGGGGCGATCCGCAGCACCCCGTCCAGGTCCACCACGTAGGTGCAGGGTTCCGCGAGGTCGCCGTCCCACGCCGCGAGATCCCCGGCCGCCCGCACCGGTGTCCCCCGCAGGGCGGCCCGGACGAGCGCGCGGAGTTCCGGCGGCCCGGTGTACGCGTAGGCCCGCCCGGTCATCGGTGGGGTCGGAGCGGGGGCGGGAACCGGCCTACTTGGGGCGGGGGCGAATGCGCGGCACCCGTGGGGGAAACCGAGGAGGAGACCAGGGTGTCGTCGCGACGGTACGGCCGTACGCCGGCCACGCGGGCCCGGAAGGCCGCCTCCGCCCCCGACGCCCCCGCCCGCCGCGTGCGCCGCCCGCGCCGCCCGCGGCTCCAGGCAGCAGGGTCCGGGAGGAGGGGCCCACGACCATGTCCGTGAGAGCGGCGACCGCAGGTCCGGCCCCCGCCCGCACACGGGGCCCGTGGGACGGGTCTGACAGGTGGTGTCCCGGCGTCCATCCCCCGGCCTTCCGTGAGCTGACGGAGCCTCGGAGGACGCGGGCCGGGGCCCGGTACAGCCGGTGCTCACTACGTACGAGTAGTTAACCGACCGCCCGGGTTGGGCGGGGTCAGAGTGGGAAGGGCTCCCCGGGTACGTGTGGTACCCGCACGGCGCACCCGCCCCCAACCTCTCCCGCCACCCGAGTGAACGCGGACAGGAGCGGCCATGCCCGCAGCCCAGCCGTCTTCCGAGCGGCTAGAAACAGAGCGAACAGAGCGTGCACTACCAGCCGTGATACCGGCTGGCCTGTTGTCACCGAGCCCTGCGAACTGCCCCCAGGTGATCCCATCATGATCGGTCGCATTCCCGTGCTGGACGTCCGCCCCGCCGTCGACTGCGGCGCCAGACCCGCCAAGGCGGTGGTCGGCGAGGTCTTCGAGGTCTCGGCCACCGTGTTCCGCGAGGGACACGACGCCGTGGCAGCCCACGTCGTCCTGAGAGATCCGAGCGGGCGGCTCCGGCCCCCCGTGCCCCTGCGCGAGCTCGCCCCCGGTACCGACCGGTGGGGGGCCCGGGTGTCCGCCGAGGTCGAGGGGAGGTGGACGTACACCGTCGAGGCGTGGAGCGACCCGGTGGCCACCTGGCGGGCCCACGCGGCGATCAAGATCCCCGCCGGGATCGACACCGGGCTGGTGCTCCTGGAGGGCGCCGAGCTCCTCGCGCGGGCCGGCGCCAAGATTCCCAAGCGGGACGGCCGGGCGGCCGTGCTCGCCGCCGCCGACGTCCTGCGGGACGAGGACCGGCCCGTCGCCGAGCGGTACGCGGCGGCCCTCGGCCCCGCTGTGGACGCCGCCCTCGCGAAGCGCCCGTACCGCGAGCTGGTGAGCGCCGCGAAGCCGCTCGCCCTGCTGGTCGAGCGCAAGCGGGCCCTCTTCGGCTCCTGGTACGAGATGTTCCCCCGGTCGGAGGGGGCCGTGGTCGAGCCGGGCACGGCTCCGGTCAGCGGAACGTTCCGCACGGCCGCCGAGCGGCTGCCGGCGATCGCCGGGATGGGCTTCGACGTGGTGTACCTGCCACCGATCCACCCGATCGGCTCGACCTACCGCAAGGGCCCGAACAACACGCTCTCCGCCGGGAGTTGGGACCCGGGCGTGCCGTGGGCGATCGGCTCCACCGAGGGCGGGCACGACGCCGTCCACCCCGACCTCGGCACCATCGAGGACTTCGACGCCTTCGTGGCACGCGCCCGCGAGCTGGACCTGGAGATCGCGCTGGACTTCGCCCTCCAGTGCTCCCCCGACCACCCGTGGGTGGAGAAGCACCCGGAGTGGTTCCGCCACCGCGCCGACGGGACGATCGCGTACGCCGAGAACCCGCCGAAGAAGTACCAGGACATCTACCCGATCCACTTCGACACCGACATGGCCGGCCTCGTGCAGGAGACGGTGCGGATCCTGCGGTACTGGATGGAGCACGGCGTCCGGATCTTCCGCGTCGACAATCCGCACACCAAGCCTGTCGTCTTCTGGCAGAAGGTGATCGCGGACATCAACAAGTCGGACCCGGATGTGATCTTCCTCGCCGAGGCCTTCACCCGCCCCGCGATGATGCGCACGCTCGCGGCGGTCGGCTTCCAGCAGTCGTACACCTACTTCACCTGGCGCAACACCAAGGCCGAGCTCACCGAGTACCTGACCGAGCTGTCGGACACCCGGTCGGCCTCCGTCATGCGGCCGAATTTCTTCGTCAACACCCCCGACATCCTCCACGAGTACCTTCAGCACGGCGGCCGTCCGGCCTTCGAGGTGCGGGCGGTCCTCGCCGCCACCCTCTCCCCCGCCTGGGGCGTCTACGCCGGGTACGAGCTCTGCGAGGGCACCCCGGTGCGGGCGGGCAGCGAGGAGTACCTGAACTCCGAGAAGTACGAGTTCCGGCCACGCGACTGGGCGGCCGCGGACCGCGACGGCACGAGCATCGCCCCGCTGATCACCGCACTGAACCGGCTCCGCCGGCGCAACCCCGCACTCCAGCAGCTGCGCGACATCCACTTCCATTCGACCGACAACGAACAGGTGATCGCCTATTCGAAGCACGCGGGAGCCAATTCCGTACTGGTGGTCGTCAACCTCGATCCGCACCACACCCAGGAGGCGACGGTCTCGTTGGACATGCCGGTACTCGGCCTCGACTGGCACGGGTCCCTCGCGGTGCGCGACGAGCTCACCGGCGAGACCTATCACTGGGGCAGGGCGAACTACGTGCGCCTAGAGCCGGGCCGTACGCCCGCGCACGTGCTGGCCGCTCTGCGACCGTCCCCGCCCACCGGAGGGTCACCCACCACATGATGATCAACGATCCCGTCCACGACACCTTCGAGGACACCCCCGCCAAGGACCGCGATCCCGACTGGTTCAAACGGGCGGTCTTCTACGAAGTCCTCGTCCGCTCCTTCCACGACAGCAACGGCGACGGCGTGGGAGACCTCAAGGGGCTCACCGCCAAGCTGGACTACCTCCAGTGGCTCGGCGTCGACTGCCTCTGGCTCCCGCCTTTCTTCGCCTCACCCCTCCGCGACGGGGGCTACGACGTCTCCGACTACACCTCCGTGCTCCCCGAATTCGGCGACCTCGCCGACTTCGTGGAGTTCGTGGACGCCGCGCACCAGCGCGGCATGCGGGTGATCATCGACTTCGTCATGAACCACACGAGCGACCAGCACGAGTGGTTCCAGCAGTCCCGCAAGGACCCCGAGGGTCCGTACGGCGACTACTACATGTGGGCCGACAACGACAAGCAGTACCAGGACGCCCGCATCATCTTCGTCGACACCGAGACCTCGAACTGGACGTACGACCCCGTACGCAAGCAGTACTACTGGCACCGCTTCTTCTCGCACCAGCCGGACCTCAACTACGAGAACCCGGCCGTGGTGGAGGAGATCGTCTCGGCGCTCCGGTTCTGGCTCGACCTCGGCATCGACGGCTTCCGCCTCGACGCCGTGCCCTACCTGTACGCCGAGGAGGGCACCAACTGCGAGAACCTGCCGCGCACCCACACCCTCCTCAAGGCCGTCCGCGCCGAGATCGACGCGCACTACCCGGACACCGTGCTGCTCGCCGAGGCCAACCAGTGGCCCGAGGACGTCGTCGACTACTTCGGCGACTTCTCCAAGGGCGGGGACGAGTGCCACATGGCGTTCCACTTCCCCGTCATGCCCCGCATCTTCATGGCCGTGCGGCGGGAGTCCCGCTACCCGGTCTCGGAAATCCTGGCCAAGACCCCGGCGATCCCGGAGCGCTGCCAGTGGGGCATCTTCCTGCGCAACCACGACGAGCTCACCCTCGAAATGGTCACGGACGAAGAGCGCGACTACATGTACGCCGAGTACGCCAAGGACCCGCGGATGCGGGCCAACATCGGCATCCGGCGCCGGCTCGCCCCGCTGCTGGACAACGACCGCAACCAGATGGAGCTGTTCACCGCCCTGCTCCTGTCGCTGCCGGGTTCGCCGGTGCTGTACTACGGCGACGAGATCGGCATGGGCGACAACATCTGGCTCGGCGACCGCGACGGTGTGCGCACGCCCATGCAGTGGACCCCGGACCGCAACGCCGGTTTCTCCTCCTGCGATCCGGGCAGGCTGAACCTGCCGGTCATCATGGACCCGGTCCACGGGTACCAGGTCACCAACGTCGAGGCGGCCATGGCATCGCCCTCGTCGCTGTTGCACTGGACCCGCCGGATGATCGAGGTCCGCAAGGCAAACCCCGCCTTCGGACTGGGCTCGTACACGGAACTGCCGTCGTCGAACCCGGCGGTCCTGGCATTCCTCCGTGAACACGGGGACGACCTGGTGCTGTGCGTGCACAACTTCTCGCGCTTCGCGCAGCCCACCGAGCTGGACCTGCGGTCGTTCAACGGACGGATCCCGGTGGAACTCACGGGTGACGTGCGCTTCCCGGCGATCGGCGAATGGCCGTACCTGCTGACCCTGGCGGGACACGGCTTCTACTGGTTCCGCCTCCGGAACGAGACGCGCACCGAGCTGCGCGCCGAGCAGTAGCCGGATACGGGCGAACCGGGCCCGAGAACGGGGCGGGCGCACGCGAATGGGTCAATCGCCCGCCCCTGTACGGATCATCCTGACCCGACACTCGCACATACCGGAGAAGCAACTGCCGCACATCCGGGACACTCTGCGCATTCTGTGACGGCCCGGGGAAAGGACGCGACGCCATGTCGGAGGCAGCATCCGCCCGGAGTCGGCTGACGGCCGACCGGGCCACCGGGATCGGCCCGCTGGAACCGATGCTCAGGGCCTGGCTGCCCGCGCAGCGCTGGTTCGCGGGCAAGGGCCGGTCCATCACCAGGCTCAGGGCCGTATCGGCCGCCGAGCTGCTCCCCCCGGGGTCCGCCCCCGGGTTGCTGCACCTGCTCCTCGACGTGGACGGGGACTGCTACCAACTGCTGCTGGGCGTGCGCCCGTCCCTGCCGCCCGCCCTCGCGCCCGCGCTGATCGGCCACGCCGAGGAGGGCCCGTACGCGGGCAGGGCGGTCTACGAGGCACTGGGCGACCCCCGCCTCGCGGCCATGCTGCTGGAACGATTGCGCGCCCCCGGTGCGCTCGGCCCGCTCCGCTTCGACCGGGACCCGGACGCGCCGATCCCGGCCGGGCTGACGCCCCGGCCACTGTCCGGCGAGCAGACCAACTCCTCGCTGATCTACGGGGATTCGTACATCCTGAAGGTGTTCCGGCGGGTCGGGCCCGGAGTCAATCCGGACCTGGAGCTGCCCCGGGCGCTGGCCGCCGCCGGATGTACCCGCGTCCCGGCGCCCGTCGCCTGGTACGAGGCCGACCTGGCCGGCAGCGAGCCGCTGACCCTGGGCGTCCTGCAGCCGTACCTGCGCGGCTCCGACGACGGCTGGCAGCTCGCGCTGCGCCGGCTCGCCGACGGAGCCGAGTTCACCACCGAGGCGCACGCGCTCGGCCGGGCCACCGCCGAGGTGCACAGCGCGCTCGCCTCGGCCCTGCCCACCGTCGCGCTCGGCCCGGAGCAGACCGCCCGGCTGGCCGCCGGGATGACGGCGCGGCTGGCCGCCACCGCCCGGGAGGTGCCCGCGCTGCGGACCTTCGAGGCGGGGCTGCGCGGCGCCTTCGACGCGCTGGCCGCCTCCCGGGGGGCCGGGGTGTCCGCCCAGCGGATCCACGGGGACCTCCATCTGGGGCAGACCCTGCGCACCCTCGACGGCTCGTGGTCGTTGATCGACTTCGAGGGTGAGCCGGCCCGGCCGCTGGCCGACCGGCGCCGTCCCGAACCGGCGGTGCGCGACATCGCCGGGATACTGCGCTCCTTCGACTACGCCGCCCGCTCGCACCGGCCGTTCGCCCCCGCCTGGGCCGACGACTGCCGGGCGGCCTTCTGCGAGGGCTACGCCCGCACCACGGGCCGCGACCCCCGCGAGGACCCGGTGCTGCTGCGGGCGTACGAGACCGACAAGGCGGTGTACGAGGCCCGCTACGAGTTCCGGCACCGCCCCGACTGGCTGCACGTCCCGATGGCCGCGATCCGGCGGCTCTCGGAACCCGTCCGCCCCGCCCACCGCGTGCCGCCCACCCCGGCCGCTCCGGGCTCCCTCTCCCCGCACCCCCATCAGAAGCCCCCGAGGAGGCCGCTCGCGTGAGCGCCGCACGACAGCCGTCACCGACCGTCCGCGACGAGTCCGGGGCCCCCGCCCCGGCCGCGAGAAAGCCCCGCACCCCCCGCGCCCGCCGCGCCGCCCCCGCGCACGGGGTCCGGCCGGCGCCCCCACTGGGCGCAGGGGACCGGGCCCGGCTGCTGGAGGGCCGCCACCACGACCCGCACGGGGTGCTGGGCGCCCGCGCGCAGCGGGGCGGCGTCTCCTTCCGCGTGCTGCGCCCGTACGCCAAGGCCGTCACGATCGTCGCCAAGGGGCTGCGGGCCGAGCTCTTCGACGACGGGGACGGGCTGTTCTCGGGGCTGCTGCCGCTCGCCGAGGTGCCGGACTACCGGCTGCTGGTGGCGTACGACAGCGACGAGATCGAGGTGCACGACCCCTACCGGTTCCTGCCGGCGCTGGGCGAGCTGGACCTGCACCTGATCGGCGAGGGGCGCCACGAGGAGCTCTGGACGGCGCTGGGCTCCCGGGTGATGGAGCACCAGGGGGTGGCCGGCACCCGCTTCACGGTGTGGGCGCCGAACGCCCAGGGCGTCCGCGTCACCGGGGACTTCTCCTACTGGGACTCCGTCGCCTACCCGATGCGCTCGCTCGGCTCGACCGGCGTGTGGGAACTGTTCCTGCCGGGCGTCGGCGCCGGGACGCTGTACAAGTACGACATCACGCGCCCCGACGGCAGCCACACCACGCGCGCCGACCCGATGGCCCGGGCCGCCGAGGTCCCGCCGGCCAACGCCTCCGTCGTCACGGTCTCGACGTACGAGTGGAACGACGCGCGGTGGATGGCCGGGCGCGGTGCCCGGCCGCCGCACCAGGCGCCGTTCTCGGTGTACGAGCTGCACCTGGCGTCCTGGCGTCCCGGGCTCTCCTACCGGCAGCTCGCGGAGCAGCTCCCGGCGTACGTGAAGGAGCTCGGCTTCACCCACGTGGAACTGATGCCCGTCGCCGAGCACCCCTTCGGCGGCTCGTGGGGCTACCAGGTCACCGGCTTCTACGCGCCGACCTCCCGGATGGGCTCGCCGGACGACTTCCGCTTCCTGGTGGACTCCCTGCACCGGGCCGGGATCGGGGTGATCGTCGACTGGGTGCCCGCGCACTTCCCGCGCGACGAATGGGCGCTCGCCGAGTTCGACGGCCGCCCGCTGTACGAGCACCACGACCCGCGGCGGGCCGCCCACCCGGACTGGGGGACGCTGGAGTTCGACTACGGCCGCAAGGAGGTCCGCAACTTCCTCGTCGCCAACGCCGTGTACTGGTGCGAGGAGTTCCACGTCGACGGGCTGCGCGTGGACGCGGTCGCCTCGATGCTGTACCTCGACTACTCGCGCACCGAGGGCGAGTGGTCGCCCAACGAGCACGGCGGGCGGGAGAACCTGGACGCGGTGGCACTGCTCCAGGAGATGAACGCCACCGTGTACCGGCGCTGCCCGGGCGTGGTGACGATCGCGGAGGAGTCCACGGCCTGGGAGGGCGTGACCCGGCCGACCGACGCGGGCGGGCTCGGCTTCGGGCTGAAGTGGAACATGGGGTGGATGAACGACACCCTGCGGTACATGTCGAAGGAGCCGGTGCACCGCAAGTACCACCACCACGACATGACCTTCGGGATGGTCTACGCGTTCAGCGAGAACTACGTGCTGCCGATCTCGCACGACGAGGTGGTGCACGGCAAGGCGTCGCTGGTGTCGAAGATGCCCGGTGAGGACTGGTGGCAGAAGCGGGCCGCGCACCGGGCGTACCTGGGCTTCATGTGGGCCCATCCGGGCAAGCAACTGCTGTTCATGGGGCAGGAGTTCGCCCAGGGGTCGGAGTGGTCGGAGATGTACGGACCGGACTGGTGGCTGCTGGACAGCTCCTACCCGGCGGCCGAGGACCACCAGGGGGTGCGCCGCCTGGTCGGCGACCTGAACCGCACGTACGCGGCGGCGCCCGCGCTGTGGGAGCGGGACAGCGTCCCGGAGGGCTTCGCCTGGGTGGAGGGCGACGCCGCCGAGGACAACGTCTTCGCCTTCCTGCGGTACGCCCAGGACGGCTCGCAGCTGCTGGCGGTGTCGAACTTCTCGCCGGTGGTCCGCCACGGCTACCGGCTCGGGGTGCCGGAGGAGGTCCCGCTGTGGCGGGAGGTCCTCAACACCGACATGCAGCGCTACGGGGGCAGCGGCATCCACCACACGGCGCCGCTGCGCCCGGAGCCGGTGCCGGCCCAGGGGCGGGCGGCCAGCCTGCGGCTGACCCTCCCGCCGCTGGCCACGGTCTGGTTCAGGCCGTAGCGGCGGGGGCCCCGGCCAGGTGCTCCTCCAGTTCCCGGAGCAGCGTGCGCTTGGCCCGGGCCCCGACCATCTGGCGTACGGGCTCGCCGTCCCGGAAGACGATCAGGGTCGGCATGGACAGCACCCCGTACCGCGCGAGGGTCGCGGGGTTGGTGTCCGCGTCGATCTGCACCACCTTGAGCCGGTCCGCCTCCTCGGCGGCGATCGCGGAGAGCACGGGGGCGAGCTGGCGGCAGGGGCCGCACCAGTCCGCCGTGAACTCCACGAGGACGGTCCGGCCCCGCTCGCCGAGCACCTGGGCGTCGAAGCCCTCGTCGGTCACCTGGTCCACGCCGTGAGCCCTCATGCCTGGTCCCTCTTTCCTGTCCGTCGTCGTCATCCGGTCATCTCGCAGCGCGGGGCCGGCGGCCCGTCCGTGCCCGGTCCGTCCGTGCCCGGTCCGTCCGTGCCCGGTCCGTCCGTGCCCGGTCCGGGGGCGGCGCGGTCGGCCGTCGCCAGCTGGCGGGCCACCTGGTCCCGTACGCCGGTCAGCCGGCCGATCAGGGCGTCCAGCTCGGCGAGCTTGCGCCGGTAGACGGCCAGCGAGGCGGGGCAGGAGTCCCCGGCGGGGTGCCCGGCGCGCAGACAGTCCACGAAGGGCCGCGTCTCCTCCAGCTCGAACCCGAAGTCCTGAAGGGTGCGGATCTCGCGCAGCAGCCGCAGGTCGTCCTCGTCGTAGGTGCGGTAGCCGTTGCCGGTCCGCCGGGCGGTCAGCAGCCCCCGTGACTCGTAGTACCGCAGGGTCCGGGTGCTGGTCCCGGCCCGCTCCGCCAGTTCGCCGATGCGCATGGGCCGACCGTATTCCTTGACGCCGACGTCAGGGCAAGGGCCGGAGGGAAGACGTCACCGGACTTGCGTCGGCGGGCGCTGGCTGAAACCTTGTGGTGGCAGTGGATCTTCCGTCGCACCGATTACCGGACAGTCTCTGAGAAACCCGACGAATGCCCTTAACTCCCTAGGACTTTCCTACGAGTTATGGGCTTGTTTGTTTGGTCTGTAGGCGCAGCGGCCTGGCCACTTCTACGGTGTGCCGTGTGCACTCCAGCCCACCTTTCAATGCCCCCGCCGCGCGTCGTCTCCGCGCGGCCCTGGGCATGGCGCCCGGCCACGTCGCCTACGGCCTGCGCGCCCAGTACGGACTGCTTGTCGCGCCCGAGACCGTGATGGCCTGGGAACGTGGCGAGATTTCGCCTACCTCCGCCGAGCTGACGGCTCTCGCCGGTGTCCTGTGGTGTTCCCCCGGGGAGCTGATCGCAGAGCCGGTCAGTCTTCGCGAACACCGGATCTCCAGGGGGCTGGCCGCCGAGGAGCTGGCCCGGCGGGTCGGCCTGGAGGCGAACGCGTACCAGAAGATGGAGGACGCCGGACGCTGGAAGGGCAACGAGCGCCAGTCCGCGGCCCTCGCACTGGTGCTGGGGCTGACGCTGGCCCAGTTCGTGACGGCCACGGGCAAGGACGAGGAGCTCGCCGAGGTGCTGCGCAGCGCGGTCACCACGCGCTGGCAGGCGTACGTGAAGCCGCTGTCGAAACTACTGCCGATCCCCCGGCCCCACCTGGAGCGGGTTTTGGAGCGACTGCACGGGGACTACCAGTCGCGGATGGTGGCGACCCTGAGCTGGGGCGGCGCCGAGGGCTCGGCCGGGGCGGGCGACGCGGGCCGGGAGTTCCTGGCCGAGATCGTGGGGCGGTTCTGGGACCTCGCGGGGCGTGCGGCGTAGGACACACGGGGGCTGCCACGGCCCTGCGGCGAACGGCCCCGGCCCGTCCCGGGAGGGGGCGGACCGGGGCCGTTCGGCCGCGGAAGTGGGGCCGGAGGTCCCGGGTGGTCCCGCGCCGCGGGGCGCCGGGGACCGGTCAGAAGACCGACTCGGCCTCGTACATGCGGTTCTCGGGCACGGTCTTCAGCTCGGTGACCGCGTGGGCCAGCGGGGCCATCACGATCTCGGTGCCGCGCAGGGCGGTCATGTTGCCGAACTCGCCGCGGTGGACGGCCTCCACGGCGTGCCAGCCGAAGCGGGTCGCGAGGACGCGGTCGTAGGCGGTCGGCGTGCCGCCGCGCTGGACGTGGCCGAGGATGACCGGGCGGGCCTCCTTGCCCAGGCGCCGCTCCAGCTCGACGGCGAGGCGGTTGCCGATGCCGGCGAAGCGCTCGTGGCCGTACTGGTCGATCGCGCCCTTCTCGTACGGCATGGAGCCCTCGGCGGGGTGCGCGCCCTCGGCGACGCAGATGACGGCGAACTTCTTCCCGCGGGCGAAGCGCTCCTCCACCATCTTCACCAGGGCGTCCACCTCGAAGTGGCGCTCCGGCAGGCAGATCCCGTGGGCGCCGCCGGCCATGCCCGACTCCAGCGCGATCCAGCCGGCGTGGCGGCCCATGACCTCGACGACCATCACGCGCTGGTGCGACTCGGCGGTGGTCTTGAGGCGGTCGATGGCTTCCGTGGCGACCATGACGGCGGTGTCGAAGCCGAAGGTGCGGTCGGTGGAGGAGATGTCGTTGTCGATGGTCTTCGGCACGCCGACGACCGGCATCCCGGCGTCCGACAGCATCCGGGCGGCGGTCAGGGTGCCCTCGCCGCCGATCGGGATGAGGGCGTCGATGCCGTAGCGGGTCGCCAGTTCCTGCGCGTTCTCGGCGGCTTCGTGGAGGCGGGCGCGCTCCATCCGGGCCGAGCCGAGGATGGTGCCGCCGCGGGCGAGGATGCCGCTGACGGCGTTGATGTCGAGGGGGCGGTAGTTGCCGTCGAGGAGGCCCTTGAAGCCGTCCTCGAAGCCGATGACCTCGTCCCCGTGTCCGACGGCGGCGCGGTGTACGACCGACCGGATGACAGCGTTGAGGCCCGGACAGTCGCCGCCTGCGGTGAGAACTCCGATACGCATCGTGCTGTGTCTCCTGCTCCTGGTCGTACGTGGCCTTCCGCGTGCGGGCGGACGGCCGTACATATGAAGGGCGTATGGGTGAAGCCTGTCCGATTGTTCCACGTGCGGGGGGTACGACGCGCTGTGTGCCACTCCGGTCCGAGGGCCTTTCGACCCCTCTGGGCAGGCCTTTTTCCCGGCGGGCGTCCTATCCATCCGCAGAGGTATTGTCAAGGGGGCAAGCCCTTCCCAACCGGGTCAATCACGCCCTGGACCCGCTCGACCCGCTCGCCGCCGCGGCGGGGCGGCGCCCGCACCAGCATCCGCATCCGCTTTCGGACGGACCAGCCACAGACATGGACGGAGAGCACGCGTGACGCGCAGCGTGTACGTGACCGGCATCGAGCGGGGGGACGGCCGCCAGGTCGTCGAGCTGGGGATCATGGAGCTGCTGACCCGGCAGACGGGCCGGGTGGGCGTCTACCGCCCCCTGCTCCACGACAGCCCCGACCGGCTCTTCGACCTGCTCAAGGCCCGGTACCGGATCGACCAGGACGCCTCGACGGCCTACGGCATGGAGTACGGGCAGGCCTCGGCCATCCTGGCCGAGAAGGGCACCGACGAGCTGGTCTCGCAGCTGGTGGACCGCTACCACCGGGTGGCCCGGAACTACGAGGTCATGCTGGTCCTCGGCACCGACTACGCCGACACGAACCTGCCCGACGAGCTCGCCCTGAACGCCCGCCTCGCCAACGAGCTGGGCGCGGTCGTCGTCCCCGTCGTGGGCGGGACCCGGCACGCCGCCGAGGCCGTCCGCTCCGAGGCGCGCAACGCCTACCGCGCGTACGAGTCGCTGGGCTGCCACGTCGTCGCGATGATCGTCAACCGGGTGGCCGCCGAGGACCGGGAGCCGATCGCCGAGCGGCTGGCCGCCCGCCTCCCGGTCCCCTGCTACGTGCTGCCGGACGACAAGTCGCTGTCCGCCCCGACCGTCGCCCAGATCACCCGGGCGCTCGGCGGCGAGGTGCTCCTCGGCGACGAGGCGGGGCTGGCGCGCGACGCGCTGGACTTCGTGTTCGGCGGCGCCATGCTGCCGAACTTCCTGAACGCCCTGACGCCCGGCTGCCTGGTCGTCACCCCCGGGGACCGCTCCGACCTGGTGATCGGCGCCCTGGCCGCCCACACCTCGGGCACCCCGCCGATCGCCGGCGTCCTGCTGACCCTGAACGAGCGCCCGGGCAAGGACATCCTGACCCTGGCCTCCAAGCTGGCCCCGGGCACCCCGGTCGTCTCGGTCGCCGGGAACAGCTTCCCGACCGCGGCCGAACTCTTCTCCCTGCAGAGCAGGCTGAACTCGGCCACCCCCCGGAAGCTGGAGACCGCGCTCGGCCTCTTCGAGCGGCACGTGGACACCGCCGAGCTGCGCGACCTGCTGTCGGTGGCCCGCTCGGAGCGCGTCACCCCGATGATGTTCGAGCACGAGCTGCTGGAGCGGGCCCGCTCCGAGCGGCGCCGGGTGGTCCTCCCCGAGGGGACCGAGGAGCGCGTGCTGCGCGCCGCGGACGTGGTGCTGCGCCGGGGGGTCTGCGACCTGACCCTGCTGGGCGAGGAGCCGGCGATCCTGAAGAAGGCCGCCGACCTCGGCATCGACATCTCGGCCGCGCAGCTCATCGACCCGGCGAAGTCCCCGCTGCGGGAGCGGTTCGCCGCCTACTACGCCCAGGCCCGCGCCCACAAGGGCATGACCGTCGAGCTCGCCCACGACGTGGTCACGGACGTGAACTACTTCGGCACCCTGATGGTGCAGGAGGGCCTCGCCGACGGCATGGTGTCCGGGTCGGTGCACTCCACCGCCGCGACCATCCGCCCGGCCTTCGAGATCATCAAGACGAAGCCGGAGGCGTCCATCGTCTCCTCGGTGTTCTTCATGTGCCTGGCCGACCGGGTCCTCGTCTACGGGGACTGCGCGGTCAACCCGGACCCCGACGCCGAACAGCTCGCGGACATCGCCGTCCAGTCGGCGGCCACCGCCGCGGCCTTCGGCGTCGAGCCGCGGATCGCGATGCTCTCGTACTCGACCGGCACCTCGGGCTCGGGCGCGGATGTCGACAAGGTCCGCAAGGCCACGGAGCTCGTCCGGGCGCAGCGCCCCGATCTGCTGATCGAGGGTCCGATCCAGTACGACGCGGCCGTGGAGCCCTCGGTGGCCGCGACCAAGCTGCCCGGGTCGGAGGTGGCCGGGCGCGCGACCGTCCTGATCTTCCCCGACCTCAACACGGGCAACAACACGTACAAGGCCGTGCAGCGCTCGGCGGGCGCCGTCGCGGTCGGCCCGGTGCTCCAGGGTCTGCGCAAGCCGGTCAACGACCTCTCGCGCGGCGCCCTCGTGCAGGACATCGTCACCACCGTGGCCATCACCGCCATCCAGGCGCAGGGCGCGCCGGCGCCCACCGCCTGACCCCTCCCCCCCTCCCCGTCCGTTCGTCCGTCCGTCCGTCCGCGACAAGGAAAGACCCCACCGTGACCGCATCGCGCGTACTCGTCCTCAACTCCGGCTCCTCGTCGGTCAAGTACCAGCTCCTCGACATGGCGGACCGGTCCCGCCTTGCCGTCGGCCTGGTGGAGCGGATCGGGGAGGAGACCTCCCGCCTCGTCCACGAGCCGCTGACCGGTCCCGGCGCCGCCGGCGGCAAGCGCGAGCAGCTCGGGCCGATCGCCGACCACGGGGCGGCGCTGCGGGCGGTGGCGGCGGAGCTGGCGGCCGACGGGCTGGGGCTGGACTCCCCCGAACTGGCGGCCGTGGGGCACCGGGTGGTGCACGGCGGTACGAAGTTCACCCGGCCGACCGTGATCGACGACGCGGTGCTGGCGGAGATCCGCAGCCTGATCCCGCTGGCCCCGCTGCACAACCCGGCGAACGTGACGGGCATCGAGGTGGCGCGGGAGCTGCGCGCGGACCTCCCGCAGGTGGCCGTCTTCGACACCGCCTTCCACGCGACGATCCCGGAGCACGCGGCCCGGTACGCGATCGACGCCGCGACCGCCGACAAGTACGCCATCCGGCGGTACGGCTTCCACGGCACCTCCCACGCGTACGTCTCGCGGGCGACGGCCGGGCTGCTCGGCAAGACGCCGGAGGAGGTCAACGTCATCGTGCTGCACCTGGGCAACGGCGCGTCCGCCTCGGCGGTCCGGGGCGGGGTCTGCGTGGAGACCTCGATGGGCCTGACCCCGCTGGAGGGCCTGGTCATGGGAACGCGCTCCGGCGACCTCGATCCGGCGGTCGTCTTCCACCTGGCGCGGGTGGGGGGCCTCTCGGTGGATGAGATCGATTCGCTCCTGAACAAGAAGAGCGGTCTGCTGGGCATGTGCGGCGACAACGACATGCGCGAGGTGCTGCGGCGGGCGGGCGAGGGCGACGAGGCCGCGGCCCTGGCCTTCGCGGCGTACGTGCACCGGCTGAAGAAGTACATCGGGGCCTATTCGGCGGTGCTCGGCCGGGTGGACGCGGTGGCGTTCACGGCCGGGGTCGGCGAGAACGCCCACCAGGTCCGCGAAGCTGCGGTGGACGGCCTGGCCGAGCTGGGCCTCGCGCTGGACCTCGAAGCCAACGCCGCGCGCTCCCCGGAGCCCCGGCTGGTCTCGGCGGAGTACGCCCGGGTGGCCGTGGCCGTGGTTCCGACGGACGAGGAACTGGAGATCGCCACCCAGGCGTACGCGCTGGTTACTCAGTAGTCACTTTGGACTTTCCGCCAGACGGAATATTCCGCTGCGAAACAAACCGATAGGATCCGCTCCATGCGCCGTTCCAAAATCGTCTGCACGCTGGGCCCCGCCGTCGACTCGTATGACCAGCTGAAGCTGCTCATCGAGGCAGGTATGAACGTGGCCCGATTCAACTTCAGCCACGGTTCCCAGGCAGAACACCAGGAGCGGTACGACCGCGTCCGGAAGGTGTCCGAGGACACCGGCCGCGCCGTGGGCGTCCTCGCCGACCTCCAGGGCCCGAAGATCCGCCTGGAGACCTTCGCCGAGGGCCCCGTCGAGCTGGTGCGCGGTGACGAGTTCACCATCACCACCGAGGACGTCCCGGGCGACAAGTCCATCTGCGGCACCACCTACAAGGGTCTGCCGGGCGACGTCTCCAAGGGCGACCAGGTCCTGATCAACGACGGCAACGTCGAGCTCCGGGTGACTGAGGTCGACGGCTCGCGCGTCAAGACCATCGTCATCGAGGGCGGTGTCATCTCGGACCACAAGGGCATCAACCTGCCGGGTGCCGCCGTCAACGTCCCCGCCCTGTCGGAGAAGGACGTCGACGACCTCCGCTTCGCCCTGCGGATGGGCTGCGACATGGTCGCCCTGTCCTTCGTCCGGGACGCCGACGACGTCAAGGACGTCCACAAGGTGATGGACGAGGTCGGCCGCCGGGTCCCCGTCATCGCCAAGGTCGAGAAGCCGCAGGCCGTCGCGAACATGGAGGCCGTCGTCGACGCCTTCGACGCGGTGATGGTGGCCCGTGGCGACCTGGCCGTCGAGTACCCGCTCGAAAAGGTCCCGATGGTCCAGAAGCGGCTCATCGAGATGTGCCGCCGCAACGCCAAGCCGGTGATCGTCGCGACCCAGATGATGGAGTCGATGATCACCAACTCCCGCCCGACGCGCGCGGAGGCGTCCGACGTCGCCAACGCGATCCTCGACGGAGCGGACGCGGTCATGCTGTCCGCCGAGTCCTCCGTGGGCGCGTACCCGATCGAGACCGTCAAGACGATGTCGAAGATCGTCACGGCGGCCGAGGAGGAACTCCTCTCCAAGGGCCTCCAGCCGCTGGTCCCGGGCAAGAAGCCCCGTACGCAGGGCGGCGCCGTCGCCCGCGCCGCGTGCGAGATCGCGGACTTCCTGGACGCGAAGTCGCTGGTCGCCTTCACTCAGTCCGGTGACACCGCCCGCCGGCTCTCGCGCTACCGCGCGTCCCAGCCGATCCTGGCCTTCACCACCGACCAGGGCACCCGCAACCAGCTCACGCTGAGCTGGGGCGTCGAGTCGTACGTCGTCCCGCACGTGGACAACACCGACGCGATGGTCGACCTCGTGGACGCGGAGCTGCTCAAGCTCAACCGCCACAACCAGGGCGACACCATGATCATCACGGCCGGCTCGCCCCCCGGCGTCCCGGGCACCACCAACATGGTCCGGGTCCACCACCTGGGCGGCGCCGCAAACGCCTGACCCGCCCCGCACCGCCTGACTCTGCCGCACAGAGACCGAGGGCGGCGCCCCGATCCGCAAAGGATCCGGGGCGCCGCCCTCGGTGCTTCGGGCACGGCGAACGGCCCGCCCCTCGTCGGCGAGGGACGGGCCGTTCGTCTCGGGGCCGGACGGTGCCGCCCGGGCGGGGCTATTCCGGCGGGCCGATGTAGTTCTTGAGGCCCGGGACGGTGAGGGTGCCGCCGAACTGGCCGGCTTGGACGACCTTGACGTTCGTGAAGAACGCGAAGGGGACGTTCAGGGGCGGCGGGCTGTTCGGGGTGAACTCGATCGGGATCAGTCCGAACAGGTTCCCCTTGAGGCTCTCGGTGTACATCGTCACCGTGCCGCCGCGGATCTTGGACGTGGAGCCCGGACGGGACTTCAGGTGCGCGACGTTCCCCTCCGTGCCGACCGTCTGGTACAGGTCCTTGATGTCCAGCGAGTCCGCCGTGAACTTCAGGACCTTCTTGATCTTGCCGCTCCCCGTCTTCACCTCGACGATGCCGTGGTAGTCCAGGCCGTAGAGGGTCAGCAGGGAACTGTCGAGGTACCAGGGCTGGTCGGGCAGGAGCGGGATGCCCGGCTCCAGCTTGGCGTCGGCCAGTGCCTGGGCGTCGAGGGTCGGACAGGGGAAGGGTTCCTTCCCGTTCGCGTCCTTGCTCGCCGAGGCGGAGGGAGAGGGGGACGGCGAGGTCTTGTCCTCGTCCTCCTCCTTCTTTTCCTTCTCCTTCTCCGCCTTGTCCTTGTCGGTCGCCTTGCCCGTCTCGTCCTTCGGCTTCGACGTGGTGTCCTTGACGTCCTGGGGCAGTTCCTCGACCTTCGCGCCGGCCGTCTTCGCCGCCTCGCGGATCGCGTCCGCCGACGGGTCGGGGGTGGGCGCCGTGGACGTGGAGGGAGCCGGGGTGTCCGGCTTCTTCGCGTCCTTGAGGGGCTTGCCGAGCTCGTCGAAGAACTCCTTGACCTTGTCGCCGACGCCCAGCGGGTCGAGCGGGTTCGGGGTCTTGGAGGCGGACGGCGAGGCACTCGCGCCCGTGGACGGGGTGGCCGCCGGGGAGCTCTGCTTTCCGGTCTTCGACTCCTCGGCCGGCTTGGAGTCCGGCTTCGCGGCCGAGGGCGTGGTACCGGGCTTGGGCGACACGCTCGCACCGGGCGACGGGGTCGCGGTGGGCGAGGTGCTCGCACTCGGGGAAGGCGACTTCGACGGGCTCGGGGAAGCCGACTCCGCGGGTTCGTCGGACTGTGTCACGCACGGTCCGGGCGCGAAGGGGATGTCCTTCTCGTCGGCCAGGGCCAGCTTCGGCGCCATGCCCATCCCGACGAAGACTGCGGTCGGCATGGCCGCCAGCGCCATCGTCTTGCCGACGGGTAGCTGGAACTTGGTCAGCAGCGACTTCCTGGGCGCCGCGTGTCGCGGGCCCCTTACTTCACGGGACTCCGCGTTCGGGGCCACACCCCGGCGCGTCTCGTCACCCCGCACTGTTCCTCCCGCCATCGGCGTGGGCAGTCGTCTCTGTCGCGTACGTCGTTTCCGTGCCCCGGGGACCGGGAACGGCCAGGTACGGCCCGTCCGCGAGTGCGTCGCCCTTGTCCGTGACAGGCTCTGCCTCGGCTGGCTCGTCCGCCTCGGCCGGCTTGCCGGGCGCCCAGGAGAGGGCGAGGGCACCGCCGAGCAGGGAGAAGAGGAAGCCGATGAAGAAACCGCCGAGGTTGGAGACCGGCAGTGACACCAGGGCCAGCAGGATCGAGGCGATCCCGGCGAAGACCCTCATGTTCTGCTGGAACCAGAGGGTGATGCCGAGCGTCATCAGCAGGACGCCGATGATCAGCGAACCCGCTCCGGCAGTGGTCGCCATGGCGAGGGTGACATTGCCCAGCCGAAGGTCCGCGTAGGGGAAGTACGCGATCGGGAAGCCCCCGAAGATGATGAGGAGTCCGGCCCAGAAGGGACGGTTTCCCCTCCAGTCGCGGAAGCGGTGGCGCACCACGGTGAGCCAGTGCTCGTCTGAGGAGCGAACCGGGGCCTCGGCGTTCATGGACAACAGCTCCCTGGAAACGGTGGTACGGAAAACTGTGTGGTGCCCGGGAGGGCCGGCGACGGCAGCCGCCCGCCCTCCCGGTCACGCACCGGGGTCCGACTACTTGACCTCGGAGTCCTCGTAGCACGGCTTGTCGCCGCTGAGCAGACGCAGCTTGAGGTCCGGCAGCGTGAAGGTGCCCGCCGTCGTCGCCCAGGCCTTCTGCTTCACGTTGGTCAGCTTCGCGGTCTTGGCGCGCTGCGAGAACAGCGCACCGTCGGCCACCGTGCCGGGCTTCGGCTTGGTGACGTGACTGCCGTCGCCGACCGCGACACCGATGTCGAGGTCCGTGAACTCGGCGTCCGCGTCCAGCTCGGCGACGTCGAGGTAGATGTTCTTGGCGACGGCCGGCTCGCCCTTGTTGCCCGTCCGCAGCTGCAACGTGATGTTGCCGAGCGGGGTGGCCGTCACCAGGGACTGGCACATGTTGGTGATCGTGGCCTGGCTGAACCCGGAGATGGTGACCGGGTGACCGGTCTTCTTGTCGGGCTGGCCGACCACGGCACCCTGGGAGATGCTGCCGTACTGGATCAGGTTCTCACCGACAAGCGAGTCGGCCCGCACCTTGAAGTCCTGGCCCGAGACGCTGAAGGACGCCGCGAGGGCTCCCTGCGCCAGACCCACACCGACCGCGGCCGTGGCCGCGATGCTCGGCACCATGACGAGCGCGAAACGCTTCCATCTGGTACCGCCACGAACCTGAGAACTCATGTCGTTCCTCCTTCTCGGACGTACATCTCCGGTCCGGGCCGTGCCCGTCCTGGGATGGGAGAAGTGCTACGTCCTCGGGAAGGAGCGTCGGCAACCGGGCCGCGGCAGAGCCGTGTCCGGAACACCGGCGATCACCCCCGAGCGACAACCACTGGGCCACGCGTTCGCGCAACCTGGAGGACAGGCCCTGCCGTACGGCAGGGACCCCCCTGTCCCACGGACGGTGCCACTGCCACCGACCGGCTCGGTGGGGACCCTCCACCGCGGCTCCGGATGAGCGGCTCTGCGGGAAGGACCGAGCGTCGCCGATCGTGGTCCATTCCCGGCCGGGGCACAAGGGGGTTCGTTACTGGCGGGTAACGGCCAGATAACCGGGGGTCTACCCGACGCCGTCGGGCAGCAACACAGGGTGTCACCAAGGGCCACGACAAAGCGGGGGAAGTGCGAATACACCGGACAGTTCACGGCGTTCGACTTACTGCGAGTAACAGCGGCCGCGATTACCAAGTTTTGGTAAAGCGCGACCGCTGTTTATCTCCGTGACAACAAATCGCCGGTGGGCCGGCGGCGTCGGAGCGTCCGTGCCGCCCCGCCCCGCAGCAGGCCGCGGAGCCCGGCTAGAAGAGCACCCGCGCCAGCGCCGTACGGGCCGCGGAGACCCGGGGGTCGTCGGCGCCGATGACCTCGAACAGCTCCAGCAGCCTCACCCGTACGGCGTCCCGGTCCTCACCGAACGTCACCCGCACGGTGTCCACCAGGCGCCCGAAGGCGTCCTCGACGTGCCCGCCGACCAGGTCCAGGTCGGCCGCGGCGATCTGCGCCGCCGGGTCGCGCGGGTTCTCGGCGGCCGCGGCGCGCACCGCCTGCGGGTCCATGTCCTGGACGCGCACGAGCAGTTCGGCCTGGGCCAGGCCCAGCTTGGCCTCGCTGTTGCCGGGATCGTCGGAGAGCACGTTCTTGTACGCCTGCACCGCGCCGCCCAGGTCGCCCGCGTCGAGCGCGACGACGGCCGCCTCCAGCAGGGCGTCGTACGGCCCGGCCGGAATCCCGGCCTCGGCGGGCTCCGGGGCGGCGCCCTCGGCGTTCGGGTCGACCTCGACGCCGATGATCCCGAAGCGCTCCTCGGCGACCTGGACCAGCTGGGCGAGGGTCTCGCGGATCTGCTGCTCGGGGGCCGCGCCCTGGAACAGCGGCAGCGCCTGGCCGGCGACGACGGCGAAGACGGCCGGAATGCCCTGGATGCCGAACTGCTGCATCAGCATCTGGTTGGCGTCGACGTCGACCTTGGCGAGCACGAGGCGGCCGTTGGCCTCGACGGTCAGCCGCTCCAGGAGCGGGCTGAGCTGCTTGCACGGCTCGCACCACTCGGCCCAGAAGTCCAGGACGACCGGGACCTCGGCGGAGAGCTGGATGACGTCGCGTTCGAAACCGGCCTCGTCTACGTCGATGACGAGCGCGGACGGCGGCAGGGCGCCGGCGGACGGGCCGGCGCCACCGCCCTGGCCGTTCTGCCGGGCCGCTTCGGCGCGGGCCTGCTCGGCCTTGGCCTTGGCCTCGCCGGCCGCCTTCACCGCGGCGAGGTCGACGACGCCGCTCATGGACATGTTTCTGGGCTGCATGCGTACATCCTCCCCCGAGTGTGCGCGCCGACGAAAAAGATCGCGTGAATTCGCCGATCCTCGCGATACCGTGCGGGCGGCGCCGGGTCCCCACCTGGCGCCAGTAGCTCTTCGCGTGGTTGCCGCTCTTACGCTACGACCCGTAGCGTAACTCCTCCCGGACCCCGGGTCCCCGTGATCTGAACCACACCGCAAGGGCACCGGGCGTCCTGGCTACCGGCGGGTATGGTCTCGGCCATGCGCAACCCCGGCCCCGGCCACGACCCCAGCACCGGCGCGACGCACGGCCGCACCGGCCGGCCCCGCAGCGCCGCCGCCGACACCGCGATCCTCGCGGCGACCCGGGACGCGCTGGTCGATCTGGGCTGGTCGAAGCTGACCATGAGCGACGTCTCGGTCCGGGCCAAGGTCGCCAAGACCACCCTGTACCGGCGCTGGGCGGGCAAGAACGAACTGGTCGTGGACGCGGTCGCGGAGCTCTTCGACGCGCTCGAACTGCCCGACCGGGGATCCCTGGAAGCCGACATCGAGTACGTGGTCCTGCAGTTCGCGGAGCTGCTACGGCGCCCGGAGGCCCGTACGGCGCTGATGGCCGTGGTCGCCGAGTCCACGCGCGACGAGGCCCTGCGCGACCGGATCCGGTCGGCGATCGTGGACCGGCAGAAACGTCTCGTCGTGCTGGGGCGCGAGCGGGCCCAGGCCCGCGGCGAACTCCCCTACGAGGAGGACGACGCCCTGACCGGCCGCACCACCGACCTGATCTTCGACGTGATCGCCGGCACGGTGGTGCACCGGGCACTGGTGAGCTCCGAGCCGGTGGACGAGTGCTGGGTGGCCACCTTCACCGCCCTGCTGATGCACGGCCTCCTGGGCCCCTCCGCGGCCTGACCCGGTCCGGCCCCGTCCCGGCACCGCGCGCACCGGCCCCCGTACGGAAGCGCGACGGCCGGTCGCGGCTCCCCCGGCGGGGGCCGCGACCGGCCGTGGTGCGCGGCCCGGAGGGGCCGGCGCGGGGTCAGAAGCCGGGCGGCTCGGTGTAGGTGCCCCACTCCTCGCGCAGTACGTTGCAGATCTCGCCGAGGGTGGCCTCGGCCCGTACGGCGTCCAGCATCGCCGGGATCATGTTCGACCCGTCGCGGGCCGCGGCCAGCATGGAGTCCAGCGCCGACGTCACCTTCGCGTCGTCGCGCCGGCCCTTGCGCGCGGCCAGCTCGCGCACCTGGACGGTCTCCACCTCGTGGCTGACCCGGAGGATCTCCAGGTCACCGGTGACCGAGCCGTGGTGGACGTTGACGCCGACGACCCGCTTGTCGCCCTTCTCCAGCGACCGCTGGAACTGGAAGGCCGATTCGGCGATCTCGCCGGTGAACCAGCCGTCCTCGATGCCGCGCAGGATGCCCGAGGTGATCGGCCCGATCGGGTGCTGCCCGTCCGGGTGGGCGCGCAGCCCGCGCTCCTTGATCTGGTCGAAGATCTTCTCGGCGTCGGCCTCGATCCGGTCCGTGAGCTGCTCGACGTACCAGGAACCGCCCAGCGGGTCCGCCACGTTGGCGACGCCGGTCTCCTCCATCAGCACCTGCTGGGTGCGCAGGGCGATCTCGGCGGCCTGCTCGCTCGGCAGCGCGAGGGTCTCGTCGAGGGCGTTGGTGTGCAGGGAGTTGGTGCCGCCGAGGATGGCCGAGAGGGCTTCCACGGCGGTGCGCACGACGTTGTTGTAGGGCTGCTGCGCGGTGAGCGAGACGCCGGCGGTCTGGGTGTGGAAGCGCAGCCACATGGACTTGTCGCTCTTCGCGCCGTAGACCTCCTTCATCCAGCGGGCCCAGATGCGGCGGGCGGCGCGGAACTTGGCGATCTCCTCGAAGAAGTCGAGGTGCGCGTCGAAGAAGAAGGACAGCCCGGGCGCGAAGTGGTCCACGTCCATGCCCCGGGAGAGGCCCAGCTCCACGTACCCGAAGCCGTCGGCGAGGGTGTACGCCAGCTCCTGCGCGGCCGTGGCCCCGGCCTCGCGGATGTGGTAGCCGGAGACGGACAGCGGCTTGTAGGCGGGGATGCCCTCGGCGCAGTACTCCATCAGGTCGCCGATGAGGCGCAGGTGCGGCTCGGGTTCGAAGAGCCACTCCTTCTGGGCGATGTACTCCTTGAAGATGTCGGTCTGCAGCGTGCCGTTGAGCAGGGCGGGATCGACGCCCTGCCGCTCGGCGGCGACCAGGTACATGCAGAAGGCGGGGACGGCGGGGCCGGAGATCGTCATGGAGGTCGTGACGTCGCCGAGCGGGATGTCCTTGAACAGGACCTCCATGTCGGAGGCGGAGTCGATGGCGACCCCGCAGTGCCCGACCTCGCCGAGGGCCCGGGGGTCGTCGGAGTCCCGGCCCATGAGGGTGGGCATGTCGAAGGCGACGGAGAGCCCGCCGCCGCCCGCGGCCAGGATCATCTTGTAGCGCTCGTTGGTCTGCTCGGCGTTCCCGAACCCGGCGAACTGCCGGATGGTCCAGGTCCGCCCCCGGTAGCCGGTGGCGTGCAGGCCGCGGGTGTACGGGTACTCACCCGGCCACCCGATGCGCTCGAATCCCTCGTACGCGTCGCCGGGCCGCGGCCCGTAGACCGGATCGACCTCATCGCCGGAGAGCGTGGTGAAATCGGCGTCGCGCTTGCGGGCCTTGTCATAACGGGCCTGCCAGCGGCGGCGGCCCTCCTCGATGGCGTCAGCGTCCATGACTCCAATTTACTAGGACGTCCTAGTAAATGTCGATGGCAAACCCCCGGGGAGTCGCCCGGGGGTGGTTGCGATCGCGTCGCGGGGGTGGCGCCGCCTACGCCTCGACGGTCGCCGGCCGGTCGTCGGCGATCAGCGGCTCGACCTCGGCGCGGACCGTGCGCTCGACGAAGAACGCGGCCAGCGGGATGGTGCCGCTGATCATGATCCAGAGCATCTTGCCGAAGGACCACTTGGCCTTGGAGCTCAGGTCGAAGGCGAAGGCCAGGTAGATCATGAAGAGCACGCCGTGGGCCTGGGACACCACGAAGGTCAGATCGGCGCCCTTGTCGAAGCCGTACTTGAAGACCATGCAGGTGCAGAGCACCAGCAGCATCACGGCGGTCGCGAAAGCCATCACCCGGTAGCGGGTCAGCACACTGCGTTTCATGGCGTCGAGCCTAACCGTCCGCTTTGCGCGATCTTGACCGGGGCCCGGTCCGGGGCCCGCCCCCGGACGGGCGCCGGACGGCCTAGCGCTCGTCGAAGTCCGCGGCCGCGACCCGCAGCGGGCGGAGCAGGGCGAAGATCTCCCCGCACTCCTCGGCGTCGTACGCGCCGAGCCCGAAGTCGACCTCCATCAGGTCCCGGGTCGCGGCCTCGACGACCTCCCGGCCCTTGTCCGTGATGGAGGCGAGGGTGCCGCGGCCGTCGTTCGGGTTGGGCCGCTTGTCGACGAGCCCGGACCGGACCAGCCGGTCGACGGTGTTCGTCACCGACGTCGGGTGGACCATCAGGCGCTCGCCGATCTTCGACATCGGCAGCTCGCCGGCCTTGGAGAAGGTGAGCAGCACCAGCGCCTCGTACCGCGCGAAGGTCAGTCCGTACGGCTTGACCACCGCGTCGACCTCACCGAGCAGGATCTGGTGCGCCCGCATGATGGAGGTGATCGCGGCCATCGAGGGCACCGGACCCCAGCGCTGCTGCCAGAGCTCGTCGGCGCGGGCGATGGGATCGAAGGGAAGGCTGAGCGGCTTGGGCACGCGTCCGACCCTACCGGGCGGTCATTTGGCGGCGGGCCCCGTCTCACACTTCGGCCCCTCCTCCTCCCGTGCCGCCGCCCGGAGTTCGGCGAGCAGCAGCAGGACGACCGCCGTACCGAGCGCCCCGGCGCCGGCGACGACGGCGTGGACCGGGAGGAACTCGGCGGCGAGACCGGCGAGCGCCATGCCGACGCCCTGGAGCGTCATCAGGCCGGTGCCGAGCAGGGTCATCGCGCGGCCGCGCAGCTCGTCGGGGACGGCGTCCACGTACCACTGGTCGAGGCCGAGGGTGTGGGCCTGGGCCAGCCCGGCGAGCAGCAGGGCCGCGAACACGGCGTACGGACCGGGGTGCACGGCGTACGCGAGGAGCGGCAGCGGCGCGACGGCGGCGAGCGGGGCCACGATCCGCGAACGCGTTCGGGCGGTGAGCGCGGAGCCGGCCCAGAGCTCCCCGGCGATGGTGCCGACGGGCAGCGCGCACATCAGCAGGCCGAGGGCGACGGTGCCGGCGCCGATGCGGTCGGCGTACGGGGCCAGGAGCGCCTCGGGAACGACGACGAAGGCGGGCGGCAGCCAGAACAGCAGGGTCAGCGCGCGCACCCGGCGGTTGCCGAGGACCGCGCGGACACCGGCGAGCGGGGAGGTGCGGGTGCCGGGGGCGCGGGCCGGGCGGGCGCGGGTGCCGAGCCCCAGCAGGAGCGCGGAGCCGAGGAATCCGGCGGCCGTGAGGGCGATGGCGCCGCGCGGCGCCAGCACGGTGAGGAGCAGGCCGCCGAGGCCGAAGCCGATGAGCTGGGCGCTCTGGGCCACCATGCGCAGGAGCGAACGGCCGAGGACGAAGGGGTCGCCGGAGCCGAGGATGTCGGCGAGGGAGGCGCTGCGCGTGCCCTGGAACAGCGGCGCGACGAAGGCCATGGCGCAGCGGAGCACGAGGAGCGCGGCGACGGGGGTGCCGGGCAGGGCCATGGCGGCGGCGCAGGCCGCGCAGACCAGGTCGCAGCCGACGAGCACCCGCCGGGCGGGGTACCGGTCGGCGATCCCGGCGAGGAGGGTGCCGCCGAGGGCGTACGGGAGGAAGCCGAGGGCGAAGGTGAGCGCGCTCATCAGCGGGGAGCCGGTGGCGCGGTAGACGAGGACGGTGAGGGAGATCTCGGCGACGACGACGCCGAGCACGGACAGCAGGTGGGCGGCGAACACGGGCCGGAACTCCCGGACCCGGAAGACGGAGCGGTATCCGGCGGACGCCGCGCCGGAGGGATCCGGGGCCGGGCCGGCGGCCGGGGTGAGGGTGGACATGACGGCAGCCTGTCCCGCCCGGCGCGGCGGCTGTAACGATTCGCCGTGACCCGAATCCACCGCGGCCCCGGCCGGTGCGCGGGTGCCGGACGCCGGACACAGCGCCCGGTGGCCGCCGGGCCGGCGGCCGCCCCGCATGACGTAGCGTCGGACGCCGGCGCGACCGCGGGCGAAGCCGGCGGACGGCAGCCGGCACGAGGGCGGCCGACGCCCGCGCACGGATACGGGGCGCGGATACGGCGGACGTGGCCCGGGGCGCAGGCACGGGCACGGGCACGGGCACGGGCAGGGGCAGGGCACGGGCACGGGCAGGGCACGGGAACAGCCACGAGCACGGGTACGGCTCGGGAACGGAGGGCCGCGTGGGGTTTCACTTTCGCTTCGGGCCGGGCGACCTGCTGCGGTGCCGGTTCTCCCTCTCCCCCCGCTGGGAGACCCAGGAGGCGGTGCGGGTCCTGCTGTCACCGCACCGGCAGGCGTACCACCTCCCCTGGCTCCGGCAGGCGAGGGCCGCCGCCGAGGGGCTGGACCTGCGTCCGCTGTGGCTGCTGATGCCCCGCGCCGGGCACCATCCGGACTTCCTCAGCCCGCCGCCCCTCGGCCCCAGCGTCACCTTCGAGGAGGAGATCGCGCGGGTGCGCGCTGCTGATCCCGACGCGGCCCGCGAGGACCTGCGGCTCTCCCTGGTCTGCACCCCCGGCGCCCTGGAGAGCGACGCGGGGCAGCGGATGATGGCCGATCCGGCGCGCGCCGTAAGGGAGTTGGCCGACCTCACGGAGCAGGCCTGGCAGGCGCTGGTCGAACCGCACTGGCCTCGGCTGCGCGCCCTGCTGGAGGCGGACATCCTGTTCCACTCCCGGCGGCTCGCGGCGGGCGGGCTGGAGGCCCTGTTCGACGGGCTCCACCCGGACCTGCGCTGGTACGGGGAGAGCGACACCCTGACCATCGAGCGGCCCGCGCACCACCACCGCGCGCTGGACGGGCAGGGGCTGCTGCTGATGCCGAGCGCGTTCGTCTGGCCGCAGGTGGTCGGCGGCTACGACCCGCCCTGGCAGCCGACGCTCGTGTACCCGGCGCGCGGCGTCGGCGGGCTGTGGACCGCCTCGGCGGGACCCGCCCCGCGGGCGCTCGCCCGGCTGCTGGGCGCGGCCCGGGCCGAGGTGCTGTGCGCGCTGGACGAGCCGGCCTCCACCACGGCGCTGGCCCACCGCCTGGGCCTGGCGCCGTCCACGGTCTCGGCGCACCTGGGGGTGCTGCACGCGGCGGGCCTGCTGGTCTCGGTCCGGCACGGCCGCCAGGTGCTGTACGAGCGGACCCCGCTGGCCCTCGCCCTCACCACGGGCGAGCCCGCCACCCGCTGAGCGGGCCGGGCCCGTCCGGTCGCCGCCGGGGGCCCCACCCGCCCGGCGCGCCGCTCAGCCCCCGGCGAGGTGGCGCTCGACCGTCTCGACCTTCGAGGTGATGCCGTCGGTGACACCGGGACGGATGTCGGCCTTGAGGATGAAGGAGACCCGGGGCGCCCGCGCCTCCACGGCGGCCACCGCGCGCCGGACCACGTCCATCACCTCGTCCCACTCGCCTTCCACAGTCGTGAACATGGCGTCGGTGCGGTGGGGCAGGCCCGACTCGCGCACCACGCGGACGGCGTCCGCCACGTACGCGCCGACCTCTTCACCGACCCCCAGCGGGGTCACCGAGAACGCGACGATCATGCCTTGGCCGCCTCGCGCGCACGCGCCGCCAGCACGCTGTCCGCCTCGTCGCGCTTGAGCACCTTGTCGCCGTAGAGCCCGCCGAAGGGGATGAGCGAGAGCACGAAGAACAGGGCGACCTTCTTCAGCGGCCACTTCGCCTTGTGCCACACGTCCAGCAGGAAGATGACGTAGATGACGAACAGGATCCCGTGGAGGGCCCCGAGCGGCGGCATCAGGTAGTCGATGTCCGTCGTCCGCTTCAGGAGCGAGCCGAAGATCAGCAGGGCCGGGAACGACAGTGCCTCGGGTACGGAGATGAGGCGCAGCCGGTGCAGGGCGGAGGCGGTCTTGATGTCCACGTGGAACCTTCGGGGTGGAGGCCAGGGTCGGTCCCAGTGTCTCAGCCGCTTTGCGGGATCTTGACCCGGGTGCCCGTCACCGGCACGTCACGGGAACGGCACCATGACGTCACCAAGACCGCAGTGTGGCGTATATCGGCCACCAGGCCCTTCTCGGGCACGGCCGCTGCGGATAACGTCATCCCGTGGCTCAGTTCCGACTCCAAGGCAGCAAGGTGCTCGCCGTCGACCTGACCGGGGACGCCGTCAAAGCGAAGAACGGCTCCATGGTCGCGTACGACGGCCAAGTGGCCTTCAAGAAGATGACAGGCGGCGGCGAAGGCCTCCGCGGGATGGTGACCCGGCGGCTGACCGGCGAGCAGATGACCGTGATGGAGGTTCAGGGGCACGGCACCTGCTTCTTCGCCGACCGCGCGAGCGAGATCAATCTGGTCAATCTGCGCGGCGAGAAGCTCTACGTCGAGTCCAGCAACCTGCTGTGCACCGACGCGGGCCTGCGCACCGGCACGACCTTCACCGGCCTGCGCGGCGCCACGTCGGGCAACGGCCTGTTCACCACGACCGTCGAGGGCTCGGGCCAGGCGGCGATCACGTCCGACGGTCCGGCCGTGGTGCTGCGCGTCAGTGCCCAGTACCCGCTCTCCGTCGACCCGGGGGCGTACGTCGCGCACACCGGGAACCTCCAGCAGTCCTTCCAGTCGGGTGTGAACTTCCGCACGCTGATCGGCGAGGGCTCCGGCGAGGCGTTCCAGATCCGCTTCGAGGGCGAGGGCCTGGTGTACGTGCAGCCCAGCGAGCGCAACACCGTCGGGGGCGACGTCTGATGCCGTTCCGCGAGATCAACTCGAAGATGGTGGAGGCCCAGGTCCTCCCCGGGCAGAAGATGTACAGCCAGCGCGGCGCGATGCTCGCCTACCGCGGCGAGGTCTCCTTCACCCCCAGCCTGACCGGTGGTCAGGGCGGGGTCATGGGCATGATCGGGCGCCGGGTGGCGAACGAGCAGACCCCGCTGATGTCGGTCGAGGGCAGCGGCACCGTGATGTTCGGCCACGGCGGCCACCACATCCAGGTCATCAACCTCACCGGCGAGACGCTCTACGTGGAGGCCGACCGGCTGCTCGCCTTCGACGGCACCCTGCAGCAGGGCACGATGTTCATGGGCTCCCAGGGCGGTGTCATGGGCATGGTGCGCGGCCAGGTGTCGGGCCAGGGCCTGTTCACCACGACCCTCAAGGGGCACGGCTCGGTCGCCGTGATGGCCCACGGCGGGGTCATCGAGCTCCCCATCACCCCCCAGCGCCCGGTCCACGTGGACCCGCAGGCGTACGTCGCCCACCACGGCGAGGTGCGCAACAAGCTCTCCGCCGCGCTCGGCTGGCGCGACATGGTGGGGCGCGGCTCGGGCGAGGCGTTCCAGCTGGAGCTGTCCGGCCAGGGCGCGGTGTACGTACAGGCCTCGGAGGAGAAGCTGTGAACTTTGGCCCCGTGACGGGCGGACCCGGCGGGCCGACGGTCTTCGACCCGTACACCCTGCCCTCCGACGACAACGTGAACCCGTACACCTTCTGCGTGGAGCTCAAGGGGAGCCAGTGGTTCCTGCAGAAGGGCAAGATGATCTCCTACTACGGGAGCATCGAGTTCAACGGCATCGGCAACGGCCGCTTCGACCGGCTGCTGCGCACCAGCTTCCACTCCCCGCTGCACGCCGCCGACTGGGTCGTGGCCGAGGGCCAGGGCAAGATGCTGCTCGCCGACCGGGCCTTCGACGTGAACTCGTTCGACCTGGACAAGGGGAACCTGACGATCCGGTCGGGCAACCTGCTCGCGTACCAGCCCACCCTGGCGCTGAAGCAGTCGATCGTCCCGGGGTTCCTGACGCTGATCGGGACGGGCAAGTTCGTGGCGGCGTCCAACGGGCCGGTGGTGTTCATGGAGCCGCCGCTGCGCGTGGACCCGCAGGCGCTGGTCGGCTGGGCGGACTGCCCGTCGCCGTGCCACCACTACGACCACGCCTACATGTCCGGCGTGATGGGCGGGCTGCGCTCGCTGACCGGCATCGGGGGGACGTCGGGCGAGGAGCACCAGTTCGAGTTCGTCGGGGCCGGCACGGTGCTGCTCCAGTCGTCCGAGATGCTGATGGCGGAGAAGGCGGTCGGCGCGGTCGGCGCCGGCGCGGCCACGGGCAACGCCCAGGGCGTGCCCGGAGCCGGCCAGGGCCCGCTGGGACAGGTGGGCGTGCCGCGGATGCCGGGGCAGCTGGGTGATCTCCAGCGCCGTTTCGGACTGTGACCCGCGGGAGTAGTCCCGCCCCCCGATCTTTGTACGCAATTCAACTTTTTAGGTAGAGTTCATTCATGGAGACCATGGAGACCCAGACGGCCGCGACCCCCCGGACCCCGTCCGAGGAGACCCCCTGGCTGACCGAATCCGAGCAGTGCGCCTGGCGCACCCACCTGGACGTCAGCCGGCTGCTGATGCACCAGCTGGAAAAGGACCTCCAGCCCTTCGGACTCACCAACAACGACTACGAGATCCTCGTGAACCTCTCGGAGTCGGACGGGAACCGGATGCGGATGAGCGATCTCGCGACCGCGACCCTGCAGTCCAAGAGCCGCCTGTCCCACCAGATCACGCGCATGGAGGCGGCCGGCCTGGTCCGCCGGGTGAACTGCGAGTCCGACCGCCGCGGCCTGTACGCGGTGCTCACGGACGAGGGCATGGAGACGATGCGCAAGGTCGCCCCGCACCACGTGGCGTCGGTCCGCCGGCACTTCATCGACATGCTGCCGCCGGAGGCCCTGGCGGCGCTGCGCGCCTCCCTGCGCCCGGTCGCCGAGCACCTGCGGGAGAACCGCGGCAAGGCCTGAGAAGGGGCCCCGCGCAAGTCGGGGCTCCGATCGCCGGGCCGGGTGATCGACCGCACAATGGTCGGTACGCCCGCCGCCGGCCCCGCACGCGCCGAGCAACCGTAAGCGCGTGCCGGCCGGCCTGAGGAGGTCCAGCCCATGAAGCGCACTGCGTACATCGCGACGGCCGCATCCGTGGTCCTGATGCTCGGAGGCCCGGTGGCGGCCGCGGCAGCGGCGACCGCCGACACGGCGAGAACCGTCCCCGCGGCCGCGGCCGCCCGCGCCGACGTGACGGCCGAGGCAGCCGTCGCGGCGGCCCTCAAGGCGCACCCCGGCGTGGTCCAGTCCGTCGACCGCGACGGTTCCGTCTGGCACGTCGACGTGATCTCCAAGGACGGCAAGCACGCGGAGCTGGAGGTGAACGCGGCCACCGGCAGCGTCACGAAGGAGAACCAGGACGCCGACGACACCAACGACGACGACGGCAACGAGAACGCCGCGCTGCTCGCCGCGAAGGTGAAGGCCGAGCAGGCCGTCAAGGCCGCCCTGGCCGCCCACGCCGGCCAGGTCTGGTCGGTGAACTGGGACGACGACGACGACAACGGCAAGACCTACTGGGACGTCGAGGTGAAGACCACCGACGGCAAGACCCGGAACGTGCACGTCGACCCCGCCTCGGGCAAGGTCACCGCGTCCACCACGGACTCGGACTCGGACGGCGACGACAACAACTGACCGCCGGCTCCGCCCGGCCCGCGCCCGGGCACCCGTCCGGGCCGGGTCCGGGGGGCCGCACGCACCCCCGGACCCGCGCCCGGACGGCTCCGGTCGGTCTCCGGCCCGGCGCCGGGTCCCGGAGCCGGCTCTCAGCCCTCCGTCAGGCTGCCCAGCAGCGCGTCGGCCGCCGCGTACGGGTCCAGCTCGCCGGCGGCGACCCGTACGGCCAGCGCGTCGAGCCGGGCGTCCCCGCGCAGGTCGGCGAGCCGCGCCCGCAGGGCCGTGATCGCGATGGTCTCCACCTCGCGCGCGGCCCGGGCCGCGCGCCGCTCCGCCAGCACGCCCCGGCCGTCCATCCATGCCCGGTGCTTCTCCAGCGCCTCGACCAGCTCGTCGATGCCCTGGCCGCGGGCCGCGACCGTCTTGACGATCGGCGGCCGCCAGTCGTCCCGGCCCCGGGCCTCGCCCAGGCCGAGCATGTGGTTCAGCTCGCGGGCGGTGGCGTCGGCGCCGTCCCGGTCGGCCTTGTTGACCACGTACACGTCGCCGATCTCCAGGATGCCCGCCTTGGCGGCCTGGATGCCGTCGCCCATGCCCGGGGCCAGCAGCACCACGGAGGTGTCCGCCTGGGAGGCGATCTCCACCTCCGACTGCCCGACACCGACCGTCTCGACCAGGATCACCTCGCAGCCCGCCGCGTCCAGCACACGGATCGCCTGCGGGGCCGCCCACGCCAGCCCGCCCAGGTGCCCCCGGGTGGCCATGGACCGGATGTACACGCCCGGGTCCCCGGCGTGGTCCGACATCCGCACCCGGTCGCCGAGCAGCGCGCCGCCCGAGAAGGGCGAGGACGGGTCGACGGCGAGGACGCCGACCCGCTTGCCCGCCTTGCGGTACGCGGTCACGAGCGCCGAGGTCGAGGTGGACTTGCCGACACCGGGCGAGCCCGTGAGCCCCACCACGTACGCCCCGCCCGTCAGCGGCGCCAGCGCCGCCATCACCTCGCGCAGCTGCGGGGACGCTCCCTCGACCAGCGAGATCAGCCGGGCCACCGCTCTCGGCCGGCCCTCACGCGCCTGGGCCACCAGCTGGGGGACGTCCACCGCCGTCATACGTGCTGCACTCCTCGGTTCTCGCTACGGGTACGGGTACGGGTACGAATGCGCGGGGCTGGGGCGCGGGGACCGGGGTCCGGCTCCCGCGCCCGTACCGCTTCTAGCGGGGGACGCGCACGATCAGCGCGTCGCCCTGCCCGCCGCCGCCGCACAGCGCGGCCGCGCCGACCCCGCCGCCGCGGCGCTTGAGCTCCAGCGCCAGGTGCAGCACCACGCGGGCGCCGGACATGCCGATGGGGTGGCCCAGCGCGATGGCGCCGCCGTTCACGTTCACCTTTTCCGGGGTCACGCCGAGGTCCTTCATTGACTGCACGGCGACCGCGGCGAAGGCCTCGTTGATCTCGATGAGGTCCAGGTCGGAGACGTCCAGGCCCTCCTTGCCCAGGGCGTGGCGGATCGCGTTGGACGGCTGCGACTGGAGGGAGTTGTCGGGACCGGCCACGTTGCCGTGGGCGCCGATCTCCGCGAGCCACTCCAGGCCCAGCTCCTCGGCCTTGGCCTTGCTCATCACGACCACGGCGGCCGCGCCGTCGCTGATCTGCGAGGACGTGCCGGCGGTGATGGTGCCGTCCTTCGCGAAGGCCGGGCGCAGCTTCCCGAGGGACTCCGCCGTGGTCTCCGGGCGGATGCCCTCGTCCTGCGAGAACACCACCGGGTCGCCCTTGCGCTGCGGGATCTCCACCGGGGCGATCTCGGCCTCGAAGACGCCGTTCTTCTGCGCCGCGGCGGCCCGCTGGTGGGAGGTGGCCGCGAACTCGTCCTGCGGGGCGCGCTCGATGCCGAGGCGGGTGTTGTGCTTCTCGGTGGACTCGCCCATCGCGATGTTCTCGAAGGCGTCGGTGAGGCCGTCGTAGGCCATCGCGTCGAGCATCTCGATGGCGCCGTACTTGTAGCCCTCGCGCGACTTGGGCAGCAGGTGCGGGGCGTTGGTCATGGACTCCTGACCGCCCGCGACCACGATGTCGAACTCCCCGGCGCGGATGAGCTGGTCCGCCAGAGCGATCGCGTCCAGGCCCGAGAGGCACACCTTGTTGATGGTGAGCGCGGGCACGTTCATGGGGATGCCGGCCTTGACGGCGGCCTGGCGGGCGGGGATCTGGCCCGCGCCGGCCTGGAGCACCTGGCCCATGATCACGTACTGCACCTGGTCGCCGGTGATCCCGGCCCGGTCCAGCGCGGACTTGATGGCGAAGCCGCCGAGGTCGGCGCCCGAGAACGACTTGAGCGAGCCGAGCAGCCGCCCCATGGGCGTGCGGGCCCCGGCGACGATCACTGAGGTGGTGTTGTTCGATCCGGACATGAGGCACAGCCCCTTGAGGATGAGGAGTGAACGAGGGTTTACCTGAATGTACTGAGCGGTACCGGCGGCGTCACCGGGCTGTCGGTGTGATCGCTGGCACGTTGCGTGACCACCCCCCGGGGCGGTGCACTGGTCCCATGCTGACAAGGATCGACCACATCGGGATCGCCTGCTTCGACCTCGACAAGACCGTCGAGTTCTACCGTGCCACGTACGGATTCGAGGTGTTCCACACCGAGATCAACGAAGAACAGGGCGTGCGCGAGGCCATGCTCAAGATCAACGAGACGTCCGACGGCGGCGCCTCGTACCTCCAGCTCCTGGAACCCACCCGCGAGGACTCCACGGTCGCCAAGTGGCTGGCCAAGAACGGCGAGGGCGTCCACCACATCGCCTTCGGCACCGAGGACGTCCTCGGCGACTCGGAGGCCATCCGCGGCAAGGGCGTCCGCGTGCTCTACGACCAGCCCCGGACGGGCTCGATGGGCTCGCAGATCACCTTCCTGCACCCCAAGGACTGCGGCGGCGTTCTCACCGAACTCGTCACCTCCCACCCTGAGCACTGATGTCCCGATTCCCCGGCCGGTACAGTGGCCATGGCTCGGCCGGGGTTTCGGTGCGGAGACGGGGTCGGGGCCTGTGACCCCTGCCCCGGTATCTGACACCATTCCCCGGGGGCGTCGTTCAGCGGGCGGACGATGCTCATTTGGGAGTGAGCTTGCGACCAGGGGACGGATGGGACCGCGCTGTGCGGGGCTACGAAAGCCAGGAGAGCCATCAGGCGGAGGCCGACCATCTCTCGCTCTTCGAAGCCGAGATGGAGCGGCTGAAGAAGGAACGCGGGAAGGCCGTCCAGCACGCCGAGGACCTGGGATACCAGGTCGAGGTGCTGCGCGCCAAGCTCCACGAGGTACGCCGGTCTCTGGCGTCCCGCCCCGCCTACGACGGCGCGGACATGGGCTACCAGGCGGAGCAGCTGCTCCGCAATGCCCAGATCCAGGCCGACCAGATGCGCTCCGACGCCGAGCGCGAGCTGCGTGACGCCCGGGCACAGACCCAGCGCATCCTCCAGGAGCACGCCGAGCACCAGGCGCGCCTGCAGGCCGAACTGCACGCCGAGGCCGTCAACCGCCGCCAGCGCCTGGACCAGGAGCTGGGCGAGCGCCGCCAGACCGTCGAGGCCCACGTCAACGAGAACGTGGCCTGGGCCGAGCAGCTGCGCGCCCGTACGGAGTCCCAGGCGCGCCGGCTCATGGAGGAGTCCCGCGCCGAGGCCGAGCAGTCCCTGAACGCGGCCCGCGCCGAGGCCGCGCGCATCGCCGAGGAGACCCGCCGGCGGCTCGCGGAGGCCTCCGAGGCGGGCCGCGCCGAGGCCGAGGCCACGCTGCTGCGCGCCCGCAAGGAGGCCGAGCGGCTGCTCGGCGCCGCGTCCGCGCAGGCCCAGGAGGCCACCGAGCACGCGGAGCGGCTGCGCTCCACCACGTCCGCCGAGGCCGAGCAGACCCGGCAGCAGACCATGGACCTCGGCCGGGTGGCCGAGTCCCGCGTGCAGGAGGCCGACACCGCGCTGCGCGCGGCCCGCGCCGAAGCGGAGAAGGTCCTCGCCGAGGCGAAGGAGAGCGCGACCCGCCAGCTCGCGTCGGCGGAGTCGGTCAACGAGCAGCGCACCCGCACCGCCAAGGAGCAGGTCGCCCGCCTGGTCGGCGAGGCCACCAAGGAGTCCGAGGTCCTCAAGGCGGAGGCCGAGCAGGCGCTCGCCGACGCCCGCGCCGAGGCGGAGCGGCTGCGCACCGAGGCCGGCGAGCAGGCCCGTACGGCCGCGGCCGAGGACACGGCGGCGCAGCTGGCGAAGGCCGCCCGCACCGCCGAGGACGTACTGACCAAGGCCTCGGAGGACGCCCGCGCCACCACCCGGGCCGCGTCCGAGGAGGCCGAGCGCATCCGCCGCGAGGCCGAGGCCGAGGCCGACCGGCTGCGTCTCCAGGCGGCGACCACGGCGGACGAGCTCAAGGGCGCCGCCAAGGACGACACCGAGGAGTACCGGGCCCGCACCGTCGAGCTCCAGGAGGAGGCCCGGCGGCTGCGCGGCGAGGCGGAGCAGCTGCGTGCCGAGGCCGTCGCCGAGGGCGAGCGGATCCGCGGCGAGGCCCGCCGCGAGGCCGTGCAGCAGATCGAGGAGGCGGCCCGGACCGCCGAGGAGCTGCTGGGCAAGTCCCGGGCCGACGCGGACGAGGTGCGCGGCAGCGCCACCGCCGAGAGCGAGCGCGTCCGCGGCGAGGCCGTCGAGCGCGCCACCACGCTGCGCAAGCAGGCCGAGGAGACGCTGGAGCGGACCCGCGCCGAGGCCGAGCGGCTGCGCGCGGAGGCCGAGGAGCAGGCGGAGGCCGTCCGCGCCGAGGCGGACGCCGCGGCCCGCGCACGGCGCGAGGAGACCGAGCAGGCCCTCGCCGCGAAGCGGTCGGAGGCCGACGAGGAGCTCGTACGGCTGCACACGGACGCCGAGGGCCGGCTGACCACGGCCGAGCAGACGCTGCGCGACGCCCGTACGGCGGCGGAAGCCGTCCGCCGGGAGGCCACCGAGGAGGCCGACCGGCTGCGCGCGGAGGCGGCGGAGCGCATCCGCGCCCTCCAGACGCAGTCCGAGGCCGAGGCCGACCAGCTGCGCGACGACGCGGCGGACGACGCCGGGCGGGTGCGCGCGGAGGCCGAGCAGATCGCCGTACGGCTGCGCGGCGAGGCCGAGGCCGAGGCGGAGCGCGTGCGCTCCGAGGCGCAGGAGACCGCGGACCGGCTGCGCGCCGAGGCGAAGGCCGCAGCCGAGCGGGTCGCCGCGGAGGCCGCCGAGGCGCTGGCCGCCGCGCAGGAGGAGGCGGCGCGGCGCCGCCGGGAGTCCGAGGAGACCCTGGCGTCGGCGCGGACCGACGCCGAGAGCGAGCGGGCCCAGGCCCGCGAGGAGAGCGAAGAGCTGCTGGCGCAGGCCCGCAAGCGCTCCGAGGAGGCGCAGGCCGAGGCGGTCTGGCTGACCGAGGAGGCGGAGCGGCGCGCGTCGGAGGTCGTGGCGGCGGCGGAGGCCACCGCACAGCAGGTACGGGATGCCGTGGCCGGGCTGCACGAGCAGGCCGAGGAAGAGGTCGCCGGACTGCGCAGCGCCGCCGAGCACGCGGCGCAGCGGACGAGGACCGAGGCCGAGGAGGAGGCGTCGCGCGTCCGCGCCGACGCCCACGAGGAGCGCGAGCGGGCCACCGGGGACGCCCTGCGCATCCGCACCGAGGCACGGGCCGAGACGGACGCGGCGAAGGCGCTGGCGGAGCGCACGGTCGGCGACGCGATCGCCGAGGCCGAGCAACTGCGCACCGACACCGCCGAGTACGCGCAGCGGGTGCGTACGGAGGCCACGGACGCCCTGGCGGCCTCCGAGCGGGACGCGGCCCGGACCCGGGCGGACGCCCGCGACGACGCCAACCGGATCCGCGGCGAGGCGGCGGAGGCCCTGGAGACCTCGCGTACCGAGGGCGCCCTGATCACCGCCGAGGCAGCGGCCGCGGCGGCGCTCGTCACCGAGGAGACCCGCGCGGCGAACGCCGCGACGGTCGGCGAGGCGACCGCGGAGGCCGAGCGGGTCACCGCCGCGGCCACGGCCGCGGCGGAGGCGCTGCGCACCGAGGCCGCCACGACCGTGGACGAGGCCCGCGCCGAGGCGAACCGGCTGCGCGGCGAGGCGGCCGAGCAGGCGGACCGGCTCATCGGCGAGGCGGCGTCGGAGGCGGAGAAGCTCACGGCGCAGGCGGCCGAGACCCTGGCCGGCGCCGAGCGCGACGCGACCCGGATCCTGGTGGAGTCCCGTACCGAGGGCGACCGGCTCGTGGAGGAGACCCGCGCGGCCAACGAACTCACCGTCGGCGAGGCCGCGGCGGAGGCCGAGCGGCTGCGGGCCGAGGCGGCCCGCGTCCTGGACGACGCCCGGGCGGACGGCGGCCGGATCATCGGCGAGGCCACCGCGGAGGCGGACCGCGTCACGGTCGCGGCCAGCGAGACCCTGGCGAGCGCCGAGCGGGAGTCCGAGCAGACCCGGGACGAGGCGCGCGCCGAGGCGAACCGGCTGCGCGGCGACGCCGCGGAGCAGGCGGACCGGCTCGTCGCGGAGGCCACGGCGGAGGCGGAGAAGCTCACCGAGCGGACCCGCAAGGACAACGAGCGCACGGTCGGCGAGGCCGCGAACGAGGCCGAGCGGCTGCGCACGGAGGCGGCGCAGGCGCTGTCGTCGGCGCAGGAGCACGCGACGCGCACCCGCTCGGAGGCCGAGCGGGTCAAGGCGGAGGCGGCGAACGAGGCCGAGCGCATCCGGTCGCAGGCCCGTACGGACTCCGAGCGCGTGCTGGACGAGGCCCGCGAGGAGGCCAACAAGCGCCGCAGCGAGGCCGCGGAGCAGGTCGACCGGCTGGTCACCGAGGCCCTCGCGGAGGCCGAGAAGCTCACGGCCGACGCGCAGAAGCAGGCGCTCGCCGCCACCACGGGGGCCGAGGAGCAGGCCGACGCGATGGTCGACGCCGCCCGCAAGGAGGCGGCGCGCATCACCTCGGAGTCGACCGTCGAGGGCAACTCCCTGGTGGAGAAGGCCCGTACGGACGCGGACGAACTGCTGGTCGGGGCGCGTACGGACGCGTCGGCCATAAGGGAGCGGGCGGAGGAGCTGCGCGGCCGGGTCGAGGCGGAGGTCGAGGAGCTGCACGAGCGGGCCCGCCGGGAGTCGGCCGAGCAGATGAAGTCGGCCGGCGAGCGCGTGGACAAGCTGGTGCGGGCGGCGACCGAGCAGAGCGTCGAGGCCGAGGCGAAGGCCAAGGAGCTGGTGTCGGACGCGAGCAGCGAGGCGAGCAAGGTCCGCATCGCCGCGGTGCGCAAGGCCGAGGCGCTCCTGAAGGAGGCCGAGCAGAAGAAGGCCGAGGTGTCCCGCGAGGCCGACAAGACGCTCGCGCAGGCGAAGGCGGAGGCCGAACGGCTCGTCGACGAGGGCCGCCGCGAGCTGGAGGTCCTGGTGCGCCGGCGCGAGGACATTCAGGCGGAGATCTCCCGTGTCCAGGACGTTCTTGAGGCGTTGGAATCATTCGAGGCGCCTTCGGGCGGCGGGAAGCCCGCGATCGGCAGCCAGGGTGCGGGGGGCGTGAAGGCCGGAGCGGCAGCGGGGTCGACTCGTTCGGGTGGCAAGACGTCAGAGAGCTAGCCAAGGCGCTGTGATGTGTGCTCCTGATGGAGGTTCAGGCGAACGAGGGACAAGCATTCTGTCGCCTTGCCACTCAAAAGGGGTGTCATTGTCCGGATCAAACGCGGATTGACTCGATGACACGCCGTCCGGGCGCCTAGGATTCCCCTTAACACCTCACGTAGCACCTCATCGGTCTCATTCGACAGGAACCCCATGAGCGACACTTCCTCCCCCTTCGGCTTCGAGCTCGTGCGGCGTGGTTACGACCGCGGTCAGGTGGACGACCGCATTACCAAGCTGGTCTCCGACCGCGACAGCGCCCTTGGACGTATCAACTCTCTGGAAAAGCGGATCGAGGAACTACACCTCGAGACGCAGAACGCCCAGGCCCAGGTGAACGACGCCGAGCCGTCGTACGCCGGCCTCGGCGCCCGGGTCGAGAAGATCCTGCGGCTGGCCGAGGAGGAGGCGAAGGACCTGCGCGAGGAGGCCCGTCGCGCGGCCGAGCAGCACCGCGAGCTGGCCGAGTCGGCCGCTCAGCAGGTGCGCAACGACGCCGAGTCGTTCGCCGCCGACCGCAAGTCGACGGCCGAGGACGAGGGTGTCCGGATCGTCGAGAAGGCGAAGGGCGATGCCTCCGCCCTGCGCACCGAGGCGCAGAAGGACGCGGCCTCCAAGCGCGAGGAGGCCGACGCCCTCTTCGAGGAGACCCGCGCCAAGGCCGCCCAGGCCGCCGCGGACTTCGAGACCAACCTGGCCAAGCGCCGCGAGCAGTCGGAGCGCGACCTGGCCGGCCGTCAGGCCAAGGCCGAGAAGCGCCTCGCGGAGATCGAGCACCGCGCGGAGCAGCTGCGCCTGGAGGCCGAGAAGCTCCGTACGGACGCCGAGCGCCGCGCCCGCCAGACGGTGGAGACCGCGCAGCGCCAGGCCGAGGACATCGTCGCCGACGCCAACGCCAAGGCCGACCGCATCCGCAGCGAGTCCGAGCGCGAGCTGGCGGCGCTCACCAACCGCCGCGACTCGATCAACGCGCAGCTGACCAACGTCCGCGAGATGCTGGCGACGCTGACCGGTGCGGCCGTCGCGGCTGCCAACCCGATCGTCGACGACGAGCCGGTCTCGCGCGGGGTTCCGGCGCAGCAGAGCCGCTAGAACGCCGCCGTCCACGCGCCGACAGCACGCACGATGCGGCATTGTGACGCTTGAGGGCCGTATGTCCCCTGTGAGAGGTGGCGTACGGCCCTTCGGCGTTCTAGCGTGGCGGCATGATCGAGCTTGAGGGCCTTACGAAACGATTCGGCGCGAAAACCGCCGTGGACCACCTCAGCTTCCAGGTCAGACCGGGGGTGGTGACCGGCTTCCTCGGCCCCAACGGGGCGGGGAAGTCCACGACCATGCGCATGATGCTCGACCTCGACAACCCGACCAGCGGAACGGTCCGGATCGACGGCAAGCACTACCGGGAACTGCCGGAACCGCTGAAGTACATCGGAGCGCTGCTGGACGCCAAGTCCATGAACGGCGGCCGTACCGCGTACAACAACCTGCTGTGCCTGGCACAGTCGAACCGGATCCCGGAGCGGCGGGTCGCCGAGGTCCTGGACATGGTCGGCCTGACGGCCGTGGCCAAGAAGAAGTCGAAAGGATTTTCGCTGGGCATGGGGCAGCGGCTGGGAATCGCCTCCGCCCTGCTCGGTGATCCGGAAATCCTGATGTTCGACGAACCCGTCAATGGTCTGGACCCCGAGGGAATTCTCTGGATCCGCAATCTGATGAAGGGTCTGGCCTCGGAGGGAAGGACGATCTTCGTCTCTTCCCACCTGATGAGCGAAATGGCGCTGACCGCGGACCATTTGGTGGTCATCGGTCAGGGCAGGCTGCTGGCGGACCTGTCCATGGCCGATTTCATCCGGCAGAACTCCCGCAGTTACGTCCGGCTGCGCTCGCCGCAGCAGGAGCGGCTCAAGGACGTCCTGCACGAGGCCGGCATCAGCGCCGTCAGCGTCCCGGCGACCGGCGCGCTGGAGATCGACGGCGTGGAGTCGGAGCGGCTCGGCGAGCTGGCCGCCCAGCACCAGATCGTGCTGCACGAACTCAGCCCGCAACGGGCTTCACTGGAGGAAGCGTTCATGCGCATGACGGCGGACTCCGTCGAGTACCACGCCCACGCCCCGGGAGCCGGCCTCCCCGGCGGACCCGCGGCACCCGGCGCGGCTTCCGACAACCCGGCCCGGCCCGCCGGCGTCCCCGCCTGGGGCGCCGGGTTCGACGCGACGCGCAAGGGCGGCGAGTGACCGTGTCCTCCTTCCCCGCCGTCCTCAAGTCCGAGTGGACCAAGATCCGCACCGTCGCCTCCACGGTCTGGACCCTGGTCGCCGCACTGGTGGTCACCGTCGGCCTCAGCGCCGCGCTGTGCTCGTTCATCAACGCGTCCTTCAAGGACATGCCCCCGGAGCAGCAGCTCACCTTCGACCCGACGGTCGCGAGCTTCGCCGGAATGACCCTCGGCCAGCTGGCGATGATCGTCTTCGGCGTGCTGGTGGTCGGCAGCGAGTACAGCTCGGGCATGATCCGCACCTCGCTGGCCGCCGTGCCGCGCCGCGCGAGCTTCTTCTTCGGCAAGCTCGCCGTCGCCACCACCCTGGCGCTGATCGTGGGTCTCGCGACCAGCTTCCTGTCGTTCTTCCTCGGGCAGGCCATCCTGGGCGAGCGGTCCATCGGCCTCGGCGAGGACAACGTGCTGCGCGCGGTCATCGGCGCCGGCCTCTACATGGCGATGATCGCGCTGTTCTCCATGGGCACGGCCGCGCTGCTGCGCAGCTCGGTCCTGGCGATCTGCATCCTGATCCCGTTCTTCCTCCTGATCTCCAACATCCTCGGCGGGGTCGAGGCCACCCGGAAGGTGGCCCAGTTCTTCCCGGACCAGGCGGGCGCCAAGATCATGCAGGTGGTCCCGGGCGCCATGGACAGCGGCACGACCCCGTACGGCCCCTGGGGCGGCTTCGGGATCATGGCCCTGTGGACCGCAGCCGTCGTCCTCGGGGGCTACCTGGTCCTCAAGAAGAGGGACGCCTGAGCACCGGGTCCTCCTGACGTACTACGGGTGATCCCCGAGCCGCTCTCAGGGGCGGCTCAGGGATCACGCCCGGGACGGAACCACACGGGACTCGTTATCCTCTTAATCCTTACGCGGGCGAAATCCGTCCCGGCCTGGTAAGGGGCAGCACGATGATCGAGGCAGTCGGACTCACCAAGCGCTTCGGCGCGAAGACCGCCGTCGACCAGTTGTCGTTCCAGGTCAAGCCGGGGTACGTCACCGGATTCCTCGGGCCCAACGGCTCGGGGAAGTCCACCACCATGCGCATGATCGTCGGCCTGGACCGGCCCACGTCCGGTCACGTCACGATCAACGGCCTCCCCTTCCGGGACCTGCCGAACGCCCAGCGCCACGTCGGAGCCCTGCTCGACGCCAAGGCGGTGCACGGCGGCCGCCGGGCGCGCACCCACCTGCTCGCCGTCGCCCAGCTCTCCGGGATCCCGGAGAAGCGGGTGGACGAGGTGCTGGCCGTGGTCGGCCTCCAGGACACGGCCCGGCAGCGCACGAAGGGCTTCTCGCTCGGCATGGGCCAGCGGCTCGGCATCGCCACCGCCCTGCTCGGCGACCCCCAGGTGCTGCTCTTCGACGAACCCGTCAACGGACTCGACCCCGAGGGCATCCTCTGGGTCCGCAACCTGATGCGGCAGCTGGCCGCCGAGGGCCGCACCGTCTTCGTCTCCTCGCACCTGATGAGCGAGATGGCCCTGACCGCCGACCACCTGATCGTGATCGGCCGGGGCCGGCTGCTGGCCGAAATGGGCACCCAGGAGTTCATCACCCACAACTCGGCCGGATTCGCTCGGGTCCGCGCGGCCGACACCCGCCCGGATGGCCGGGACACGTTGGCCGCCGCCCTCACCGCGGCGGGCGCCCGGGTCCTCAAGGAGCCCGACGGAGCACTGCGCGTGACCGGGCTGGAGCTGCCGCACATCGCCGACCTCGCGCACGGGGCCGGCGTACGGCTGTGGGAGCTGTCGCCGCACCGGGCCTCGCTGGAGGAGGCGTACATGCGGATGACCCGGTCCTCCGTCGAGTACGCCTCCACCGAGGACCCGCGCGCCGAGCTGTGGGAGCCCGACCCCCCGAGCGTCCCGGCGTGGGAGGACGAGGAGGAGGCCCCGCAGGCCCCCGCAGCGGCCTTCTACGCTCCCCCGCCGCCCGCGGCGGGCGGGCAGCCCTTCCTGATGCCCGGCAGCGCCGGCGAGCTCGCCGCGGCGGCGAAGAACAACCCCGAGGAATCCCGATGACCGGCCCCACCCCCAGCTCCCCCGGGCCCGTCGGCGCGACGCGCACCGCGGCCCCGCCGGCGGGCTACAGCTCCCCGCTGCCCACGCCCCGCCCGCACCTGGGGCACGCCCTGGCCTCGGAGTGGACCAAGATGGTGTCCGTCCGCTCCACCCTGTGGACGCTGGGCTCCCTCGTGCTGGTGGTCGTCGGCATCGGGATGATCTTCGTGGTGCAGAGCGCCGACCAGGACTACACCGGGATCACCTTCGCCACCCCCGCCCTCTTCGGGCTGCTCGTCGGGCAGATCGCGGTCATGGTGCTCGGCGTCCTGACGATCACCTCCGAGCATGCCACCGGTCTGGTCCGCACGACCTTCACCGCCGCCCCGGAGCGCCACCGCGTGCTCACCGCGAAGTACCTCGTCTTCAGCGCCACGGCCTTCACCGTCATCGCCTGCGCCGTGTTCGTCGTCGGGCTGGTCGGGCAGATCGTGCGCGGCGGGAGCGCCGCGGGCACCCACCCCGCGAGCGAGTGGTCCGGCGCCCTGCTGGGGAGCGTCTACGTCACCCTGCTCGGCGTGCTCGCGCTCTCCGTCGGCGCGCTGATCCGGCACTCGGCCGGAGCGATCGCCGTGATGCTCGGGGTCATCACCCTGCCGCCGGTGATAGGGGGCATGCTCAACATCTGGGAGGGTGCGGCGCCCGTCGGGCGGGTGATCCTCGAACACAACGCCCCGGTGGCCCTGATGACGCTGTTCGGCATGCAGGAGGGCGACGTCTCGCTGGACATGCCGGGGCCGGCCGTCCACATGCTGGTCATCGTGATCGTCACCGGCGCCGCCGTGACCGCCTCGTACCTGACGGTCGGCCGCCGGGACGTGTGACACCGGGCGCCGGGACTCCGGTGCTCGGGCCTCGCGGCCCGGCTCCGCAGCTCGGCTCCGCGGCCCGGAGTCAGTGTCGGGGAGCGTTGCGGGACCGCTGCACCCGCGAGGTGCGGCGGTCCTTCGCGTTCCAGCACGCCTTGTGCCAGTGCCGCCGGTCGTCCACGCCGCCGTACTCCGGCCAGGCCACCAGGTGCGGGGTTCCGGAGGGGATCTCCTGGTCGCAGCCGGGGCAGCGGTAGCGCTTGCCCGCGGCGCTCGCGCCGGCGACGTGCCGGATCTTCCACTCCTCGCCCTGGTATTCCTCCGTCCGCTCCAGGCCGTACCGGTCGAGGCCGGTGCTGGGTCGTTCGTCCGGAGTCTCGCCGCCCCTGGGGCGGTTGTGGCGCGGTGACACGTATACCTCACGGAAGGGCGGACGGCAGTGACTTTCTCCCAGACTACGCGCCGCGGGCCCGGGTACCCGCAGGGTGTCTACCGAGGGCGGATCGCGTACCGGCGACTGGCCTGACAATCCCAATAACTTTCCTGTCAGCCCGTGCCTTTGGCACGTGTCAGACGTTGTTGCCATAGGAAGAACCGGTCCACCTGGGGGAGGCCGCGTCAGCCGCGAGGAGGCTAAAGGCGATGCGCGTAGGAGCATTTGTACTGGCGGCCCAGTTCCCGGGCCAGGGAGCGGGCGAGGCACTGCACCGGGCGGTGCGGACCGCGGAGGTCGCCGAGGAGGCCGGGCTGGACTCGGTCTGGCTCGCCGAGCACCACTTCGTCCCGTACGGGGTCTGCCCCTCGGCGGTGACCCTGGCGGCGCTGCTGCTGGGCCGGACCCGGAGGCTGCGGGTGGGCACGGCGGTGAGCGTGCTGCCGAGCACGCACCCGGTGGCCCTCGGGGAGCAGACGGCGCTGCTGCACCTGACCTCGGGCGGCCGGTTCACCCTGGGGGTGGGGCGCGGCGGGCCGTGGGTCGACCTGGAGGTGTTCGGCGGCGGGCTGGACGCGTACGAGAACGGCTTCCCGGAGGCCCTGGACCTGCTGCGGGACTGGCTGACCCGGGCGCGGGTGGGCGCCGCCGGCGAGCGGTACGGCTTCCGCGAGGTGGCCGTCGTACCGAGGCCCTCGGAGGCCCTGGACGGGGACGGGCCGGGTCCGGAGGTGATCGTGGCCTGCACCTCGCCGGCGTCGGTGCGGGCGGCCGCGGAGCGCGGGCTGCCGATGCTGCTGGGCATGCACTGCGGGGACGAGGACAAGGCGGCGATGGTCGGCCTGTGGCGGCGTACGGCCCGGGCCGCGGGGCACGCGCCGGAGTACGTGGCGGCGGCGGGGCACGTCTCCGCGGGGGTGTGCCAGCTCGCGGACCGCACGGCGGACGCCCGCGAGACCCTGCTGAAGGCGATGCCCGGCTGGTTCAGGCAGGGTCTCGACGCGCACGTCACGGTGGACGGCCGCACGCGCGCGATGCGGGACCCGGTCGCCTATACGGAACTGCTGTGCGACCTGCACCCGGTGGGGACCCCGGCACTGGCGGCGGACCGGCTGGCGGCCACCGCGGAACGGACCGGCATCACCCGGTTCGCCCTCCTGACGGAGGGCTCCGGCGATCTCGCCGCGACGGAGGAGAACGTACGGCGCCTCGGCGCCGAAGTCCTGCCCCGCCTCGGCTGAGACCGACCGACGGGTGCCCGCAGGCAGGTGCTAGCAGTCCCGCATTTCCGGGGACTGGTTGAGCAGCTGACCGCGGATCGAAGTGAACTTGGCCAGCCGGTCGTCCACCGAGGAATCCAGCGGGAAGACCGCTACCCGGTGGCAGTTCTGGAACGCCAGGCGCACTCCGAAGTGCCGCTGCAGGGCACCGCGTATCGCGTCACTCGCAAGGGCGCGCAGCAGCTGGCCGCGGGCCTGCTCGTCGGGCGGCGGCGTCTGGTTGTCGGCGAACTGGCCGCCGTCCACCTTCAGCTGGGCCACGAGCGAGCTGATCATCTCCCATGCGTAGGGCAGGGAGGTCCGGACGCAGTCGACGAAGGCGGCTTCGTCGACCTCGCCTCGCTCGGCCTGTTCGAGTAGGGCCGGTGAGACGTCGAGCGACATGGGTTCTCCTCTCGCGACCCCGGCCGATTGGGTTGCCGGAGCCTTACGGGCAGGGAAGGAGATCGCGACGCAGCGTGCACGCTCCGCAACCTCCTGCTCACCACGGTAGGCGCCCCGTGGATGCCGCACCAGGAGAATGCGCATACAACGCGCCATCGGCGAACGGGGCTTTCAGGGGCGAATCGCGTGGAGGCCGTCCCGTCGAGTAGCGTTGCCGACCATGCGTCTCGTCATCGCCCGCTGCTCCGTCGACTACGCGGGCCGGCTCACCGCCCATCTGCCCTCGGCACCCCGTCTGATCCTCGTGAAGGCCGACGGCAGTGTCTCGATCCACGCGGACGACCGGGCGTACAAACCGCTCAACTGGATGTCGCCGCCCTGCACCCTCAAAGAGGGGACCGGGGACGAGGCCGGCGTGTGGACGGTCGTCAACAAGGCGGGCGAGAAGCTCATCATCACGATGGAAGAAGTCCTCCACGACTCCTCCCACGAGCTCGGCATCGACCCGGGGCTCATCAAGGACGGCGTCGAGGCCCACCTCCAGGAACTTCTCGCCGACCGCATCGACACGCTGGGCGAGGGCTACACCCTGATCCGGCGCGAATACATGACGGCCATCGGCCCCGTGGACATCCTGTGCCGGGACTCCTCCGGGGCGACGGTGGCGGTGGAGATCAAGCGGCGCGGCGAGATCGACGGCGTGGAGCAGCTGACCCGCTACCTGGAGCTGCTGAACCGCGACCCGCACCTGGCTCCGGTCCGCGGCGTGTTCGCGGCGCAGGAGATCAAGCCGCAGGCCAAGGTGCTGGCCACGGACCGCGGGATGGACTGCGTGGTGCTGGACTACAACGCCATGCGCGGCATCGAGGACGACAAGCTCCGCCTGTTCTGAGCCGGTTGCCCGCCCTCCCGGCGGGCCGGGACACCGTCCCGGGCCCCGCCGGGAGGGCGGTCGTGCACCGGGCGGGCGTGCACCGGGCGAGCGTCAGACCCCGCCGGGCGTCAGGGCCTGCGTCGGCGGCGGAACGGTCTCCGTCGGCGGGACGGTCTCCGTGGGCGGCGGCGTCGTGACCGTCGGCTCCGGTGAGGTCGTGGGCGGAGTCGTGGACGGGGTCGGCGCGGTCTTCGTCGGCGTCGGGGACGGCCGCTGGGACGGGGTCCGCACCGGCGTCCGGCCCGGGACCGGTGCGAGCGTCTGCCCGGGTACGACGGTCTCCCCGGGTCCGGTGGACTCCACGGGAGCGGCCGGTTCGGCGGGCGCGGTCGGCGCGGGATCGTTGCCGCTCGTCCCCGGCAGGACCGTCGGGGGCGGCGTAGGGGACGTGGAGACGGCCGGCCCGTCGTCGGCCGGCGACGGCGCGTCCGACGAACTCAGGGCCAGCGCCACCACCGTGCCCAGCGCCACCACAGCGAGCGCCCCCGACCCGGCGAGCAGCAGCACGCGCCGCCGGCCGCGACCGCCCCGCGGTGCGGGCGCGGGCGCCGGTGCGGCGGGGGCGGGCTGCTTCGGGGTGAGCGGGAAGGCCTCCTCGAACACCTCCGACAGCGTCGTGGGCGGCTCCGAGCGGCCGGTGACCGGTACCACCGGGGTCAGCCGCGTCACCGCCTCCGAGGCGTCGCGGGGGGCGCCGGCGAGCGGTCCGGCCGGCGTGCCGGGGTCCTTCGCGGGCGCCGCGGCCTGCGCGGCCGCCGTCGGGTCCTCCGGCGCGGCCGGCGTGCCGGCGGCTCCCGCAGGTCCGCCGGTGGCCGGGACGGCACTCGCGGCGGCTGCTGCGCCGGCGGCGGCCGGGCGCGCGGCCGCGCCCGCCGCTCCCGTACCCGAGGCCGTGCGCGCTGCCGCGGCGGCCACCGCGGCGGCGGCTGCGGAAGCGCCGGACACGCCGCCCGAGGCGGCGGCGCCCTTGCCCTTCTCGGTGCCCGCGCCGGTGCCTGTGCCTATGCCCGTGCCTATGCCCGTGCCCGCGGTGGTGCCCGCCGCGGGGGCGGCCGTGCCACCAGCCGTGCCGGTACCGCCCGGGAGGGCCGCCGGGAGGGCCGGGAGGGCCGCCGGCGCCTCCAGCCGCAGCGGCGGCGAGGCCGCCACCCCCGCCGACTCCCCGTCCACGACCAGCGCGAGCGCCCGCCGCCCCGCGACCGTGCCCCGCTTGTCGGCGAGCGCGCCCCGCAGCCCGATCGAGGTCTCCAGCTCGGCCCGCGCCCGGTCGAGGCGCCCCTCGCACAGCGCGAGCACGCCCAGTTCGTGGTGGAAGTACGCCTGCTCGGCGACCTCCCCCGCCTTCCGCGCGGCCTCGGCGCCCGAACGCAGCACCCGCTCCCAGGCCTCCCAGTGCAGTGAGGCCGCGAACGCCGGAGCGGCCGTGCGCGCCAGCAGCACCGCCGCCACCACGTCCGCGCCGGCCAGCGCGGCGAGCACCGCCTCCGCCTCGGCGCCGACGCGCTCCGGGGTCACCGAGGCGTGCCCGGTCCACCAGGCGTAGTGCCGGGCGGCCGTACGGGCCTCCTCCGCGGCGGTGTCCCCGTACCCGACCTCCTCCAGCTGCCGGGCGACCCCCGCGGCCAGCCGGTAGCGCGCCCCGACGGGCGTCAGCAGCCCGCAGGCCAGCAGTTCCGCGACGGCCGTGTCCGCATGGGTGTCCCCCACCAGCGCCGGCAGGTGCGCGTGGTGCGGCAGCTCCCCGCCCAGCGCGCAGGCGATCCGCAGGGCGGCGCGCGCCGACTCGCTGACCCGCGAGGCCAGCAGCTCGGCGGGGGCCGCGCCCTCGGCGAGCGTGGGCAGGGGCACCTCGACGGTGTCGCGCGGGCGCCCCTCGAAGACGCCGGGCTCCTCCTCGTCGTCGTCCTCGTCGGTGCGGTTGAGCTCGTCGCGCTGCCGCAGCAGGGCGGCGGCCTGGACGAAGCGCAGCGCCAGGCCCTCGGAGGCGAACCGCAGGTCGCCCGCCCAGGCGCTCTCCTCGTCCGTCAGCGGCCGGCCCGCGCGCGCCTCCAGCAGGTCCAGGCACTCGGCCTTGCCGAGGCCGGAGAGGAAGACCTCCTCCAGGTGCGAGTCGTCGGAGGGGGCACGGGTGTCGGGGGTCGCGGCGAGCAGGTAGGCGCACTCGGGGGTGGCGCGCAGCAGTTCGTCGAGGGCGACGCCGCCCATCTCCAGGTCGTCGAGGAGGACGACAGCGCCTATGTCCCGCACCCGGGAGAGGAGCTCGATGCGGTCGGGCCGGTCCTCCGGGGCCTCGTACACGGCCGCGTACAGCGCGTGCAGGAGTTCCGCGGGCTGCTGGTGGCCGTACCCGCTGAGCCGGACGACGCCGTCCGGCGCGAGGTCCGCGCACTCGGCGGCGACCGCGTCGAGCAGGGTGGTGCGGCCCGAACCGGCGGGGCCGGTCAGCCGTACGGACCGTCCCCGGCCCAGCAGCCGTACGAGGCGCTCCCGCTCCTCCGCGCGGGCCGGCAGCAGCCGTCCGGGGACGGGCTGGCCGGGCAGGGCGGGGGGACGGGCTCCCGCGTCGCGGGCGCGGCGGGCGGCCGAGCCCCGCTTGGCGGGCCGGCGGCCGGTGTCGGTACCGGGGCGGTGCGGTTCTATCTCGCTGCCGTCGACGGGGTTGACGGTGAGGGAGAAGTCCCCGGCGGTGAGGGTGACGATGCGTGCGGGCGCGGCCGGCGCGTCCGCGGACCGGTCCGCCGGCCGGGCCGTCTGCCCCTGTGTACGGTCCATGACCAAGTCCCCCGATCGCGGGCCGCGCGCCTCGCCGTCGTACCGCCCGGCCGTCGCACACTCCGCTGTCGCCACTGGTCCGGTTTCCGCCCGAACCCTAGACCGTGGCCGGTCGCGCCGGAACCGCCGGGGTGCCATCACCACCGGACCGTTACGTTTCCGCAGGAAACGGCGGCCGGGTGGATCACACCCTGGGCAGGGACTCCGCTTCCAGTCCGCCCTCGATCGCGAGGATGCGGTGGAGCCGGGTGGCGACGAGGAGCCGCTGCATCTGCGGCGGCACCCCGCGCAGGACGAGGCGCCGGCCGGTCCGGCCGGCCCGCCGGTGGGCGCCCATGATCACGCCGAGGCCGGTGGCGTCCCAGGAGTCGAGTCCGGTGAGGTCGAGCACGAGGTCGCCGTGGCCGTCGTCGAGGGCGGAGTGGAGGACCGTCCGGGCGTCCGCCGCGCTCCGCACGTCGAGGCGGCCCCCGACAGCGAGTTCGGCGTGGTCGCCCCTGATGTGCATGTGTACTCCCGGCAGTACTGCGTACGTATGGTCCGACTGGTCCGTTGGTCGGCAACTCTCACTGCAACTGACTGCCTCGCGGGCAGGTAAGTTGCCGACCGTGAGCGAACCGATACCTAATTCACTCCGTGGGGTGAAGGCATTCGAACGGTGGTGCTCAGTGGCCCGGCCGCGTCAGTGCTTGTAGAAGCCCTGACCGCTCTTGCGGCCGATGTCCCCGGCGTCCACCATCCGGCGCATCAGCTCCGGCGGCGCGAACTTCTCGTCCTGCGACTCGGTGTAGATGTTGCTCGTGGCGTGGAGCAGGATGTCGACGCCCGTGAGGTCGGCGGTGGCCAGCGGCCCCATCGCGTGCCCGAAGCCCAGCTTGCAGGCGATGTCGATGTCCTCGGCGGAGGCGACGCCCGATTCGTACAGCTTCGCGGCCTCGACGACCAGCGCGGAGATCAGACGGGTCGTCACGAAGCCGGCGACGTCGCGGTTGACGACGATGCAGGTCTTGCCGACGGACTCGGCGAACGCCCGGGTGGTGGCGAGGGTTTCGTCGCTCGTCTTGTAGCCGCGCACGAGCTCGCACAGCTGCATCATCGGGACGGGCGAGAAGAAGTGGGCGCCGACGACGCGCTCCGGACGCTCCGTCACGGCCGCGATCTTGGTGATCGGGATGGCGGAGGTGTTGGAGGCGAGGATCGCGTCCTCGCGGACGATCTTGTCGAGGGCACGGAAGATCTCGTGCTTGATCTCGATCTTCTCGAAGGCGGCCTCGACGACGATGTCCACGTCGGCGACCGCGTCCAGGTCGGTGGTGGTGGTGATGCGCGCGAGCGCGGCCTCCGCGTCCTCGGCCGACAGCTTGCCCTTGGAGACGAACTTGTCGTACGAGGCCTTGATCCCGTCCGTGCCGCGGGTCAGCGCGGCATCGGTGACGTCGCGCAGCACGACGTCCCAACCCGCCTGAGCGGAGACCTGAGCGATCCCGGAACCCATCAGTCCGGCACCGATGACGGCGAGCTTCCCAGCCACTGCACACCCCTCGTTCTCAAAACGGCTCAGTCTCGTAGCCCTCTCCGGCGGAGACTAGCGTTTGGGCGGTGCGGTGTGACCGCGAAGTAACACGCGTCACGTCTCAGCTGACGGACATCACACCGGTACGGCCCAGCGTCCCTGTGCAGCCGCCCAGTTCGCTCCGGCCCCTGCTCCGGGTGCCGGCGGTCGGCCGTCGGCGGGGCACCGCGTGCGGATTCCGGCGGGGCGTCACTACGCTGGCGGCATGGTGAACCTCACGCGCATCTACACCCGTACCGGCGACCAGGGCACGACCGCCCTCGGCGACATGAGCCGTACGGCCAAGACCGACCTGCGCATCTCCGCGTACGCCGACGCCAACGAGGCCAACGCGGCCCTGGGGACGGCGATCGCGCTGGGCGCGCTGCCCGAGGAGGTCGTGAAGGTCCTGGTCCGGGTGCAGAACGACCTCTTCGACGTCGGCGCGGACCTGTGCACGCCGGTGGTGGAGAACCCGGAGTACCCGCCGCTGCGCGTGGAGCAGTTCTACATCGACAAGCTGGAGGCGGACTGCGACCTCTTCCTGGAGCAGGTGGAGAAGCTGCGCAGCTTCATCCTGCCCGGCGGCGCCCCCGGCGCCGCCCTGCTGCACCAGGCGTGCACGGTCGTCCGGCGGGCCGAGCGCTCGACGTGGTCGGCGCTGGAGGCGCACGGCGAGACGATGAACCCGCTGACCGCCACCTACCTCAACCGGCTCTCCGACCTCCTGTTCATCCTGGCCCGGGTGGCCAACAAGGAGGTCGGGGACGTGCTGTGGGTGCCGGGCGGCGAGCGCTGACCCGACCGGGCCGCCGGCGGGGGCCTACCCGTCGGCCTTCGCCGGGGCCGGCCGCTCCGCGGTGCCGGCCGGGGCCTTTTTCGGCCAGATCGTGTACGCGACGGCGATGAGGGCGTGGATGCCGGCCACCCGCAGGGCGGCGTACTGCGTCGACTCCAGCGAGCTGACGTCGCCCGCGTCGCCGACGTACCAGATCGCGGCCTGGAGCAGGCCGAGCGCGACGGCGGCGGCGACGACGGTGCGGGCCCACAGCTTCCACTCGTGGACGGCCCGCGCCGCGCCGTACCCGGCGCCGGGCGGCTTCGGGCCGCCGGCGAACCGGTACGCGGCGTGGCCGTCGAGCCACTTCACGGTGTAGTGGCCGTAGGCCACGGTGTAGCCGATGTAGAGCGCGGCGAGACCGTGCTTCCAGTCCGGCTCCGCCCCGTTCCTGAGGTCGACGGCGGTGACGGCCAGCAGGACGAGTTCCAGCACCGGTTCGCACAGCAGGACGGCCGCCCCGAGCCGCGGCCGCTTCGCGAGGTAGCGCAGGGCCAGGCCGGCCGCCAGCAGGACCCAGAAGGCGACTTCACAGGCGATGATCAGGGCGACGACCACGGGGGTCTCCGTTCCGCTCGGTTCTCCGGTGTTCCCTTCCAGGCTCCCGCCGGATCGGCCGCGGTGCGTCGTCTGCGGTGACGAAAGGCCACTGCACCTTTCGGTGTAGCCGGCCTCCGCCCCGGCGCCGAGGCCGCGGGCCCTCCCACCGTGTTGGATGGACGGGTGACCCCGAGAAGCTTCCGCCCCCACCGCCACGACGTGCTCCTCGCCCTGGTCAGCGTGGTCACGGGCCTCGTGCTCTGGTCGCTCGGCGTGCACCAGGCCGACGGCCGCGACTTCCTCCCCGACTGGGCCGCCCTGATCCCCCTGGTGGTCCTGGGGTCGATGGAGCTGCTGCGGCGTTCCGCGCCCAGGGTGGGCCTGATCGTCGGCACCGTCGGCCTCGTGGCGGACCAGTTCACGGTGGGCAGCCTCGCCACCGTCCTGATCTTCACCGACCTGATGTACGCGGCCGTGGTCTACGGCACGCCCGCCATGGCCCGGCGGCTCCCCGTCTCCACCGGCCTGATCACCGTGGCCGTCACGATCGTCTCGGTGGCCTGGCTGCGCACCCCGCAGGCGCTGCTGATCGGCGTGGTCACCGGCCTCGTCAGCTTCGGCCCGGCCCTGACCGGGGCCACCCTGCGCAACCACCGGGAGGCCGCCGTGGCGGCCCGGCTGCGCGCCGAGCAGACGGCCCTGCTGGCCGAGATGGACCGCACCCAGGCCGTCACGGCCGAACGCGCCCGGATGGCACGGGAGCTGCACGACATGGTCGCCAACCACCTCTCCGCCATCGCCATCCACTCCACCGCCGCCCTGTCCATCGACCGGCACGACACCAGCCGCGAGGCCCTGGGCGTGATCCGGGAGAACAGCGTCCAGGGTCTGGCCGAAATGCGCCGTCTGATCGGACTGCTGCGGGACGCCGGGGCGGGCCGGGAGCCGCTCGCCACTCCGTCGCTGGACGGCCTGGACGCCCTGCTCGACCAGGCCCGCACCAACGGGTCGGGAAGCGGGCTGGAATTCGTCCTCCGGGACGACCGGCCGCCCGGGGCCGCCGTTCCGGCGCCGGTGGAGCTGGCGGCGTACCGCATCCTGCAGGAGTCGCTGACCAACGCGCTCAAGCACGCGGCGCCGGGCACGGTCTCGGTGCGCGTGGCCCGCGAGGACGGGCGGCTGAGCGTGGCGGTGGACTCCCCGTACGGGGACCGGCCCGGCCCCCGCGCCCCCGGCTCGGGGGCCGGGCTGATCGGCATGCGGGAGCGGGCGGAGCTGCTGGGCGGACGGTTCACGGCGGGCCGGTCGGGCCCGGTGTGGCGGGTGCGGGCGGTCCTGCCCGCGGAGGAGAGGGCGGTGGAGGCATGACCATCCGGGTGGTGGTGGCGGAGGACCAGAGCGCGGTACGGGCCGGGCTGGTGCTGATCCTGCGCAGCGCGGGCGACATCGAGGTGGCGGGCGAGGCCGCCGACGGGGAGGAGGCGGTGCGCCTCGCCCGGGAACTGCGTCCGGATCTCGTCCTCATGGACGTGCAGATGCCCCGCCTCGACGGGGTGTCCGCGACGCGCCAGGTGGTCGCGGAGGGCCTGGCGGACGTCCTCGTCCTGACCACCTTCGACCTGGACGAGTACGTCTTCGGGGCCCTGCGGGCGGGCGCGGCCGGCTTCCTCCTGAAGAACGCGGACGCCGCGGAGCTGATCGCGGCGGTGCGCACCGTGGCGCGCGGGGAGGGGCTGATCGCCCCGGCGGTGACCCGGCGGCTGATCGCCGAGTTCGCGTCGCCTCGGGTGCGCCGGCCGCAGACCCCGCCGGAGACGGCCGCGGCGGTGGCCTCGCTGACGCGCCGGGAGCGGGAGGTGCTCGGCTGCCTGGGCGAGGGGCTGTCCAACGCGGAGATCGCGGTGCGGCTGGAGATGGCCGAGGCCACGGTGAAGACGCACGTCAGCAGGCTGCTGGGGAAGCTGGACCTGCGCAGCAGGGTCCAAGCCGCAGTGCTCGCCGGGGAGTTGGGCATTTAGGAGCACCGGTCTGGACCTCTTGACGGTTGGTCCAGACCTTTCTACGCTCGCCGGAACACTGTGGTGAGCGTGCATGACAAAGCGTGCTCACGGGCGGCGCAGGTCCCACCCCCATGTCGGAGCCGGCCCCACGGCTCCGACGGACCTACGGAGGAACACCCTTGAGCACAGCATCCCCACCCCGCAGCCGGCGCACCCGGTTCTTCACGCGGGTCGCGGCGGTCGTGGCCGCGCTCGCCGTACCGATCAGCGGGCTCGTCGCGCTGGCCGGCCCGGCGCAGGCCGCCGCCGCCGCGACCGCGACGTACACCAAGGCCTCCGACTGGGGCTCCGGCTTCGAGGGCAAGTGGACGGTGAAGAACACCGGCACCACCACCCTCACCAGCTGGACCGTGGAGTGGGACTACCCGGCCGGCACCTCGGTCACCTCGGCCTGGGACGCGACCGTCACCAGCTCGGGCACCCACTGGACGGGCAAGAACCTCGGCTGGAACGGCACCCTCTCCCCCGGCGCCAGCATCAGCTTCGGCTTCAACGGCGCCGGCACCGGCGCCCCCACCGGCTGCAAGATCAACGGCGGCCCCTGTGACGGCACCACCCAGCCCGGCGACAACGCGCCCTCGGCTCCCGGCACCCCCACCGCCGCGAACGTCACCGAGACCTCGCTGACCCTGAACTGGGCGGCCGCCACCGACGACAAGGGCGTCAAGAACTACGACGTCTACCGCGGCGGCACCAAGGTCGCCACCGTCACCGGCACCAGCTACGCGGACACCGGCCTGACCAAGGGCACGTCGTACGCCTACACGGTGATCGCCCGCGACACCATCGACCAGACCGGTCCCTCCTCCGGCGCGCTGTCCGTCACCACGCCCGGCGGCGGCGGCACCGACCCCGGCGCCGGCACCAAGGTCAAGCTCGGCTACTTCACCAACTGGGGCGTCTACGGGCGCAACTACCACGTGAAGAACCTGGTCACCTCGGGCTCCGCCGCCAAGATCACGCACATCAACTACGCCTTCGGCAACGTCCAGGGCGGCAAGTGCACGATCGGTGACGCCTACGCCGACTACGACAAGGCCTACACCGCCGACCAGAGCGTCGACGGCAAGGCCGACACCTGGGACCAGCCGCTGCGCGGCAACTTCAACCAGCTGCGCAAGCTGAAGGCCCAGTACCCCCACATCAAGATCCTGTGGTCCTTCGGCGGCTGGACCTGGTCCGGCGGCTTCGGCCAGGCAGCGGCCAACCCGACCGCCTTCGCCCAGTCCTGCTACGACCTGGTGGAGGACCCGCGCTGGGCCGACGTCTTCGACGGCATCGACCTCGACTGGGAGTACCCGAACTCCTGCGGCCTGACCTGCGACACCAGCGGCGCCGCCTCCCTGAAGAACCTGATGCAGGCCACCCGCGCCAAGTTCGGCACGAACAACCTGGTCACCGCCGCGATCTCCGCCGACGGTTCCAACGGCGGCAAGCTGGACGTGGCCGACTACGGCGGCGCGGCCCAGTACGTCGACTTCTACAACGTCATGACGTACGACTTCTTCGGCGCCTGGGCGGCGCAGGGCCCGACGGCCCCGCACTCCCCGCTCACCGCCTACCCGGGCATCCCGCAGGACGGCTTCAACTCCGAGGCCGCGATCACCAAGCTCAAGGGCAAGGGCATCCCGGGCTCCAAGCTCAACCTCGGCATCGGCTTCTACGGCCGCGGCTGGACCGGAGTCACCCAGGCCACCCCCGGCGGCACCGCCACCGGCCCGGCCCCGGGCACGTACGAGCCGGGCATCGAGGACTACAAGGTCCTCAAGGCCACCTGCCCCTCCACCGGCACCATCGCCGGCACGGCCTACGCCAAGTGCGGCAGCAACTGGTGGAGCTACGACACCCCCGCCACGGTCGCCTCGAAGATGAGCTGGACCAAGCAGCAGGGCCTCAGGGGAGCCTTCTTCTGGGAGTTCAGCGGCGACACCACCAACGGTGAGCTCGCCAACGCGATCCACACCGGGCTCCAGTAACCGCCGCTGAGCGCATCCGGTGACAGACGAAGCCGGGGAGACGGGTCCGCCCCCGTCTCCCCGGCTTCTTTACGTCGTACGCGCGGTCCTGACGTCGTACGCACAGTCCTGACGTCGTAGGCGCAGTCCTGACGACGTACCCGCCGTCGTACGCGGACCCGCTCAGGCCACGTTCACCCGTTGCCCGGGCGGCGCCGCCTCCAGCCAGGCGAGGAAGCCGGTCAGCGCGTCGTCGCTCATCGCCAGCTCCAGGCGCGTCCCCCGGTGGAGGGCGCCGAGCACCACGGCGTCGGAGAGCAGGGCCAGCTCCTCCTCGCCCTCGGGCGCGCGCCGGGCGAGCACCTCGATGGACGAGCGCTCCAGCACGCGGCGCGGCCGCGGCGAGTAGCTGAACACGCGGAACCACTCGATCCGGTCGCCGCTGTAGCGGGCGACCCCGTACACCCAGCCCTTGCCCGAGACGTCCGGCTCCTCGGACACGCCCCAGCGCATGCTGCAGTCGAAGGTGCCGCCGGACCGCTGGATGAGTCTGCGGCGCAGGCCGAAGACAAACAGCCCGATCACCACCAGGGCTACGACCAGGCCGCTCACAAGCAGAGCGAGGAGCATCTTCACCGACCTCCTCGCTCATCGAAATACCGCGTGCGAAAAAACGACCTGCATCGCCTCAGCCGCGACCCGGTCTGGAAAGCTCCAGAACGGACCGCGGCTGAGGTCTGCCGAGCTCCGGAAGTCGCCCTCCGGGGCTCAGCCTTTCAAACTCCGACGGACGTTCAGCCCGTTACGGCGCGCAGTCGGACATCCGCGCGACGCTCGGCGGCCGCGTCGGCCTCCGACTTCGCGCGCTCCAGTGCCCGCTCCGCACGCTGGACGTCGATCTCGTCAGCGAGCTCGGCGATCTCGGCCAGCAGGGACAACTTGTTGTCCGCGAACGAGATGAAACCGCCGTGCACCGCGGCGACGACGGTGGCGCCGTCACTGGTGCGGATGGTCACAGGGCCCGATTCCAGCACACCGAGAAGCGGCTGGTGACCGGGCATGACGCCGATGTCGCCGGACGTGGTGCGGGCGACAACAAGGGTGGCCTCGCCGGACCAGACATTGCGGTCCGCCGCGACCAGCTCGACGTGCAGCTCAGCAGCCAAGGTGGCTCCTCGGGTCACCACCCGGCGGGTAGGCCGGGTGTTGGGTCAAATTCTAATGGGCGTGGGGAGAGGGACGGGACACACCCGCCCCTCTCCGCCGAGACACCTGCCGGCGAGCCGGCGGGCCTTCGGATCCGGTGCGCTCCTCGCGGAGCGCGCCGGATCAGGAGACGCCCAGCTCCTTGGCGTTCGCCTTCAGGTCCTCGATGCCACCGCACAGGAAGAACGCCTGCTCGGGGAAGTGGTCGTAGTCGCCGTCGCAGATCGCGTTGAACGCCACGATCGACTCCTCCAGCGGAACGTCCGAACCGTCGACACCGGTGAACTGCTTGGCGACGTGGGTGTTCTGCGACAGGAAGCGCTCGACGCGACGGGCACGGTGGACAACGAGCTTGTCCTCCTCGCCCAGCTCGTCGATGCCGAGGATCGCGATGATGTCCTGGAGGTCCTTGTACTTCTGCAGGATCCCCTTGACGCGCATCGCCGTGGCGTAGTGGTCCGCCGCGATGTACCGCGGGTCGAGGATGCGGGACGTCGAGTCCAGCGGGTCCACGGCCGGGTAGATGCCCTTCTCGGAGATCGGACGGGAGAGAACCGTCGTCGCGTCGAGGTGGGCGAAGGTGGTCGCCGGCGCCGGGTCGGTCAGGTCGTCCGCGGGGACGTAGATCGCCTGCATCGAGGTGATCGAGTGACCGCGGGTCGACGTGATGCGCTCCTGCAGCAGACCCATCTCGTCAGCCAGGTTCGGCTGGTAACCCACGGCGGACGGCATGCGGCCCAGAAGGGTCGACACCTCCGAACCGGCCTGGGTGTAACGGAAGATGTTGTCGATGAAGAAGAGCACGTCCTGCTTCTGCACATCGCGGAAGTACTCCGCCATGGTCAGACCGGCCAGGGCGACGCGCAGACGCGTGCCCGGCGGCTCGTCCATCTGGCCGAAGACGAGGGCCGTCTTGTCGATGACGCCGGACTCGGCCATCTCCTCGATGAGGTCGTTGCCCTCACGGGTACGCTCACCGACGCCCGCGAAGACCGACACACCGTCGTGGTTGTTGGCGACGCGGTAGATCATTTCCTGGATCAGAACGGTCTTGCCGACACCGGCACCACCGAACAGACCGATCTTTCCACCCTTGACGTACGGGGTGAGGAGGTCGATGACCTTGACGCCGGTCTCGAACATCTCGGTCTTCGACTCGAGCTCGTCGAAGCGGGGCGCCTTGCGGTGGATCGGCCAGCGCTCGGTGACGTTGGCGTTCTCCTCCGGGTAGTTCAGCACCTCACCGAGGGTGTTGAACACCTTGCCCTTGGTGAAGTCACCGACGGGGACGGTGATGCCCTCGCCCGTGTCGGTCACCGGGGCCTGGCGGACCAGACCGTCGGTGGGCTGCATGGAGATCGTGCGGACCACGCCGTCACCCAGGTGCTGGGCGACCTCGAGGGTCAGCGTCTTCAGCTTGCCGTCCTCGGCCGGGTCGGCGACCTGGACCTTCAGCGCGTTGTAGATCTCGGGCATGGCGTCGACGGGGAACTCCACGTCGACGACCGGGCCGATGACCCGGGCGACGCGGCCCGTGGCGGCGGCCGTCTCAACAGTGGTCGTCATTACTTGTCACTCCCCGCGGTCGCGTCAGCCATGGCGCTCGCGCCACCGACGATCTCGCTGATTTCCTGGGTGATTTCGGCCTGGCGGGCCGCGTTGGCAAGCCGGGAGAGGCTCTTGATGAGGTCTCCGGCGTTGTCGGTCGCCGACTTCATCGCGCGGCGGCGGGCGGCGTGCTCGGAAGCGGCCGACTGCAGCAGTGCGTTGTAGATGCGGCTCTCGACGTAGCGCGGCAGAAGGGCGTCGAGGACGTCCTCCGCCGACGGCTCGAAGTCGAACAGCGGAAGGATCTCGCCCTTCGCGCCGGTCTCCTCCACAGCCTTGTCGAGGCTGAGCGGCAGCATCCGGCCGTCGACCGCGTTCTGCGTCATCATCGACACGAATTCCGTGTAGATGATGTGCAGCTCGTCGACGCCGCCCTCGGCCGTCTCCGTCTGGATGGCCTCGATCAGCGGGCCCGCGACGCGCTTGGCGTCGGAGTAGGCCGGGCTGTCCGTGAAGCCGGTCCACGACTCCGCGACCTTGCGCTCGCGGAAGCCGAAGTAGGCCAGACCCTTGCGGCCGACGACGTACGTGTCGACCTCCTTGCCCTCGCCGCGGAGCCGCTCGGTGAGCCGCTCCGCCTGCTTGATGGCGTTCGAGGAGTAGCCGCCGGCCAGACCGCGGTCGCTCGTGATGAGCAGGACCGCGGCACGCACCGGCGCCTCGACCTCGGTGGTCAGGGCGTGCTTGGTGTTCGAGCCGGTGGCCACCGCGGTCACCGCACGGGTGAGCTCGGTCGCGTAGGGCATCGATGCCGCCACCTTGCGCTGCGCCTTGACGATGCGCGAGGCGGCGATCATTTCCATCGCCTTGGTGATCTTCTTGGTCGCCGTGACGGCACGGATGCGACGCTTGTAGACCCGGAGCTGCGCTCCCATGAGTCAGGTCCCTTCCGTCGTCACTTGGAGACGTTGACGGCCGGCGCGTCCTCGCCCAGAAGCTTGCCGTCCGAGGTCTCGAACTGCTGCTTGAAGGCGGCGATGGCGTCGGCGATCGACGTCAGGGTGTCGTCCGACATCTTGCCGCCGTCGGCGATGGAGGTGAGGAGGTCCTTGCGCTCGCGGCGCAGGTGCTCCAGCAGCTCCGACTCGAAGCGACGGATGTCGTTGACCGGGACGTCGTCCATCTTGCCGGTGGTGCCGGCCCAGACGGAGACGACCTGCTCCTCGACGGGCATGGGCTGGTACTGACCCTGCTTGAGCAGCTCGACCAGGCGCTTGCCGCGCTCCAGCGAAGCCTTCGAAGCGGCGTCCAGGTCGGAACCGAAGGCGGCGAACGCCTCCAGCTCGCGGTACTGGGCGAGGTCCAGGCGCAGACGGCCGGACACCTGCTTCATCGCCTTGTGCTGGGCGGAGCCACCGACGCGGGAGACCGAGATGCCGACGTTCAGCGCCGGGCGCTGGCCCGCGTTGAACAGGTCGGACTCCAGGAAGCACTGGCCGTCGGTGATGGAGATGACGTTGGTCGGGATGAACGCCGACACGTCGTTCGCCTTGGTCTCGACGATCGGCAGACCGGTCATCGAACCGGCACCCATGTCGTCGGAGAGCTTCGCGCAGCGCTCCAGCAGACGGGAGTGCAGGTAGAAGACGTCGCCCGGGTAGGCCTCGCGGCCCGGCGGACGGCGCAGCAGCAGCGACACGGCGCGGTAGGCGTCGGCCTGCTTCGACAGGTCGTCGAAGATGATCAGGACGTGCTTGCCGGCGTACATCCAGTGCTGGCCGATGGCGGAACCGGTGTACGGCGCCAGGTACTTGAAGCCGGCCGGGTCGGACGCCGGGGCGGCGACGATCGTCGTGTACTCGAGCGCGCCGGCGTCTTCCAGGGCGCCGCGAACGGACGCGATGGTCGAGCCCTTCTGGCCGATGGCGACGTAGATGCAGCGAACCTGCTTGTTCACGTCGCCCGAGCGCCAGTTGTCGCGCTGGTTGATGATCGTGTCGACGGCAAGAGCGGTCTTGCCGGTCTGACGGTCACCGATGATCAGCTGACGCTGGCCACGGCCGACGGGCACCATGGCGTCGATGGCCTTGTAGCCGGTCTGCATGGGCTCGTGAACCGACTTGCGGATCATGACGCCCGGGGCCTGCAGCTCGAGGGCGCGACGGCCTTCGGTCGCGATCTCGCCGAGACCGTCGATCGGGTTGCCGAGCGGGTCGACGACGCGGCCGAGGTAACCCTCGCCGACGCCGACGGAGAGCACCTCACCGGTGCGCTGCACCGGCTGGCCCTCCTCGATTCCGCTGAACTCGCCGAGGACGACCGCACCGATCTCGCGCTCGTCGAGGTTGAGGGCGAGACCGAGGGTGCCGTCCTCGAACTTCAGCAGCTCGTTCGCCATGGCGGAGGGCAGGCCCTCCACCTTTGCGATGCCGTCGCCGGCAACGCTGACCGTTCCGACCTCCTCGCGCGAGGCCGCGTCCGGCTGGTACGACTGGACAAAGTTCTCCAGTGCGTCCCGGATCTCCTCCGGCCGGATCGTGAGCTCCGCCATCTGGGTTCCCTGCTCTCCTTGTTGGGCCTGAAGCTTCTTAGGGGTCTGGGGGCGACCCCCAGGAATCTTCTGCAAGTTCTGCACGGCCCAACCGGGCCGCTAGGAATGCGTTGTTCTATTGGTGAATGGTCAGCCGGCCATGCGGCGGGTCGCCTCGGAGAGGCGGTCCGCGATGGTGCCGTCGATGACCTCGTCGCCGACCCGCACCACGATCCCGCCGAGGACCTCGGGGTCCACTTCGAGGTTCAGGTGCATCTGGCGGCCGTACAGCTTGGCCAGAACCGCGCCGAGACGCTGCTTCTGCACGTCGCTGAGCGGAACCGCGGTGGTCACCGTGGCGACCATGCGGTTGCGGCGCTCGGCGGCGAGCGTGGAGAGGGACTCGAGTCCCGCTTCCAGGCTACGTCCACGCGGCTGCGTGACAAGCCGGATCACCAGGCGCTCGGTGACCGGGTTCGCCTTGCCGCCGAGCAGGCTGCGGAGCAGCTGGCTCTTGGCGGAGGCGGTGGCCGCACGGTCGGTCAGTGCCGCACGCAGCTCGGTGCTCGAGGCGACGATCCGGCCGAAGCGGAAGACCTCGTCCTCGACGTCGTCGAGCGCGCCGCCCTGCTGGGCCGCGGTGAGGTCGGCGGTGTTCGCCAGCTCCTCCAGCGCGTCCACCAGGTCGCGGGACTGCGACCAGCGGGACCGGACCATGCCGGACACCAGGTCGAGGGTTTCCCCGCCGATCTGGCCGCTCAGCAGGCGCCCGGCCAGCTCGGCCTTGGCCTCGCCGGACTGCGCCGGGTCCGTGATGACCCGACGCAGCGAGACCTCACGGTCGAGCAGCGTGGTGACGGCAGCCAGCTCACCGGCGAGCTTCGGCGCGTCGACGGACGTGTTGTCCGTCAGCGCGTCGAGACGCTCGCGCGCGGAGGCCAGTGCCTCGCGGCTCGCTCCGTTCATCGGGCAGCCCCGTTCGACGCTGCCTTCTCCTCGAGCTCGCTCAGGAAGCGGTCGATGGTGCGGCTCTGCCGGGCGTGGTCCTCGAGGGACTCGCCGACGAGCTTGCCGGCCAGGTCGGTGGCGAGCTTGCCCACGTCCTGACGCAGCGCGTGAGAGGCGGCCTTGCGGTCGGCCTCGATCTGCGTGTGGCCGGCAGCGATGATCTCCTCACGCTGCCGCTGGCCCTCTGCGCGCAGTTCTTCCTTGAGCGCAGTGCCCTGCTCCAGCGCGTCCTGGCGCAGGCGCGCCGCCTCGTGCCGGGCCTCGGCGAGCTGGGCCTTGTACTGCTCCAGCACGCTCTGGGCCTCGGTCTGAGCAGCTTCCGCCTTCTCGATACCGCCCTCGATGGCCTCGCGGCGCTCGTCCAGAACCTTGTTGATGTTCGGGAGGAGCTTCTTCGCGAGGAAACCGAGAACGATGACGAAGGCGATCAGACCGATGACGAGCTCGGGGAGCGGCGGGATCAGAGGACTCTGAACTTCCTCGGCCGCGAGAACCATGAGGTTCACATCAGTGCCTTTCGTCTAGTGGACTGGTCGTGAGTCCGACGATCAGATGCCGTAGACGAACGGCATGACCAGACCGATGAGGGCGAGTGCCTCACAGAAGGCGAAGCCGAGGATCTGGTTGGCGCGGATCAGGCCGGCAGCCTCGGGCTGACGGGCGAGAGCCTGGGTGCCGTTACCGAAGATGATGCCGACGCCGACACCGGGGCCGATGGCCGCGAGGCCGTAACCGATGGAGCCGAGGGAACCGGAGACGGCAGCAAGGGTCTGGGACATGCCAGTTCTTCCTTCTCTTTCACGGACCGGTGGGGGTTGGCCACCGGACGACTAAGGGATTCAGGGAGCGAGGATCAGTGGTGCTCTGCGAGCGCGCCCTGAATGAAGCTGCAGGCCAGGAGTACGAAGACGTACGCCTGGACGGCCTGGATGAAGAGCTCGAAAGCCGTCATCACGAGGACCATGACGAACGAGACGCCGGCGTAGGCGATCCCGATGCCGTTCAGCAGGTACCAGCTGGCGATCGTGAACAGCAGCAGCAGGGTGTGGCCGGCGAACATGTTCGCGAACAGTCGGACCGCGTGGGTGAACGGGCGGACCAGGACGTTCGAGAAGAACTCGATGACCATGACGAGCGGCAGGACCGGGCCGAGCGACTTGTCGTAGCCCGTCAGGTTCTTGAAGCCGCCGGCGAAGCCGTGACGCTTGAACGTCACGCTCATCCAGATCACGTACACGATGGCCGCGAGGCCGGCGGGGTACGCGATGATCGCGGTCACCGGGAACTGGGCCAGCGGAATGATGGACCAGAGGTTCAGGATCCAGACGAAGAAGAACAGCGAGACCATCAGGGGGACGTACTTCTCGCCCTCCTTCTTGCCCAGCGTCTCGTACACGATGCCGCGGCGCACGAAGTCGTAGCCGGCCTCGGCCACCATCTGGAGCTTGCCCGGGACGACCTTCGGCTTGCGGAAGGCCAGCCAGAAGAAGCCGACGATGACGACCGTGCCGAGCAGGGCCAGCAGCATCGTCTTGTTGAAGTAGATGTTGCTGTCCGCGTCGCCGAAGATCGGCTCGAACAGGAACGAGTGCAGGCCGGGAGCCGGGAATCCACAACCGTCGAAGATGTGGCAGTCGGTCTCGAAGGCGAGCACCGTCGTCGGGTCAGCACTCACCGCGGGCTCCTTCAGCGTGGCGCATAGGTACGGCAACCTCGTTGTGTCGGCGCGGCGCACAGCCGCTGTTCGGCACTGGACTGGTGTTACGGATGTGGGGGCGACGTTCAGGCAGTGAGCCTCGCGATGGAACAGGCGTCAGCTCAGATGCCCGCGCCCGCAGTGCCGCAGATGGCACTGGACGATAGCAGGATCCCGACCACGCGCTTATGCCACCCCTACCCCTCACGTCTTCGGTCCGGAATTGTCGGGCTTTTCGCCCTTCACCGAATCCGGTTCGACGTAGAGGATCTTGGCCTTCATATGAGCACGCGCCTGCGCCGCGATCCACACCAGGGTGGTGACGACGAGCGTGAGGGCGAAGGCCTTCGGATTGAACAGCGTCGTGTTCTTGAACGTGGCGACGAAAACGAAGAGCAGCAGGATCTGGGCCGTGTAGAGCATCAGCCCCATGGCCTGGAACAGGTGCGGCAACGATTTCGCAGTGCGTTGGAGAACGACGAACCCGATGCCCATGAACAGGATCACGACCAGCGTCGCGACGACGGCTCCGACAGCGCCCTTGCCGCCCGCGACCAACGCACTGATACCGGCGGCAACAGCGCCGGCGACAGCCGTGGGCACGACGGCTTGAAGGAGAAGTCGGGTGTCATCTGACCGCATGGCGGTTTGCTCCGCGTGATGATGGGGGGCAAGGGACTCGTACGGGACGAGCGTAAGCCCGGTCCGAGAGAAGGCCTCGGGCCAATGGACCGTCGCACTACGGTCCTTCGGCTCTGTCGCCGGGTTTAGTGAACGGTATCACAAAGTATTTGATGAGAGCTTTACCCGCAGGGTGTGCTCACTGTCACACATGAGAGTGACCCTGCGCGTGTGTGCAGGACAGCATGGCGGCTTGCGTGATAAAGGGGGTTCATGTCCGACATGCCCCCAGAGCCTTACCGAGCGGATTCGGCCTTGCGCCGGTCGGGGAAGCGCGAACGGGGGCCTACGGCCGTCGCCCCGTTGACGCCGGAGACGCCCGCCGCGATCGGCCTGGCGAGCTCCGGTTCCCGGCCCGAGGTGTCCCGCGCGGCCGCTTCCGCCGCGGCTTCCGCGGCCCGCCCCGCGTGCCGGTAGCGCGGCGGAACCAGGCCCTCCGCCCAGCGCGGTGCCCGCGGGGTGAAGCGCGGCAGCAGGAGCAGGAGCAGACCGAGCGCACTCAGCGCGGCGATCGCCAGCACGATCCACATCGAGGCGGAGTGCACGGAGTACGCGACGGCGCCGAAGGCGATCAGCCCCGACCAGAAGTACATGATCAGGACCGCGCGGCTGTGCGAGTGTCCGAGTTCCAGCAGCCGGTGGTGCAGGTGGCCGCGGTCGGCCGCGAACGGCGACTGCCCCTTCCACGTCCGCCGCACGATCGCGAGGATCAGGTCCGCCATCGGGATCGCGATGATCGTCAGCGGCAGCAGCAGCGGGATGAAGACCGGCAGCATCGCGTGGGTGGCGTTGCGCTCGCCGCCCGCGAAGAGCGCCATCGCGTCGGGGTCGACCTGGCCCGTGATCGAGATCGCGGAGGCGGCCAGCACCAGGCCGATCAGCATCGAGCCGGAGTCGCCCATGAAGATGCGGGCCGGGTGCATGTTGTGCGGCAGGAAGCCGAGGCACATGCCCATCAGGATCGCGGCGAAGAGGGTGGCGGGCGCGGCCGCCTCGATGCCGTAGCCGAACCAGATCCGGTACGCGTAGAGGAAGAGCGCGGCGGCGGCGATGCAGACCATGCCCGCGGCCAGGCCGTCGAGGCCGTCGACGAAGTTCACCGCGTTGATGGTGATCACCACGAGGGCCACGGTCAGCAGGTTGCCCTGCCACTGCGTGAGCGGCACCGTCCCGATGCCGGGGACCGGGATCCACAGGATGGTCAGACCCTGCATCACCATCACGCCGGCGGAGATCATCTGCGCGCCCAGCTTGATCAGGGCGTCGAGCTCGAATTTGTCGTCCAGCACGCCGACCAGCCAGATCAGGGCCGCCCCGGAGAGCAGGGCCCGTGGCTCGTTCGACAGCTCGAAGACGCTGTTCAGGTTCTGCAGGTGGTCCGCGACCAGGAGTCCCGCGCACAGTCCGCCGAACATGGCGATGCCGCCGAGCCGCGGTGTGGGCTCCCGGTGCACGTCGCGGGCACGGATCTCCGGCATGGCCCCGGCCGCGATCGCGAACTTCCGCACGGGCCCGGTCAGCAGGTAGGTCACCGCGACCGTGACGCATAGCGTCAGCAGATATTCACGCACGGGCTGCCCCAGATGTATCGCCGGCCATCTCAGCCCCACACATTAGCTGCGATGTCACCAGTGCCGAGGACGCGAGGGGGAGGTATCCCGGTTGCAGTACACCCCTCTTGTCCGCATTACACCCCGTACGGGGGAAATGCTGATGCCAGCTCGTTGACCTCGGTACGCGTTCGCGCGGCTTCCCCGCGCAGCGCGGCGGCAAACAGCGCGGCGATCCGGACCATCTCCGCCTCCCCCATCCCCTGGGTGGTCACGGCCGCCGTCCCGAGCCGCACCCCGCGCTGGTCCCCGTACGGAAGCGCGCAGGTGTCGAGCACGATGCCCGCGGCCGCGAGCCGGGCGCGGGCGGCCGGACCGTCGAGTCCCAGCGGCGCGGGGTCGGCCGAGAGCAGGTGGGTGTCGGTCCCGCCGGTGGTGACCGCCAGCCCGTGCTCGGCGAGCTCCCGGGCCAGCGACCGGGCGTTCGCCACGACCCGGTGGGCGTACGTGGCGAAGGCCGGGCCGGCCGCCTCCCCGAACGCGACCGCCTTCGCGGCGATGGTGTGCATCTGGGCGCCGCCCTGGGTGAAGGGGAACACCGCCCGGTCGATCCGCTCGGCGAACTCGGCGCCGCACAGGATCATGCCGCCGCGCGGCCCCCGCAGCACCTTGTGCGTGGTCGCGCACACCACGTCGGCGTACGGGACGGGGCTCGGGGCGGCCCCGCCGGCCACCAGCCCGATCGGATGGGCGGCGTCCGCGATCAGGAAGGCCCCGACCTCGTCGGCGATCTCGCGGAAGGCGGAGTACTCGGGGTGGCGGGGGTAGCAGATCGACCCGCAGACGATGGCCTTGGGCCGGTGCGCGCGGGCCAGCTGCTGCACCTGCTCGTAGTCGATGAGCCCGGTCTCGGCGTCGACCCCGTAGCCGACGAAGTCGAACCAGCGGCCGGAGAAGTTGGCGGGCGACCCGTGCGTGAGGTGCCCCCCGTACGGGAGCCCCATGGCCAGCACCGTGTCCCCGGGCCGCAGCAGCGCGGCGTACGCGGCGAGCACCGCGGAGGAGCCGGAGTGCGCCTGCACGTTGGCGTGCTCGGCGCCGAACAGCGCCGTCGCCCGCTCCACGGCGGCCCGCTCGGCCAGGTCGGCGTACTCGCAGCCGCCGTGGTGGCGGGCGCCGGGATAGCCCTCGGCGTACTTGTTGGCGAGCGGTGACCCGAGTGCGGCGAGCACGGCGGCGGAGGTGAAGTTCTCGGCGGCGCTCAGCTGGAGGGTGGTGGCCTGCCGCAGCCGCTCCCCGTCGAGGATGTCGGCCAGCTGCGGGTCCTGCCGGCGCAGGAGCTCCGCCGACTGCTCGGTGATGACGGTCATGGCACGACTCCCGCGCGCTGGGTGTACCGGGTACGGCCACGATATTCCCGCCACCCGTTTCCCGCCGCCCGAGCCGGCCGGCGGCACGGGTTCACACCCGCCGGCGCGGGGTGTGCCGCCGCCCGCCGGGACGCGCGGGGCGCGCCCGTCAGCGGGAGGCCGTGACGCCCGTCAGGGCCGTCACGACCGGGTCCAGCGCCTGGTTGATCTCGTCGCCGATCGAGCGGAAGAAGGTGATCGGCGCCCCGTACGGGTCGTACACCTCGTCCGCGTCGGGCGTCGGTGCCAGCAGCCAGCCGCGCAGCGCCGCGGCCGCGCGGACGAGCGCGCGGGCCCGCTCCACCATGCCGTCGTCCAGCGGCGGCAGGGTGGCCGGATCTATCGCACGGACCAGCCGGGTGAACTCCTTCAGCGTGAAGGTGCGCAGTCCCGCGGAGTGGCCCATCGAGATGACCTGCGCCCGGTGGTCACGAGTGGCGGTCAGCACCAGGTCGGCGCGTATGACGTGCTCGTCCAGCAGCTCCCGCCCGGTGAAGCCGGAGGCGTCGGCGCCGAAGTCGGCCAGGACCGCGGCCGCGTTCGCCTCCATGGGGGCTCCCTCGTGCCCCCACGTGCCGGCGCTCTCCACGATGAGGTCCCCGGTGACGAATCCCCCGAGGCGGTGCGAGAGGGCGTGCCGCGTCAGCCGCTCGGTGATGGGCGAACGGCACACGTTCCCGGTGCTGACGTGGAGGATGCGGAAGGTGTTCCCCCCGGTCACCTCCCCCGGATTCCATCCGAGGGGGCGCGCCTGGAGGTGTTCCCCCGCTATGCCACGCCCCTCAGGGCTCACGGGGCGACCTCGAGGTCGGGTACGACCTCCCGCAGCTGGTCGGCGGTCAGGGCGCCTTCCCGCAGGAGCACCGGGACCTTGCCGGTGACGTCGACGATCGAGGACGGCTGGATCCCGGGGGTCGGGCCGCCGTCGAGGTACACGGAGACGGAGTCCCCGAGCATCTCGCGGGCGGCGTCGCAGTCCTCGGGCGCCGGGTGCCCGGTGAGGTTCGCCGAGGAGACGGCCATCGGGCCGACCTCGGTCAGCAGCTCGATCGCGACGGGGTGCAGCGGCATCCGTACGGCCACGGTGCCCTGGGTGTCCCCCAGGTCCCACGCCAGCGACGGCTGGTGCTTGGCGACCAGCGTCAGCGCTCCCGGCCAGAAGGCGTCGACGAGCTCCCAGGCCTGCTCGGAGAAGTCCGTGACGAGGCCGTGCAGGGTGTTCGGGGAGCCGATGAGCACCGGAGTGGGCATGCCGCGGCCGCGGCCCTTGGCGGCGAGGAGCTCGTGGACGGCCTCGGGGCTGAAGGCGTCCGCGCCGATCCCGTACAGGGTGTCGGTGGGCAGCACGACGAGCTCGCCGCGGCGCACGGCGGATGCGGCTTCGCGCAGGCCCGTCTTGCGGTCCGTCGCGTCGTTGCAGTCGTATCGCCGGGCCATCAGCGGGACTCCTCGTGCAGCAGGGGGGTGGTGGCGGTGTCACTGGGGAAGGCGGCCCGGATCACGGCATGGCCTTGCGGGCGGTCGCGAAGCGCGGGCGGTTGTTCAGGTCCGGGTGGTCGGCCGCATCGGCCCAGCCCCGCTCCTCGGCGAAGATCCACGGCACCTGGCCGCCCTGGGTGTCGGCGTGCTCGATGACGACGATGCCACCGGGCCGCAGCAGGCGGTGCGCGGTGCGCTCGATGCCGCGGATGGTGTCGAGGCCGTCCTCGCCGGAGAACAGCGCCATCTCCGGGTCGTGGTCGCGGGCCTCGGGGGCGACGTACTCCCACTCGGTCAGCGGGATGTACGGCGGGTTGGAGATGACGAGGTCGACCTGGCCGTCCAGCTCGGGCAGGGCGCTCAGCGCGTCGCCCTGGTGGACGGTGACCCGGGAGTCCTCGGCGTTCTTGCGGGTCCACCGCAGCGCGTCCTCGGACAGCTCGACCGCGTGCACGCGCGAGCGCGGCACCTCCTGCGCCATGGCCAGCGCGATGGCGCCGGAGCCCGTGCACAGGTCGACGATCAGCGGCTCGACGACGTCCATCGCCCGGACGGCCTGTATGGCCCAGTCGACGACCGACTCGGTCTCGGGCCGGGGCACGAAGACCCCGGGCCCGACCTGGAGCTCCAGGTACCGGAAGAAGGCGCGGCCGGTGATGTGCTGGAGCGGCTCGCGCGCCTCGCGGCGGGCGACGGCCTCCCAGTAGCGGGCGTCGAAGTCCGCGTCCTTGACGTGGTGCAGTTCCCCCCGCTTGACGTCGTGCACGAAGGCCGCGAGCTCCTCCGCGTCGAAGCGCGGTGAGGGCACGCCGGCGGCGGCCAGCCGCTGGGTGGCCTGGGCCACCTCGGCAAGCAGCAAGTTCACGCTGGTCCTCCGGGCTGCTGTCGTACGGGGGGTGGTGCGGGGTTCGGTGGGGCTCAGTGCGCGGCCGCGAGCTTCGCGGCCGAGTCCGTGTCGACGCAGGCCTGGATGACCGAGTCGAGGTCGCCGTCGAGCACCTGGTCCAAGTTGTACGCCTTGAAACCGGTCCGGTGGTCCGAGATCCGGTTTTCCGGGTAGTTGTACGTACGGATCTTCTCGGAGCGGTCGACGCTGCGCACCTGGCTGCGGCGCACGTCGGAGGCCTCCTGCTCGGCGGCCTCCTGGGCCGCGGCCAGCAGCCGCGAGCGCAGGATGCGCATGGCCTGCTCCTTGTTCTGGAGCTGGCTCTTCTCGTTCTGGCAGGAGGCGACCACGCCGGTCGGCAGGTGCGTGATGCGCACGGCCGAGTCGGTGGTGTTGACGGACTGGCCGCCGGGGCCGGAGGAGCGGTACACGTCGATGCGCAGGTCGCTCATGTTGACCTCGACCTCGACCTCCTCGGCCTCCGGGGTCACGAGCACGCCGGCGGCGGAGGTGTGGATGCGGCCCTGGGACTCGGTGGCCGGCACGCGCTGGACGCGGTGCACTCCGCCCTCGTACTTCAGGCGGGCCCACACGCCCTGGCCGGGCTCGGTGGCGCCGTTGCCGCCCTTGGTGCGGACGGAGACCTGGACGTCCTTGTAGCCGCCGAGCTCGGACTCGGTGGCGTCGATGATCTCGGTCTTCCAGCCCACGCGCTCGGCGTACCGCAGGTACATGCGCAGCAGGTCGCCGGCGAACAGGGCCGACTCGTCGCCGCCCGCGCCCGCCTTGACCTCGAGGAGCACGTCCTTGTCGTCACTGGGGTCGCGCGGGACCAGCAGCAGGCGGAGCTTCTCGGTGAGCTCCTCGCGCTGCACGGCCAGCTCCTTGGCCTCGGCCGCGAAGTCGGGGTCGACGGCCGCGAACTCCTTGGCCGTCTCGATGTCCTCGGCCGACTGCTTCCACGCCCGGAAGGTCGCGACGATCGGGGTCAGTTCCGCGTAGCGCTTGTTCAGCTTGCGCGCGTTGGCCTGATCCGAGTGCACCGAAGGGTCGGCGAGCTTCTTCTCAAGATCGGCGTGCTCGCCGATCAGTTCCTCGACCGCCTCGAACATCGGGGGACTCCTGGGGTGAAAGTGCGAAGGGACTGCGGGGTGACTGCGAGTGGCCCGGAACGACGACAAAGGCGCCGGTCCGGCCGCCCCCGCGTGGACAGGGGGCGGCCGGAGACCGGCGCCTGGGTCGCGCTACTTCTTGGCCGCACCCTTGTTGCCGAAGCGGGCCTCGAAGCGGGCCACGCGGCCACCGGTGTCGAGGATCTTCTGCTTGCCCGTGTAGAACGGGTGGCACTCGGAGCAGACCTCGGCTCGGATGGAGCCTTCGGTGAGGGTGCTACGGGTGGTGAACGCGGCGCCACAGGTGCAGCTGACCTGGGTCTCGACGTACTGGGGGTGGATCTCGCTCTTCAAGGTGTCTCCTAGATTGGGAGGGCGCCGGGTCGCAGGAGCCGAATTGCGCGCTGCGTGAACCGGGGCCGACAGACCAGTCTGCCAGGACCGGGCTGCCTGTCAAAATTCTGAGGACGCCTGCTTCAACGGGCGGGGGCCGGCATCTATTCCGCGCGCTGCGCGGACCCCCGCCGGCGCCGTGCGGAGCAGGCGCACGCGCCGGGCGCGACCCTGCGGAACCCGTGTGGCCAGGGGCTCTACTGCACGATCTTGCCGGCGGAGCCCTTGTCGCCCATCGAGTTCTCGGTGGCCTCGGCCGGGATCGGCTGGTCGGCCAGCAGGGCGTCCCAGACCAGCTTGGACTCCTTGGCGAGCGGGACGACGCGGTCGTCGTCGCGCGGGTCCGGGACGACCGGCAGGGTGATCATCTGCATGTCCTGGGCGTCGATGCCCTGCAGGCCCTGGGCGAAGCCCAGGAGGGACTTCACGTCACCGAGCGCCTTGTCGGTGGTGATCGCCTTGGTGCCGGAGTCGGCGAGGCCGAGCAGCTTCTTGGGGTTGTCGAACAGCCCGATGCCCTTGACCTGCTTGATCAAGGCCTTGATGAAGGCCTGCTGGAGCTGTATTCGGCCCAGGTCGCCGCCGTCGCCGACGCTCTTGCGGGTACGGACGAGGCCGAGGGCCTGCTCGCCGTCGAGCTTGTTCGTGCCGGCCGGGAGGTCGAGGTGGCTCGCGCCGTCCTTGATGGGCTTGGTGGTGGTCACCTCGACGCCGCCGAGGTCGTCGATGATCTTCTTGAAGCCGGTGAAGTCGACCTCGAGGTAGTGGTCCATGCGGATGCCGGACATCTTCTCGACGGTCTTGACCGCGCAGGCGGCGCCGCCGGTGGTGTACGCCTCGTTGAACTGCCGGCGCTGGCCGCCCGGGTCGGTCTTGCCGTTCGAGGCGGCGCAGGCCGGGCGGGGGGCCATGGTGTCGCGGGGTATCGATATGACGCTGGCCTTCTGGTGGCCCTCGTACAGGTGGACGATCATCGCGGTGTCGGAGCGGGCGGAGCCGCCGTCGTCCTTGCCGTACTCGCCGTTGGCGCCGTCGCGGGAGTCCGAGCCCAGCACGAGGATGTCCATCGAGCCGTTGTCGACGTTGTCGGGGCGGTCCTTGCCCAGGGCGGCGTCGATGTCGACGGTCTTCAGATTGCCGTTGAACTTGAAGTAGAAGTAGCCGAGGCCCGCCCCGCCCAGCAGCACCACGACCGCGGCGGTCCACGCGGCGATGGCCAGGGCCTTGCGGCGCCTCGGCGGTTTGCGGCGGCGCCGGCCTGCGGCACGCCGTCCGCGTCCCGTGCTGTCCTCGCTCATGCTCTCCTCGGTCCTGAGTCCGGTCACCGGTCCCCTGTGGTCCGTCTCCGGCCTGCGGTCTCCTGACACAGACGGACGAACGCCGCCCAGGGTTCCACGGCCGCGGGGCCGTCCCGGTCCGCGGCGTGCGGGGCGCCGTGGCACTCGCGCGGTCCGCCCTGCCGCACTCACCTGGGCTTTTACCCGTGTACGTGGCCCACAAGCCCCGGGTTCAAGCGGATGCACGATGTGGCGAAGGTCGCAATGCGGACGGGACGACGCACAGCCGCCCCCGCCGCGGGTGCGGCGGGGGCGGCTGTGGTGACGCGGGACGGACTCCTCCGGCCGTGGCCGGGGAGGATCAGTCGTCGTTCTTGCCCGACGGGGTCGTCTTCGCGATCTGCATCAGGAACTCGGCGTTCGACTTCGTCTGCTTCATCTTGTCGAGCAGCAGCTCGATCGCCTGCTGCGAGTCGAGCGCGTGCAGCACCCGGCGCAGCTTCCAGACGATGGCGAGCTCCTCCGCGTTGAGGAGGATCTCCTCCTTGCGGGTGCCCGACGGGTCGACGTCGACAGCCGGGAAGATGCGCTTGTCGGCGAGCTTCCGGTCGAGCTTGAGCTCCATGTTGCCGGTGCCCTTGAACTCCTCGAAGATCACCTCGTCCATGCGCGAGCCGGTGTCGACCAGCGCGGTGGCCAGGATGGTCAGCGAGCCGCCGTCCTCGATGTTGCGCGCGGCACCGAAGAAGCGCTTCGGCGGGTACAGCGCGGTCGAGTCGACACCACCGGACAGGATGCGGCCGGAGGCGGGCGCCGCGAGGTTGTACGCGCGGCCCAGACGGGTGATGGAGTCCAGCAGGACGACCACGTCGTGACCCAGCTCGACGAGGCGCTTGGCGCGCTCGATGGCCAGCTCGGCGACGGTGGTGTGGTCCTCGGCCGGGCGGTCGAAGGTCGAGGAGATGACCTCGCCCTTGACCGACCGCTGCATGTCGGTGACCTCTTCCGGACGCTCGTCGACCAGGACGACCATCAGGTGGCACTCGGGGTTGTTGACGGTGATCGCGTTGGCGATCGCCTGCATGATCATGGTCTTGCCGGTCTTCGGCGGGGCCACGATCAGGCCTCGCTGGCCCTTTCCGATCGGCGACACGAGGTCGATGATGCGGGTCGTCAGCACGCCCGGGTCGGTCTCCAGACGGAGCCGGTCCTGGGGGTACAGCGGGGTCAGCTTCTGGAACTCCGGGCGACCGCGGCCGGATTCGGGCGCCATGCCGTTCACCGAGTCCAGACGCACGAGGGCGTTGAACTTCTCGCGGCGCTCGCCGTCCTTGGGCTGGCGCACGGCACCGGTGGTGTGGTCGCCCTTGCGGAGCCCGGCCTTGCGGACCTGCGCGAGGGAGACGTACACGTCGTTGGGGCCGGGCAGGTAGCCCGAGGTCCGGATGAACGCGTAGTTGTCGAGGATGTCGAGGATGCCCGCGACGGGGATCAGGACGTCGTCGTCGGCGACCTGCGGCTCGCTCGGGGCGAACTCGTCGCGGCCGCGACGGCCACGGCGGTCGCGGTAGCGGCCGCGCCGGCCGCGACGGCCGTCCTCACCGTCGAAGTCGTCCTGGGGGCCGTTGTCCTGACGGTCCTGACGGCCGCTCTGCTGGCCCTGGTTCTGGCCCTGCCCCTGACCCTGGCCCCGGCCGCCCTGCTGCTGGCGGTCGGCGCGCTCGGCACGGTCCTGACGGCCGCCCTGGGCACCCTGGCCCTGGCCGCCCTGCTGGCCGCCCTGACCCTGGCCGCCCTGGCCCTGGTCGTCGGCCTTGGCACCGCGGTCGCGGCGGTCGCGCTGGCGCTCGGCACGGTCACCGCGGTCGCTGCCGCGGTCACGGCGCTCGCGCCGGCCGCGGCCCTCGCCGTCCTGACCCTGCGCGGACACGGCGGTGGCCGCCTCCGCCTTGGCCTCGGCCTGCGGAGCGGCCTCGACCGCGGGGGCCTCGGTCTTCTGCTCGACCTGTACGGCGGAGGCGGCCGAGGACTCCGGGCTGCCGGAGGGGGCCGTGGCCCGGCGGCGGCGTCGCTCGCCGGCCGGGGCGTCGTCGCTCGCGGGCTGGCCCGGGATCTCGATCTGGGCCTGCGCGGCGGCGGGCTTCTCGGCGGGCGCCTCGGCGGCGGCCTCACCCGTACGGGCCTTGCTGGTGGCGCGGCGCTTCGGCTTGGCCTCGGCGGTGTCGGCGGCGCCGGCCGCCGGGGAGGACGCGGCCTTGGGGGCACTGCCTCCCGCCTGCGCCTCCTTGATGACCTCGATCAGCTGGCTCTTGCGCATCCGCGCGGTGCCCCTGATGCCGAGGCCCGACGCGACCTGCTGCAGCTCGGCCAGAACCATGCCGTCCAGGCCGGTGCCGGTGCGGCGGCGCTTGGTAGCGGCGCCCGCGGCGGGGGCACTGGCGTCGACAGAGGTGTCGGCAGCGCCCATCAGATCGGTGGTGTCGCTCACGAAGGGTCCTTCCCTGGAGCGGACGTCGGCCTGTCTGGCTCGGCGACCGGTTGTGCTGTCCGACAGCAGTCCTAGGTGTGGACCGTGCCGGGGCGGTGGTCCGCCGATAGAGATACGGCGGAGAGAAACGTGCAAGTGCGTGGGTGTTCCGGCGAGAAGCCCCCGAGCTGGAAGCGTGGGAATGTCACGCCGATTCCGGAGCGTGCTCGAAACTGCTGGAAGTGATCAAAGCAGTCGGGGAGGCTCCCGGAGAAAAGGTGGTCCCGAATGGGGACACTGAGCACCGAGCCATGGCGGCTTCGGATGCTCACTTGAGACTAACACTACCGGATCCAACAGACATTCCCCCTCTCAATCACCGGCAACAGCGCCCTTCGGCGCGGGCGGCCTGCCCCGGCCGCCCGCCCCTGACCGGCCGCGTCTCCGCGGTCGCGGCCTAGGCCGTGTCTTTCGGATCATGGCGGGCCCGGGCTGCCCGGCACCGCGGGCCGATCCGCCCTGATCCGAAAGACAAGGCCTAGCCCCCCTGGGTGCCCAGGGGCAGCACGCTGGCGCCCGCGGCGTCGAGGGCGAGCCGGTTCGCGGCCCACCCCTCGCCCGCGAGCTGCGCGACCTTGTCGGCCGCACCGTTGTCGACCAGCGCGAGGACCGTGGGCCCCGCGCCGGAGATCACCGCGGGGATGCCGTCCGCCCGCAGCCGGGCGACGAGTGCCACGCTCTCGGGCATCGCCGGGGACCGGTAGTCCTGGTGGAGACGGTCCTCGGTGGCCGGCAGCAGGAACTCGGGACGCCTGGTCAGGGCCTCCACGAGCAGCGCCGCGCGACCCGCGTTGGCGGCCGCGTCCACGTGCGGGACGGTGCGCGGCAGCAGGCCGCGCGCGGTCTCGGTCAGCACCGGCTTGGACGGGACGAAGACCACCGGAACGATGGAATCGGCGGGCTCCATACGGATCGCCTTGGCGCTGCCCCCGTCCATCCACGCCAGGGTGAAGCCGCCGAGCAGACAGGCGGCGACGTTGTCGGGGTGGCCCTCGATCTCGGTCGCGAGCTCCAGCAGGGCCGCGTCGTCGAGCTTGGCCTCGCCGCCTATGGTCACGGCGCGGGCGGCGACGATGCCGGCGCAGATCGCGGCGGAGGAGGAGCCGAGGCCGCGCCCGTGCGGGATGCGGTTGGCGCAGACGACCTCGAGGCCGCGCGGCTGCCCGCCCAGCAGGTCGAAGGCGGTGCGCATGGAGCGTACGAGCAGGTGGCGCTCGTCCCGCGGGAGGGTGTCCGCCCCCTCGCCCGCGATGTCGATGTTCAGGCCGGAATCGGCCACCCGGACGACGACGTCGTCGTAGAGCCCGAGGGCGAGGCCCAGGGCGTCGAAGCCCGGGCCGAGGTTGGCACTGCTGGCGGGAACGCGCACCCGTACGGCGGCGGCGCGGAACGCTGGACCGGCCATCGTCCGATGACACTCCTTGTGACTGTGCGAGATCTACGCTGGCTCGCTGCGAATGTACTGCAGAACGTACGACACCCGAAGGCCCCCGGGGCAGCACCGCACGTCATATGCGCGGCGGCGGGTGTGGGGACAGCGTATCGAAGGAAGGTTCCCCCGCGACATAGGGCGCACAGGAGGCGCACGATGCGTGTCGCGGACTCCGGTGGCGGTTATGTCGTCGTACGGGGTGAGTTGCCGGGTTCCGGGGGTCGCGGGGACCCCCGGAACCCGGCTCTCGGGCCGGACCTCAGACGAGACCGAGGCGGACGGCCGCGGCCTCGGCGTCCACCGGAATGGTGACGGGCTGCGGGGCGCCCGCGACCGCCCAGTCGGGGTCCTTCAGACCGTTGCCGGTGACGGTGCACACGATCTTCTGGCCGGGGTCGACCAGTCCCAGCTCGGCGGCCTTGATCAGGCCGGCCACGGAAGCGGCCGAGGCGGGCTCGACGAACACGCCCTCCTGAGAGGCCAACAGCCGGTAGGCGGCCAGGATCTGACGGTCCGTCACCTCGTCGATGAAGCCGCCCGACTCGTCGCGCGCGGCGAGCGCGTAGTCCCAGGAGGCCGGGTTGCCGATGCGGATCGCCGTGGCGATGGTGTGCGGCTCCTTGACGACCTCCCCGCGCACGATGGGCGCGGAGCCGGAGGCCTGGAAACCCCACACGCGGGGGGTGCGGGAGGCGAGGCCGTCGGCCTTGTACTCCTTGAAGCCCTTCCAGTACGCCGTGATGTTGCCGGCGTTCCCGACGGGCAGGACGTGGATGTCGGGGGCGTCGCCGAGCGCGTCCACGATCTCGAACGCGGCCGTCTTCTGGCCCTCGATGCGGACCGGGTTGACCGAATTGACCAGCGCCACCGGGTAGTTGTCGGACAGCGCGCGGGCCAGGTCGAGGCAGTCGTCGAAGTTGCCGTCCACCTGGAGGATCTTGGCGCCGTGGACCAGGGCCTGGCCCATCTTGCCCAGCGCGATCTTGCCGCGGGGCACGAGCACCGCGCAGACCATTCCGGCGCGCACCGCGTAGGCGGCGGCGGAGGCCGAGGTGTTGCCGGTGGAGGCGCAGATGACCGCCTTCGCGCCTTCCTCCTTGGCCCGGGTGATCGCCATGGTCATGCCGCGGTCCTTGAAGGACCCGGTGGGGTTCGCCCCTTCGACCTTGAGGTGCACCTCGCAGCCGGTGCGCTCGGAAAGAACCTGCGCGGGGACCAGGGGCGTGCCGCCTTCGCGGAGGGTGACCACGGGAGTCTTGTCCGTCACCGGCAGGCGGTCCCGGTACTCCTCGATGATGCCGCGCCACTGGTGGGTGGGATTGCTGCTCATGGGTCCTTACTCCCCTTCAACACGCATGATGCTGGCGACACCGCGGACGGTGTCCAGCTTCCGCAGCGCCTCGACGGTCCCGGAGAGGGCGGCGTCGGGCGCACGGTGGGTGACGACGACGAGGGAGGCCTCATTGCCGACCCCGTCCGGACGTCCTTGCTGTCGTACCGTGTCGATCGACACGCCGTGCTCGGCGAAGGTGGTCGCCACCTGGGCGAGGACGCCCGGCTTGTCCGCCACGTCGAGGCTGATGTGGTAGCGGGTGACGACCTCGCCCATGGCACTGACCGGCAGCTGGGTGTACGCCGACTCGCCCGGCCCCGTCGCCTCGGCGAGCTTGTTGCGGCAGACGGCCACGAGGTCGCCGAGGACCGCGGACGCGGTGGGCGAGCCGCCCGCGCCGGGGCCGTAGAACATGAGCCGCCCGGCGGCCTCCGCCTCGACGAACACCGCGTTGTACGCCTCGCGGACGGAGGCCAGCGGGTGCGTGAGCGGGATCATCGCGGGGTGGACGCGCGCGGTGACGGACGCGCCGTCGGCGGCCCGCTCCAGGATCGCCAGGAGCTTGATGGTGCAGCCCATCCGCTTGGCGGAGGCGAAGTCGGAGGCGCTGACCTCGGTCATGCCCTCGCGGTACACGTCGTCGAGGCGGACCCGGGTGTGGAACGCGATGCCGGCGAGGATCGCGGCCTTGGCGGCGGCGTCGTAGCCCTCGACGTCGGCGGTCGGGTCGGCCTCGGCGTAGCCCAGGGCGGTGGCCTCGTCGAGGGCCTCCTGATAGCCGGCGCCGGTGGAGTCCATCTTGTCGAGGATGAAGTTCGTCGTGCCGTTGACGATGCCCATCACGCGGTTGATCTTGTCGCCGGCGAGGGACTCGCGCATCGGGCGGACCAGCGGGATGGCGCCGGCGACGGCGGCCTCGTAGTAGAGGTCCCGGCCGTGCTGCTCGGCGGCGGCGTGCAGCGCGGCGCCGTCCTGGGCCAGCAGCGCCTTGTTCGCGGAGACGACGGACGCGCCGTTCTCGAAGGCGGTCGTGATGAGGGTGCGGGCCGGCTCGATCCCGCCGATGACCTCGATGACCACGTCGATGTCACCGCGTTTGAGCAGGGCGGTCGCGTCCGTGGTGATCAGCGCGGGGTCGATGCCCTCGCGCACCTTCGAGGGACGGCGTACGGCCACGCCGACGAGTTCGACGGGTGCGCCGATCCTCTGCGTGAGGTCGTCGGCGTGCGTCGTCATGATGCGCGCCACCTCTGAGCCGACCACTCCACAGCCCAGCAGCGCCACCTTCAGCGGACGCGTACGCATCATTCGACCTACGCCTTTCGATCTTCCAGCATGAAACCGCGCGCGGATTGCACGGCGGTCGTGAACCAGTCTCACTCAATGGACAGCACTTTCCATCCTCGGTCCATTGAGTGAGACACCGATTTCATCATCCGAGGTCGAGTCGCAGGAGATCTTCCTCCGTCTCCCGGCGGACGATCACCCGCGCCGCTCCGTCACGCACGGCGACGACCGGCGGACGCAGCGCGTGGTTGTAGTTGCTGGCCATCGAGCGGCAGTACGCGCCGGTCGCGGGGACGGCGAGAAGGTCGCCGGGGGCCAGGTCGGCCGGCAGGAACGCGTCCTTGACGACGATGTCCCCGCTCTCGCAGTGCTTGCCGACGACGCGGACGAGCATGGGCTCGGCGTCGGAGGTGCGGGAGACGAGCGCGATGGAGTATTCGGCGTCGTACAGGGCCGTCCGGATGTTGTCGGACATGCCGCCGTCGACGGAGACGTACGTCCGCAGGCCCTCCAGCGGCTTGATCGTGCCGACCTCGTAGAGGGTGAAGGCGGTCGGGCCGACGATGGCCCGGCCGGGCTCGACGGAGATCCGCGGAGCGCGCAGGCCGGCGCTCTCGCACTCGCGCGCCACGATCTCGTGGAGGGCCTTGGCGATGTCGTGCGGCTCGGCGGGGTCGTCCGCGGAGGTGTACGCGATGCCGAGCCCGCCGCCGAGGTCGATCTCGGGGAGCTCGACGCCGTGCTCGTCGCGCACGGCGGCCAGCAGCCGCACGACGCGCTTGGCGGAGACCTCGAAGCCGGCCATGTCGAAGATCTGCGAGCCGATGTGGGAGTGCAGGCCGAGCAGCTCCAGGCTGTCGTGGCCCAGCGTGCGCCGGACGGCCTCGGCGGCGGACCCGTCGCCCACGGCGATGCCGAACTTCTGGTCCTCGTGCGCGGTCGCGATGAACTCGTGGGTGTGCGCCTCGACGCCGACGGTGACGCGGATCTGCACGGGCTGGCGCACGCCGAGCTCGCGGGCGATGTGCGCGACGCGGGCGATCTCCTGGAAGGAGTCGAGGACGATGCGGCCCACGCCGGCCTCGATGGCGCGGGTGATCTCGGCGACGGACTTGTTGTTGCCGTGGAGGGCGATGCGCGCGGCGGGCATGCCGGCGGCGAGGGCGGTGGCCAGCTCGCCGCCCGAGCAGACGTCGAGGTTGAGCCCCTCTTCGGTGAGCCACTTCACGACGGCCTTGGAGAGGAAGGCCTTGCCCGCGTAGAAGACGTCGGCGTCCTTGCCGAACGCGAGGGCCCACGCGCGGCAGCGGGCGCGGAAGTCCTCCTCGTCGAGGAAATAGGCGGGGGTCCCGAACTCCTCGGCCAGCCTGGTCACTTCGATCCCGCCGACGACGGCGACCCCGTCCGCGTTGCGGTGGACGGTGCGGGCCCAGACCTTCTCGTCGAGGACGTTGAGGTCGGCGGCGGGCGGGGAGTAGTGCCCTTCGGGCATGACGTCGGCGTGGCGGGGCCCGGCGGGGTGCGCGGAACGGCTCATCGGTATCTCTCTTCGCGGGTCACAGGCGTTCGGGTGCGTCCATGCCGAGCAGGGCCAGGCCACCGGCCAGCACCGTCCCGGCGGCTTCGGCGAGGGCCAGCCGGGCGCGGTGGGCGGCCGAGGGTTTCTCGTCGCCCCGGGGCAGGACGCGGTACTGGAAGTCGAGGAGCGCGTCGGCCAGCTCGACGAGGTGCCGCACGAGGCGCTCGGGCGCCCGGTGGTGCGCGGCGGCTTCGAGGACCAGCGGATGGTCGGCGAGCACGCGCAGCAGCGCGGGGGCGTCGTCCACCTCCCCGACGGCGGGCTCGAAGCCCAGGTCACGGGCGTTGCGCAGGAGGGCGCGGCTGCGGGAGTGGGCGTAGCGCACCCGGAAGAACTCGTTGTCCTCGCCCTGGACGAGGAGCCGGTCGCAGAACGCGGGCGTCTCGCGGGCCGGGACGGCGAGCATGGCCCAGAGCGCGGCGTCGGCCCCGTACCGGGCGACGGCGTCACCGTCCCGCTGCGCGAGGGGTGCGGCGGGGGTGCCGGGTACGTCGTACGGCGGCGGGCCCTGGGTGCGCAGGATCCGTACGACGGCCGCGCGCACGGCGCGCTCCCGCAGCCCGGGGGCCTGGGGGTCGGCGGGGCCGGGGTCGGATGGCGCGTGCCCGGGCGGTGGCCCGGCCAGGGACCGGATGACACGGGGGGCGGAGAGGGCCGGCAGGACGAAGTTCACGAACCCGGGGCCGGTGACCTCGACGCGCTCGATCCCCGGGACGCCGCTCAGCCGGCGGGCCAGTACGGCCGCGACGTCGGCGGGGCGCATCCGGGCGGCCTTGGCGAGCTGGAAGGCGACGGGCGAGGCGTACTCCCCCACTCCCCCGGGCCGCGTCCGCTCGACGACTACCCGCTCGGGCGGGACGCCGCCCGGTTCCCCGTCCAGTTCCCCGCCCAGCTCCCCGTCCTCGACGGCGCAGCGCACGGCGTGCGCGACGGTACGGGGGAGGTCGGCGGGATTCACGGGACCCAGCCTAGGGGAGACACCCCCGCGTCACGCCAAGGGTTTCGCCATGTGAACAGCTACCGCCTGCGGGCGGCCGGGCCGTCAGGGGGAACTACCCCCGGCCCCTCCCGGCGGGGGCCCCTTTCCGGCCGTCGCGGCGGTCCTTGCGCTCGACCAGCCGCCGCACGACGCGCACCAGCTCGGCGGGCTCGAAGGGCTTGGCGACGAAGGCGTCGACCCCGGCGGCGATGCCGGCCTCGACCTCGTACTGCGTACAGGCACTGACGATGGCGACGGGCAGGTGCCGGGTCCGCGGATCGGCGCGCAGCTGCGCGGCGGCCCCGAACCCGTCGAGCCGGGGCATGACCACGTCGAGGGTGATGGCGTCGGGACACACGTGGTGCACGACGTCCAGGCACTCGACACCATCGTTCGCGGTCACGACCTCGAAGCCCTCCAGCTCGAGATTGACCTTGATCAGCTGCCGGATGACCTTGTTGTCGTCGACAACAAGCACCCGGCCCGAGACGCCTGGCACAACTCGAGAGTAGGTCCGCCGGGGCCCCCGCGTCCGGGCTTTCGCCACTTCCACCCCTCCGGGCGACGCACCCCTCCTCCCACCTCCGAATAGGTTCCTGATCACCCCGGGGGAGCTGGTAGTGTTCAACCCGTCGCCGCAAGTCGGCGGACGCGCCCCCGTAGCTCAGGGGATAGAGCAACGGCCTCCGGAGCCGTGTGCGCAGGTTCGAATCCTGCCGGGGGCACTCCAGCCAGACAGTGTGTAAGTGTCGCTGACCAGCTGAAGTGCCAAGCATGAAGGCCCGAACTCAGTCCCACTGAGTCCGGGCCTTTGTCGTTGTTACGTACCGGTCCCGTGTGGGGAGCGTGTGGGTACCAAGCTGCCCAATCAACCAACTCGCACAGCCGCCCCCTGCCTGGATCGAGCCATGCTCCTCTCGGCATCAGATGCCTTCCATGAGTCTGGGGACGTTCTGGGCTGCCGCCGCTGTGGTCACTGCCGTCCCAATTGGAGCCGGCGCCATGTGGGCGACCCTCCGCGCCTCGAACCCGAAGCGGCGCATCGAGTTCCCGATGAAGGACACAGCGCTCCTCCGGAGCCATGACACCTTGAACGGAGCCTTGAGGTACGCCGCAACGGTGGCATCCTCGCCGACCCGCGTCTCGTTCGGGTGCAGTTACGCAACCTCGGCCGACGCGACGTGCGAGCACGGCCTTCGATCAGGGTGCGCCACTCCGAATAAACCTCGGTGTACCCATCCTTGAAATCCTAGGCACCGAAATCAAATCGCCGACGGCCCAGGCTCCATCACCAACGGTCCAAGGCCCCGAGCTGCACATCGGTCCTGGCAGGATTGGACGCGGCAACCAGGCAACCCACCTCGCGCTTATAGACGGCACGCCCTCATATTCGTGCCAGCACTCACTAATTGACGTGAAGGTGACTGAATCCGAGAGCGTAACCGGAACTTTTTCCACAAGCCAGCTATTCGCTAGCATGCTGGCGACAGCCGCTACGCTTGGCATCATCAACCTTTTGCAATGAAAGTAGCGAGCTGAGGTCGTCGGCCGCTATGCGACGCATGCTGGCCCCCTGTTTAGATCCGGCCCATCGCTCTCTCGATCTTCGCATTGTGCAATTCCCCATGGCCATCGATACGACCTTCGTAGCGCCGATGGATCACCTCCGGCGAGTTGCCGGCCCGCCGGACGGCCTCGGCCACGGGCACCCCGGCGTTCAGCCAGTTGTGATGCAGGTGTGCCTGAGGTCGTAAGGCCGGCGCGCGAGCGGTGTGGCGGCCCGGTCCGGGGGAGCACCAAGGGTTTTCACCTCCTGCCAAACCCTCCCGTAGCTGGAGGTGCCGAGCACACCCCCGCGCTCGTTGGGGAAGAGCCAGCCGCTCTCAGCCGTGCCGAACTCCGCTACGTGGTCGCGGAGCAGCGCCACTAGGAGGGGTGGGATAGGCGCCGGACGGTCGGCTTTTGGCCTCGCGTAATTTGAGCCCCCGCCTGTCGTGGCGTTTCCCGGAGTCCGCCCACCTCTTGCCGGAGACCGGCAGCGTCTCCCGGAGCGTGAGCGTGCCCCACCCGGTGTTGGGCAGGCAGCAGTCTCGCTCGCGTAACCCCACCGCTTCCGCCGGCAGCATCGCCGCGTAGAGCTGGCAGCCGAAGAAGGCGCGCCTGGGCCCGGCGGGCGGGAGGTTTTGGATGCCGTCGCCGCGGGCAATGCCGGCGTGCCGCGAGACGACCGCGTTCGTGATGGGGAGGACGTCGGGTTGAACTGAAGCGGGCTGGCGGACGCATGCGCCGAGAAGGGACAACTCACATGCATCACACGGTCGTTCGTCTGATAAAACGCCGAACTAGCAGGTTCGCGACGTTAGACTCCCGTGCGAGGACGGCGAGCCACGGACAATACGGAGGAGGAAAAATGAGCGCGAGCGGGACCCGCACTTGCTCTTGGTGCGGCGAGGGAGGACACGACAGACGGTCGTGCGACGTCTCTCCCAACGCTGGGAAGTGCAGCGTGTGCGACTACCGCGGACATGACAAACGTAACTGCCCGCGCAAGTGAGGAAGCATCACCGCAGGTAAGGCTCAGAACGAGGAAGGCCCCAGACGACAGGTCTGGGGCCTCAGTGTCGGGGCGGGACGCCTCACTCAGTTATTCGGGGAGCAGGTCCTCGATGCGCCGGTTGGCTACGTCCTGTCGTCCGTCGAGGCACTTCGCGTAGCGGGTCAGCAGGACCGCCACGCGCTTCCCCGCCCAGGACACGTGCAGGCACTCGCGGGCCCGGGTGTGGGCGACGAAGAGCAGGCATCGTTCGGCGCGAGGTCGGCGGCGGGCACGGTGCGATCACCGTGCCAATGTCCCGCCCGGACGAGGTCTTGGGCAACGCCTCCGGCGCGGTGGACCGCTTCCCCCCGTTTTCGTCTTGGACGACCAGCCGGATCGGCGCCCGGGCGTCGGACGAGAACCTCGTCGTCAACCTAGACCACCAGACGCGGTGGTGACCCTGACCTCCGACCGCGACACCCGCTTCAGGCCGCGCGGTCAATTTCAGCGGGCCTTCAAGGCGGAAGCCCCGCCAGGCGACTCCTGGCGGGGCTCCGATTGATTCTGCTACGGCACGCTCGACATCCGCTACCGCACCCAGGCCACGGTTTGCGGCAGAACTCCGCGCTCCCAAAGCCGGTCGAGTTCGGTGAAGAGCTTGGGAAGGCTTGCGTCGAATCGCTCCCACGCTACGGGGTCACATTCGCGCCACGGATCAGAGATGCTCAGACCGGGAGGCAACGGCCCTGTCGAGCCGGACATCCTGCGACATGCGGCACACCATGTGTAGCTGATCACAGCAGGTCGGCCAGCGTGTTGCACCCTTCTCAGATAGGTGCGGATCGACGTGCGTCCACAGGAAGGGCAGAGCCACTCCGACTGGTCACGCAGGAAGTTCCGCTCTCGCCCAAGCGCCTCGAGTTCGGGCGGCGTGAAGCGCGTCAGCTGCTTCATGAACGTGCCCCCGTCCTTCGCCGGAAGACTCCGAGCATAGCTTGCCCGTACGCCTCCGCGGCGGACTCCGTTCCGCCCATGGAGCCCGGCCAAGTGGAGTACATCCGGTGGTGGTAGATCTCGTGGAAGATCGTGGCCACAGCCGTATCCATGTCGACCAGGCCCATGTTGGAGATCTGGATTACCGGGCGCCCGCGGGGCCCCAGGTTGGGATTGCCATTGCCGTCGTGCGGGCTATTTGCGTACGCAGGCAGGCCGTCCCCAGAGGTGTTGATCTCCGGCACGTGGACAATGTCGAACTGGGAGACACTCATGTCGACCCTGCCCAGCGCCATTTTCACCTGCTTGATACTGACGGCGGCGCCATTTTTCCCGCCCGGAGCACTCTGCGGGTCATCACAGTTGTGGACGAGGAGCGGGGTGGTGTCCGCCAGAGCGTAGTAGGTGTGGAGGTCCGAGACCGTCAGGTTGTGGACCGTGGCGACCTCGGTGGTCCGGCGTTCGATCGAGGCGATCTGGACGAAGGTGCCCGCGCTGGTGCGGAGCCACTGGCCCGGCTTCAGGTCGGTGGCACCGATCCACTCCCCCAGTTCGGGGACCCAGAAGGGGTGGCCGTCGGTTGCCGTGACCTCGGCCGTTTTGGTGCCGGCCGCGCCGTCCGTGTCGATCGTGACCGTGACCAGGTGCTTGAGGCCCTGGCCCTTGATCTCCGCGGTGACCGTCTCGGTCCGGGTCTCCCCGGTCTCCGGGTCGGTCGCGACGACCTTGTCGCCGGTCCTCACCTTCTCGATGGCCTTGGCGGTGCCGTCGGCCATGAGCACCTTCGTGCCGGGCACGAAGCTGTTACAGGTGTCGCCCTCCACCTTGCCGGAGCCGCCGCTGCCGCTGGTGCCGCCGTTGCTGCGGGTGGTGCTGCCGGTCTTGCCGCCGGTCTTGCCGCCTCCGGAGGCCTTTCCGCCGCCCGAGCTCTTGCCGCCGCCGCCCTTGCCCGCGCCGGCCTGGTGGGACGCCTTCGGGGCCGCCTTGGCCTGGGCCTGCTTCTGGACGGGGTTGCCCGTCTTCTTCTTTGCCGCGGCCGCCTCGTCGGCCTTTCTCTTGGCGGCCTCGGCCGCCTTCTTCTTGGCCCGTTGCGCGGCTTCCTTCTTGGCCTTCTCGATCGCCAGTTTCTTGGCCTTGAGCGCCGCCGCCTCCGCGGCCTTGGCTGCCTTCAGGACGATCTCCGCGGCCTTCTTGGCCGCCTTGAACGCCTGGATGGCGTTGATCGTGCGGTTGATCGCCTTCAGGATCGACGGGATCTTGCCCAGCTTCGTCCACGGAATCGCGTCGAGGATGATGCTGCCGCACGACCACATGTCACCGCCGAAGCAGGCCATGGCGTCGTTGATGCCGATGAAGTCCTTCAGCGTCTCCCACGCGATCGCGAGGATCACCGAGCTGAGGGACTTGCCCTGCATCGCCTCGGCCTGCGCCACCTGCGCCGCGGAGAGGCCCGCGCCCGCGAGGGCCGCGGCCCGCTCGGACGCGGTCAGGCTGATCGCCAGACCCGTCGGGTCGGAGTGGGTGACCGGGTTGTTGTGGGCGTAGGCGTAGCCGTTGGACTGGAGCGGGTCGTTCAGGTCGAGCAGCGGGTCGGCGGACAGGAAGCGTCCCACCACCGGGTCGTAGAGGCGGGCGCCGAGCGGCTGGAAGCCGGAGGCGTCGTCCCTGGTCTTGCCGAGGAAACCCTTGCTGTCCTGGAAGTTGGCGCCGGCCGTGTCGGCGCCGCGCTGGTTGCCGAACGGGTCCTGCTTGCGGACCCGGACGGGCATGCCCGTGCCGAGGCCGACCTCCGTGTAGGCGCTGCCCTGGTGGTCCGTGGTCTCGGCGACCAGGGCCTCCCCGCCCGTGCCGTTGGCGTAGCGCAGGACCGCGCCGCCCGGGGCCGCGTAGGTCCGCTCGCTGCGGACCAGAACGCCGCCCTGCTGGACGGTGACCTGGGCCTCGCCGAGGTTCAGCGTGGCCTGCTTGCCCTGGATGGTCAGCAGGCGCTCGCCGGTGGGGCCGTAGATGTGACGGGTGTCGTTCTGCGGGAGCCACTGCTGTGCGGCCTGGGCCGCGTCACAGGTGGCGAGGACGAGGGCGGTACCGCTCACGTTCGCCGCGCCCTGGACCGCGACGCACAGGCCGGAGGCGACGTGCGTGAGCTGGCCGGACGCGGCCCGCTTGAGGTGCTGTGCGGCGGAGCCGTTGCACTTCTGCAGCTGGACCGCGGAACCCGCCGTGTTGGCCGCCGGCTGGAGGCACCAGGTGTCGTAGGACTCCAGTGTCCCGACGTTGGCGTCCGTCTGGCCCGGGACCGGCTCGAAGTGCCAGCTCTGCGCCACGGTGGCATTGCAGCTGTAGAGCTGGACCGGCTGGCCGGCCGCCACGACACCGGACCGCAGGTCGATGCACTTCTGGCCCAGACCCACGTACGGGGTCTTGCCGCCCGTGCCCTGGCCGGTGATCCGCTCGACCTTGCCGTCGGGCGTCCAGGTCAGTTCCTGCTTGTCACCGTTCTGGACCGAGGTGATCGTCTTCGTCTCGCCGGTCAGCTCGTACAGCCGCTGGGCCTCGGACGTCACCTGGGCGCCGGCCGGGGTCGTGAACTTCTTGGTGACCTTGGTCAGGGTGCGCGGCTGGGCGCCGTCGGCCTTGCCGTAGGCGTAGTCCGTGACGGCGTCCTTGGCGGTGGTGCCCGCCAGGTCCTTCTCGGTCAGCTTCTTGCGGTTGCCGAGGAGGTCGTACTCGTACTCCTGCCAGTAGCCGGAACCGTCCTTGCCCGCCGCCACGTTGACCGTGCCGTCGGTGCTCTTCGGGGTGGTGCAGGCGGTCTGGTCCTTGGCGGTCCAGGCCGTCTTCAGCTGGCCCAGCGGGTCGTAGGAGAAGCACTGGCGCTCCTCGATCCCGGCGGACTTCTCCTGGATGGAGGTGACGTTGCCGGACGGGTCGTAGGTGTAGGCCCGGTTCGAGACCAGGGTGCCGCCGACGAGGCCGGGCGTGCTCTGCTCGCGGAAGACCGCCTGTTCCTTGAGCTCGCCGCTGCTCTCGTCGTACGAGTCCTGCGTCCACACCCGGTAGGGCTGGGCGCCCAGGGTGGAACGGAGCACCTGGCCGTACGGCGAGTAGACCGTCTCGGCCCCGTACCAGTCCTTGCCGGAGATCGAGAGCGGCTTGCCGTCCTTGTTGTAGCGGACGATCAGCTTCTCGGCCGCCAGCTTGCCGACCGCGGGGACGGTGGTGTCCTCCAGTGCGCCCGTGTCCGAGTAGGTGTAGCCGTAGGTGTAGTCCTTCGCCAGGCCCCACGAGTCGGCGATCGACTGCGGCAGGCTCAGCGTCGTCGAGGTCGGCTGGTAGTCCTTGGTGTAGCCGTTGACCTTCTGGGTGTACGCCAGGCCGTCGGTGTACCGGGTGGCGGTGGCGGGCATGCCCTTGCCGCCGGCGACGGTGTCGTAGGCGAGATCGGCGATCAGGGTGCCGTTGGCGTCGTTCAGCCGCTGCTGCTTGGGCCGCGACAGCTCGTCATAGCCGTTCCAGACCTTGATGCCGCGGGCGTTGGTGGTCGTGAGGACGCGGCCCCGGGAGTCGTACTCGGTACGGGTCGTGCCCGAGTCCGGATCGGTGGCCGTCTCCATGCGGCCGAGGCGGTCGTAGGTCCAGCTCCACGGGTGCGTGGGATCGGTGGAGCTGGTGGCCTTCACCGGCAGGCCGCGCGTGTCGTACTGGTAGCTCGTCGACGTGAAGCCGCCCGGCGCTGCCGGGTTGAACGTGTCGGTGCGCGAGGTGCGGCCGAGCGCGTCGGTGTAGACCCGGTAGGACGAGTCGCCCGCCGGGTGGACGACCTTCGACCAGTCCTGGCCGTACTCGTACTTGGTGGCCCGCTCGGGGTACGCCTTGGACGAGGACTCCTTGGTGACGGGGTCCTCGTACTTCATGTACGGGGTCTCCTGCACCACGCGGCCCAGGCCGTCGTAGGTGTAGCGGGTGAAGTTCGGGATGACCGTGTCGGAGAGCGGGGTGAAGAGCTCGCCGGGCTTGGCCTCCTTGGTCAGGTAGGCGTTGTTCGTCTGCCAGACCTCGCCCGAGCTGTTGTACAGGGTGTCCGTGACGAGGTGGCCGGCGCCGCCGTCCGCCTCTTCGAGCGACTGGCGCTCGCGGCCCAGGCCGTCGTAGAGGGTGACCGAGGTCTCGATCCGGTTCTCGTGGCCACGGGAGTACGTCGTGACGTACGGGGGCCTGCGGATCTTGAGGCTCGGGTTCTCCGCGTCGGTCTCCTCCGCGGGGATGGTGTAGACGGCCCGGAAGTCCGGGACGGCTCCGGCGCCGGGGGTGCGGCCGGGGGCCCACGCCTCGGCGAGGCGACCCAGCGGGTCGAACCTGGCCTCGCTGACGTGCCCGTTGGCGTCGGTCGTCTTGAGGGCGACCGCGCGGCCCGGCTCCAGCTCCTGGATCTGGGAGTGCCCCAGCGAGTTGGTCTCGGTGACCTTGAAGACCTGGCCGGTGGGCGGGTCGAAGGTGAGCGTGCCGGACTTGCCGTCCGGGTCGGTCACGCGGGTCACGCGGCCGACGGCGTCGAAGCCGGTGGTCCCGTTGCTCTGGAAGCCGGTGCCGTCGCCCTTCAGGGACCAGGTCTCGGTGGCCAGGCCGCGGGTGGTGCCGGCGGCGAGTGCCGTGCCGTAGGCGGTGCTGTCGTAGGCCGTGCGGGTCGCGCCGCTCAGCTTGGACAGGTCGCTCCAGTTGGCGGCGGCGCAGGCCGTCGGCGAGACGAGGACCTGCTTGGACAGGCCGATCAGGTTCTTGCCGGTCTCGTGCAGGTACTCCAGCTTCGTGCAGCTCTCGTCACCGGTCTTGCCGGTGTCGCCGAAGGACTCGACCAGGGTCGGCAGGCCGTGCGTCGCGTCGTAGGTGGTCTTCGTCCGGACGTCGCGCTGGGGCCGCGGGTCGTCCGTGTTGGTGCCGGAGGACTTGGTGTAGGCGATTTCCTCGGGCTCGGTGACGCGCCAGGCCCGCAGGGGGTCCAGGCCGTCGTCGCGGTTGCGCTTGGCCAGCTCGGTGGCCTCGGGGACCGTGACGGAGCGGCTGAGCCAGTTGGTGTCGGGGTCGGTGGCGTTGGTGTAGGTGAGCTCTTCGGCGACGCGGCCGGCGAAGGGCTCCCTGTCCTTGGCTATCTCGGCGCCGGTGATGTCCTTCACCGGCACGGTGTCGCCCATGCCGCGGAAGTAGCGGGTGACGGCCTTGGTGCGGGGGGAGTCGACGCCGGCGATGCCCTCGCCCTCGTTGCCGCTGTCCGCGCCGGCCTTGTCCGCTCCGGTGAGCACGGTGGTCTGCTCGAAGCCCGCGAACTGCGAGTAGGTGCGGGTCGACTTCTTGGTGAACTCGGCGTCGGCCAGCTTCCAGCCGGGGTTCTTGTACTCGTAGGCCGTCTTGGTGCCGAACGAGCCGTCGATGTTCGGGAGTTCCTCGATGGACTCCACGACGTACTTGTGGAACCAGTCGATGTCCTCGACGTCGGGGTCCGGGTTCCAGAACGACGGGTAGCACAGCTGCGTGTTGGCCTTCAGGCCGGCCGTGTCCGTCTTCGGGGGGAGCCCGGCACCGGAGAGGCACTTGCCCGTGATCGGCTTGTACCGGACGACGGTCTCGCCGCCGTACTCGTTGATGACGCGCCCGATGCGCAACCGGGAGAAGCCCGGGCGCTGCGGGTTGACCGCGGTGACGCGGTTGGGCATGTCGTCCGCGTTGTGCTCGAAGCGGACGGTGTTGAGCTTGACGGACGCGTCCGTCGAGCCGTTGCGGGCGTAACCGGTCCGCTGGACCGACTCCAGCCACAGCGCCGTGTTCGGGCCGGTCTTCAGCTCGGCGAAGCTCTGGTTCAGCTGGTACTCGTCCACGACCTGCCGGGCGGTCGTGTCCGTACGGCGCTGCGCGGAGGTGGTGATCTTGTCCAGGCGCTTGCGCGTCCAGAAGGTCGGGCCGGCGTTCCAGCACTTCTTGCCGGATTCGCACCGCAGGTCGGCGGGGGTGTCGAACCAGATGCGGTACTTGCCCGGGTCCTTCGACTTGAAGTTGTCCTCGCTGCACGTGTGCGTCGTGGACGCGTCGTAGCAGCGCTCCTTGACCTCGAAGCCGATGCGGGCCGGGGCCGGGGCGGAGAAGATGCTCTCCTTGCGCTGCCCGTAGTCGATGCGGGACAGGTAGCCGTCGCGGTCGTAGACGACCGGGGCCTTGAAGTTGAAGTTGCGCGCGTAGTAGTTCTGGTCCTTCTTCCACCACAGCGACATGGCGTTGCCGTGGATGTCCTCGACGTAGTCGAGGCTCCAGCGCCAGCCCTGCGTGCAGGAGGAGTGGGCCCAGTCGCCCGCCTGGTAGCACGGCTCGCCCGCATGGTTGCCGTAGACCGGGACGGTCAGGACCGAGTCGGTGGTCGGGTCGTCCGCGGCGGAGCCGTTGTCGGACCACTTCGGCAGCTTGTTCAGGCCGAAGTGGTAACGGATTCCGTCCTTGGTGGTGACGACCCAGTACTCGCCGTCCTTGGCGCCGTTGCCGGTGGCCTGGCCGGTGATGCGCTCGACCTTCGAGCCGTCGCCGTTCGCCGTGGTCCACGTGTCCTTGGACGCGTCCCACACCAGTTCGGTGGTCATGCCGCCCAGCGAGAGGGTGGCGTTGTCCGAGCCGTAGCAGAGGTCCGCGGTGCGGTGCGTGGCGTTGTTGGAGCCGGCCTTCTTGGAGTCCTGGCGGCAGTTGACGTACGTACGGGTGATGGAGCCCGCGTTGTAGTCCCAGCCGTCGCCGATCCAGGAGGCCTGGTTGTTCGTCGACGAGGTGCGGCCGTCCACGGACTGCGAGGAGTACGACAGCGCGACCTTCGGCATCAGGCCGCCGGCCGTCTGCGGCGTCTGCACCTGGTAGCCGTACGTGAACGCGCCCGACGAGGAACCCGCCGACCAGGAGCCCGACGACAGCAGCGGGGATGCGGTGAAGTCGCCCTGGACGGAGGAGCCGGTGTCGAGGAGGCCGACGGCGTTGCCGCCGGGGGCGTCGGCGGCCTGGAGGGCGGCGGTGCGCGCGGAGGCACCGTCGGCCTTGGCCTGCGTGCCCTCCAGCAGTTTGGCGACGGGGACCGTGCCGGAGAGGATCTTGCGGGCCGTGGCGTTCTTCGCCGCGGTGGTCCTGGTGGGGGCGTCCTTGGGAGCCACCACCGTGACCGAGCTGCTCAGCCGTTCGAAGGAGCCGGTGTCCTTCTTGACGGTCATGGTCGAGAGCCCGGCGTCGTCCGCGCACTCGCCCGTGGTCGGGGCGGAGTAGACGCATTCGGGGAGCAGCACCAGGCCGAAGCGGTCGGCGGCCTGCGGTCCGTAGAGGTCGGCGAAGCCGGTGGTGTCGACGCTCAGGGCCACCTGTGCGGCCGGGTCGACGGTGGCCGGCGGGGTGACCTTCATGATCAGGCCGGAGACGCCCGCGTTCTGCGAGGCCTCGGGGGCCGCCAGGCCCACGGTCCACTCACCCGCGAGGGAGGCCGGGTCGGCGCCGGCGGGCACGCCGATGGCGATCGGCAGGTTGCGGTCCAGCGGCACGGTGGTGCCGGGCGCGGTGGACGCCGACAGTGTGGCCTTGCCGGTGTCGGCGACCCACGGCGTGGTGGCCTTGGCGTCGTACGGGTCGACCGGGACCTCGGGAGCCAGCGTCAGCGTCTTGTCGGCGGTGTCGTCGCCGGCGGCTTCGGTGGCCTTCGGCAGGTCGGGCAGGTCGACCTTGGCGTTCTCCTGCTCGCGGCTCATGCCCGCGCCGGGAATGGCCAGCGCCTCGCCGCCCAGGCTCGTCACGGTCAAGGTCGAGGACAGCAATAGGACGGTCGCCATGCGGCTTCGCCGCCGGCGCCGTCGTTGTGACTCCGTCAGGGTGAGGCGACCGCGCCCCAACCATGACAGCGGACCTGAAGCAGGCATATGCGTCGACTCCCACACGGGCTGACAGACATCGGAAGAGGTGCGGAAACACCAAAGGGCACACACCTGTTCGGGCGCGTGCGTGCGCACTCTCCGTCATGACCAGCACACAAATCAATGGCATATACCAAGCCCTCGTCGGGCCCAAGTGAACTGCCTCACGCCGCAGTTCGCCCCAGACGTCCGCACAGACGATCTTCCGGACACGGCCGTCATCGCGGGGCATCAAACTCATTGGGGCGCGCGAAATGCCATAAGCAAAGGCAAACTTGACCTTGCGTCAAAGATGCGCCGTCTCCACGTAACGAATTCATAAAATTCTCATTCGTGGACGCCCTGTGCCCAGTGTGTGATCGTGTGCGCGCCCCACGGCATGCCGTAGGGGCCATCTGCGTTGTCCCCCATCCCCTGGTCCACACGGGAGTAGACCGCCGTGTCCGCGCCGCCCCGCCTTCTCGCCCCGTTCGTGCGCACGCGCACACGGCTGTCCCTGACCATCGGCCTCGTCCTGGCCGCCCTCACCGCCGCCCTCTTGCCCTGGTGGCACCACGACGCCCCGCCCACCGCCCGCGGCGGCCCCTCGGCCGACGCGAAGGCGGTGTCCACCGGCCCGCACGACGAGGCCGGCGCCGTGGCCGAAGCCCTGCGCACCGGTCAGCAGGTGCTGATCGACACACTGACCAGCGCCACCGAGCTCACCTGGGCACTGCCCGACGGGCAGCTGCGCACCCGGATCCACGCGCTTCCCCAGCGGGCGAAGACCGCCAAGGGCGAGTGGGCTCCGATCGACAACAAGCTGACCCGGGTCAACGGTTCGCCCGGCGCCCTGGGCGTCGTTCCGGCCAACCCGGCCCTGCCCGTGCGCTTCTCCAGCGGCAGCGGGGGCGGAGACCGGGCGAACCGTTCGTTCGCCCGCGCCCCGCAGCCGGGCGAAACCGTGCTCGCCGAGGTCGACCTCGGCGGCCACACCATCGCCTACACCTGGCCCGGCGCCCTGCCGGCACCGGTCCTGGACGGCTCGCGGGCCCTGTACTCCGAGGTCCTGCCCGGCGTGGACCTGCTGCTCGTGGCCCGTGAGGAGGGCGGCTTCGGCCAGGTCCTCATCGTGAAGAACCGCGAGGCGGCACGGAACGGAGCCCTGGACACCGTCTCGTACGGCCTGCGCTCCGGCACCGCGACCTTCCGCCACGACGCCGAGGCCAGCCGGATCCAGGTCCTCGACCAGGCGGGCCAGGAGGTCGGCACCATACCGACGCCGTTCGCCTGGGACTCCAGCGGACGCGACCCCGAGCTGCCGGAGGGGCAGTCCGCGCCCCGCACCGCCACGGCCACCCCGGCCGACGTGCTGAAGCTCTCCGGCCTGACCGGCATCGAGCCCGGCGCCCGCTCCGCCCCGATCCCGCTGCGGCTGGACGGAGAGGGCACCGGCGCCGCGCAGCTGCGCCTCCAGGCCTCCGAGACCAAGCTGCTGACGGACGAGAACGTGAAGTTCCCGGTCTTCATCGACCCGCCGCTCAACAGCCAGTGGCAGGCCTGGACGACCGCCTACCGGCCGTACCCGAACAGCAGCTTCTGGAACGGCACGAACTTCTCCTCCGGCACGTCCGACGCCCGCGTCGGCTACGAGTCGGACACCGGCGGCCTCGGCCGCTCCTTCTGGCGCATGGGCTTCTCCTCCAGCTACAAGGGGGCCACCTTCACCCGCGCCACCTTCAAGGTCCTCAACAACCACTCCTGGTCCTGCACGGCCCGCGAGTTCCAGTTCTGGCTGACCGGATCGATCTCCTCCGGCACCACCTGGAAGGCCCAGCCGAGCTGGTCCACCAAGCTCGACCAGCAGTCCTTCGCGCACGGCTGGAGCTCCGGCTCCTGCCCGGACGACTACGAGGCGTTCGACGTGAAGGCCGCGGCCCAGAAGGGCGCCGACAGCGGCTGGTCGAACATCACCTTCGGCATGCGCGCCACCAGTGAGGGCGACACCCAGACCTGGCGCAAGTTCCGCGCCACGTCCGCGGTGCTGGAGGGCGACTACAACCGGGCCCCCTCCGAGCCCACCAACGGCACGACCTCGCCCGGCGGCGACTGCGTCGTCGGCTCCCCCGGCCGCACGGTCGGCAGGACCAACCTGACCCTGAAGGCCAAGGCGGTCGACGCCGACAACAACCTGAAGGGCCTGCGCTTCCGGATCTGGGAGGCGGGCGGCACCGCCCCCGCCGGCACCCTGGCCACCAACCTGTCCGGCGGCTACGCCTCGACCGTCATCGTCCCCAGCACCACCATGCTGGTCGACAAGAAGACCTACTACTGGGACGTGCGCGCCGAGGACACGGTCGGAGCCACTTCCACCTTCTTCCCTGCGGGCACCACCCCGTGCGCCATCACCATCGACGGCTCCGGGCCGCCGACCCCGACGGTCGACGAGGACACCACCCCGTTCAAGCGGGCCACGAACGACGGCGCGACCTGGGCGTCGGTGAAGTTCGGCGACACCGGCACCATGACCTTCAGTTCGGCGGGCGCGGCCAAGTTCAGCTACGCCTTCGACGGCACGAACATCAAGTACGTCAACGCCGTCAACGGCTCTGCCACGGTGCCGGACCTGCGGCCCCCGCACGCCGGGCCGAACTGGCTCCAGCTGTACGCCTACGACGCCCTGGGCAACCCCAGCGTCCGCGGGGACTACCCCACGTACATCCAGCCCAAGGACAACGCCGACGGCCCCCACGACGTGGGCGGTGACAGCCTGCCCGACATCCTCGCCATCAACTCCGCGGGGAACCTCGCCTCCTACTCCGGAGGCGAGGGCGGCGACCTGTACGGCAGCCTCACCGGCTCCTACAGCGCCGGCGGAAAGCTCAACCCGGCGGGCCACTGGTACGACCCGGCCACCGGAAAGGCAGCGCTGATCGCCCACTACGGCGACGTCTACCCCGGCGACGGGACGACCGACCTGTTCGCCCGGACGCCGGACAACCAGTTCTGGCTCTACCCGGGCGACGGCTACGGCAGCTTCGACGTCGGCGAACGGATCGCGATCCGGCTGCCGTCGAACGCTCCCGCGCCCTCGACCTGGACCCAGCTCAAGGCCGTCGGCGACGTCACGGGCGACAAGCTGCCCGACCTGTTCCTGCGGGCCGGTCCGGCGTTCTGGGTGCTGTCGGGCTACACCGGCGCGACCTTCCGGACGGCCACGCTGATGAACGTCGACGCGTGGGAGCGCCGCGACATCGTCAACGTCGCCGACATCAACCAGGACTCCACGCCGGACCTGCTGTGGCGCAACCTGGACAACGGCGCCATGTACGTCCGGCACGGAAAGCCCGGGGCCGTCGCCGGAAGCGTCGACCTCAATTCGCTCACCCTGGCGGCGAACTCCCTCAACGGCGACGTCCAGTACGGCACGGCATGGACGGAGGCGAACGTCTCGACCGCGATCGGCATCCCGGACGTCAACGGGGACTCGATCCCGGACATCTGGGCCCGCTCGGGCGTCGACGGCCAGATGCGCGTGTACTACCCGTCGCAGACCAACACCAACGCCCCGGCCAAGAACGTCCTCACGGTCGACTGGCGCAGCATGAAGTCCCTGAGCTGATCCCGGCTCCGCGCGGCGCGAGCCGGCGGGGACACCGACGACGGCCCCCATGCCCCGGGAACGGGGTGTGGGGGCCGTCGTCGTCGCGCGGGCCCGCCCGGAGCATTCCGGTGGTCTGTACGAGGGAGGTGGGGTGGGGTCTGTGGGTTTGGGGGGTGGGGTCGGGCCGGCGGCGTGCATAGGGTGGTTCGTGAGGCCGCATCGTGCCGGTGACCTGGTGCTTTGCGGGGAGTGAGCTCGCAGAGGGATGGGCGGCGCGGATGCGTGAGCTGGTGGAGACGGCGCAGCGGTGGGCGGCCGAGGGGCGGGCCGGGTTTCTGGCCAGGCCCCTCACGGAGCAGGGCTTCGGGCCGCGGGACCCGGCCGGCGCCGTGCTGATGGACGGTCGCGGCGTGTGCGTCGGGGCGTTGTACAACGGGGTGTTCGACGCGGAGCTGTCCGCGGACGCCGCCGCCATGCCCGCGGGGCGGACCGCGCGGGTGTGCGAGGTGTCGGTGGCCGGAGCGGAGGCGGTCGAGGCCCGGCTGACCTGCGGCGGGTCCGCCGAGATCCTGCTCCAGCCGCTGTCCGCGGTGCCCGCCGAGTGGTGGGAGCTGCTCGGGCAGGGGGCCGGGGTGGCGCTGGTGACCCGGCTGGACGAGGCCGCCGAACAGGCGGTCAGCGAGGTCGTGCGGGCCGTCGAAGCCCCCCGTGACGATGCGGCGCGGCGGGCCGGGGAGCTGCTGGCCACCCGGCGGCCCGGGCGGGACGCGCTGTACGGGGAGTCCGGGCTGGTGCTCGTGGAGGCGTACCCCTCGGCCCCGTACCTGGTTGTCGGCGGGGGCGGGGAGCTGGCCGACGTCATCGGGCGGCAGGCCGCCCTGCTGGGCTGGAGCGCGGTGACCGTGGAGGACGGGGCGGCGGCCGGGAAGCTCCTGGCCGAGCACCGGGACGCCGCCTGCCTGGTGATGCTCAGCCACGACCCGGCCTTCGACGTCCCCACCCTGCGGGAGGCGCTGGCGCTCGGCGTTCCGTACGTGGGGGCGCTCGGTTCGCGGCGGACGACCGCGCGGCGGCGTGAGGGGCTGCTCGCCGCCGGGGTGGGTGAGGCGCGGCTGGCGCTGGTGCACGGTCCGATCGGGCTGGACCTGGGGGCGCGGACGCCCGCGGAGACGGCGCTGGCGATCTGCGCCGAGATCCTGGGCGTGCTCGGCGGCCGCGAGGCCCGGGCCCTGCGGGACTCGGACGGTCCGCTGCGCGGCTGATCCCCTCCGGTCCGGGGACGGGGGCGGGGGCGGGGTGCACGGTGCGGCGTGCGGGTGCGGGTGCGGGATGCGGGTGCGGGGTGCGGGGTGCGGCTCAGGTGTCGCCGAGGGCGCGCCTCAGCTGGGCCTTGTTCATGTTCGAGCGGCCGTGCACGTTGCGGCGCTTGGCCTCCGCGTACAGCTGGTCGTACGTGGGGCCCTGCGCGCCGGAGTGGGAGTGCAGGCCGCCGCGCCGCGACGAGGACATGTCGTCGAGGGACTCCTTGCTCGCGGTCCTGGACTCGCCGGCGCGGGCGCGCTCCTTGTTGACGGTGCGGGCGGCGATCTCCTCGGCCTTCTTCTCGGGCTCGCCGCGCCGCTCCACGCTCTCCTTGATGTGCTCGTACTGGCGTTCGCGCTTGGGGGAAGATCCGCGGGGCATGGTCGCCCTCCTCTGGTCGTCGGCGTGCACCGGGCCTCTCTCCGATTACCCCGGTTGCAGCAAGCCATCCCCTCCAGAACAGCGCATAACGGATCAAAGTGCGAGAAAATATCCGTATGGACTCGACCCTGAGCGTGGACTCGACCCTGACCGACATCGCGTGGTTCGCGGTCGTGGGGATCGTCGTGGTGGGCTTTCTGCTCGGCGCCTTCTGGCTCGGCAAGAAGGTCCGGGCGCAGGAACCCGCCCCGCCGTCGGCGGAGAGCCAGCCCCACCTCCCGGAGGGCGGGGCGGTCTACGAGGTCCGCGAGGAGCGGGAGCACGTGGAGTTCCCGGAGGGCGGCCTGCGCCCGCACGAGATGCAGGGCTACGGGAACTTCGGCTCGACCACCCACAGCCACCAGGCCGAGGCCCGCGCGGAGCGGGAGTCCGGATACGAGCACGTGGAAGGGCCGGGGCCGCATCCGCAGCCGGGGTCTCCCCCCAACTCGGGGCGCGGCGCCCACGAATAGGCCGTCCTCCCCGACGGTCCCTCCGGACCGGCCCCGACGGCCCCCTCCGCACCGGCCTCTGACCCGCCTCCGCGCGGGTCAGAGGTCCGTCCGGAGGCGGAGGACCTCCGGGGGCGGGTGGCGGGCCGACGTGTGGCGGACCTCCGCCGCGAGCGGAGGGTCCAGCGGCCGGAAGGGGATCTCCCCGAGGCCGATGGCGGTGACCGTCGACGGGGTCGCCGCCAGGGCCGTCGCCGGGGCCGTCTCCCCACCCCCCTGCGCGTCCCGCCCCGCCACCGCCCGCGCCACCTCGGCGCGCAGGGCCGCGGTCAGCGGGCTCGACACGAGCGGGGTCTCGTCCTCGCCCGGCAGCGCGAGGACCAGGGCGAGCGGGCGGCGCGGGGTGCCCGTGTAGCCGACGACGGCCGCGTCCCGCACGTTCGTGTGCCGGAGCTTGCTCCAGCCGCGCCGCCCGGCGGGGTAGGACTGGTCCAGCCGTTTGACGACCAGGCCCTCGATGCCGCTGGCGGGCAGGGTCTCGTACCAGGTGGCCGCCAGCTCCGGGTCGGTCGTCATCGGGACGGGCTGCAGCGGCGGGCCCAGCGGCAGCAGCAGCTCCACCAGCAGCGCCCGGCGGCGCTCGTACGGGCGCCCGCGCAGGTCGAGCCCGGCCAGTTCCAGGACGTCGAAGGCGGCGTACGAGGCCGGCAGGCTGCGCGCCAGGACGGCGGCGCGGGCCGCCGTGGCCGCGGCCCGGCGCTGGACGAGCGCGAAGTCGGTGCGGCCCGCGTGCCAGACCACCACCTCCCCGTCGAGGACCGTCCCGGCCGGCAGCTGCCGGGCAGCGGCGGCCAGGTCGGGGAAGGCCGCGGTGACGATCCGGCCGGAGCGCGCCTGGAGCACGACGTCCGCCTGCGACCGCAGGACGACGAGGCGGTGGCCGTCGAACTTCGGCTCGTACGCGAGGCCCGCCCCGCGGGGCAGGGTCCGTACCGCGGTGGCCAGCGCGACGCGGATCACGGCCGGGCCCGGCCGGAGGGCCCCGGCAGCCGGCCGGCCCGGTTGAGGTTGATCAGGGGCCCGAAGAGGTCTCCGTCGAGGGCCAGCCGCGGCGCGATGTCGTCGGCGAGGAACACCAGCTCGGAAGCGGTTCGGCAGTCCGCGACCTCGTCCCAGGACACGGGCGCGGAGACGGTGGGGCGGGGCCGCGCGCGCAGCGTGTAGGGGGCGGCGGTCGTCTTCGCGGCGGCGTTCTGGCTGTGGTCGACGAAGACCTTGCCGGGGCGCAGGGCCTTGGCCATCCGGTGCACGATCAGGTCGGGGAGCTCGCGCTCGGCCTCCTGCGCGAGCTGTTTGGCGTACGCCGACACCTGCTCGGAGGGGGTCGGCTCCAGGGGTACGGCCAGGTGGAGGCCCTTGGAGCCGGAGGTCTTGGCGTAGGCGTGCAGTCCGTCGGCGGCGAGGCGCTCGCGCAGCCAGAGGGCGGCGGCGCAGCACTCCACGACGGTGGCGGGCGGGCCGGGGTCGAGGTCGAGGACCATCCGGTCGGCGACGGCGGGGCTGCCGGCGGTCCACTGGGGGGTGTGGAACTCGACGACGAGGTTGGCGGACCACATGAGGGTGGCCATGTCGGCGACGACGACCTGGGCGGCGGACGCGTCCTCGGAACGGGGCACGGGGGTGGTCTTCACCCAGGTGGGCGTACCGGGTGGCGGGTTCTTGGTGAAGAAGAGCTGGCCGTCCGGACCGTCGGGATAGCGCAGGAAGGACACGGGCCGGTCGTGGATGTGGGCGAGGAGGGAGCCCGCGACCGTGGCGTAGTAGTGGAGCACCTCGCCCTTGGTGAAGCCGGTCTCCGGGTAGAGGACCTTGTCGAGATTGCTGAGCGCGATGCGACGGCCCTCCACCAAAGTGATCGGCGTCATACGATGAGATTGCCACGAAACAGGAGGAACCGTGCGATCCATTTGGAACGGGGCGATCTCCTTCGGCCTGGTCAGCATTCCGATCAAGCTCGTGAACGCCACCGAGAGCCACTCGATCTCCTTCCGTCAGATCCACCTCGCCGACGGCGGGCGGGTCCGCTACCGCAAGGTGTGCGAGCTGGACGGCGAGGAGGTGTCGGGCGCCGAGATCGGCAAGGGGTACGAGGAGGCCGACGGGTCGATCATCCCGATCACCGACGACGACCTGGCCCAGTTGCCGCTGGCCACCGCCAAGACGATCGAGATCATGTCGTTCGTGCCCGCGGAGGAGATCGATCCGCTGCAGATGGACGCGGCGTACTACCTCGCGGCGAACGGGGCGACGGCCGCGAAGCCGTACACGCTGCTGCGGGAGGCGCTGAAGCGGAGCCGGAAGGTCGCGATCGCCAAGTACGCGCTGCGGGGCCGGGAGCGGCTGGGCATGCTGCGGGTGGTCGACGACGTGATCGCGATGCACGGCCTGCTGTGGCCGGACGAGATCCGGGCGCCCGAGGGCGTGGCCCCGGAGGGTTCGGTGTCGGTACGGGACGCCGAACTCGACCTGGCGGACGCGCTGATGGCGACGCTCGGCGAGGTGGAGATGGCCTCGCTGCGCGACGACTACCGCGAGGCCGTGGAGGCGATGGTCACGGCGAAGGCGGGCGGGGCGTTCGAACCGTCGGAGGTGACGGCGGAACCGGCGGGCGGGCAGGTGATCGACCTGATGGCCGCGCTGGAGAAGAGCGTACGGGCGGCCAAGGCCTCCCGCGGCGAACCGGAGTCCGGTGCGGAGCCGGATGCGGGGGCCGGCGGGGAGTCCGGTGCCGGGGCCGAGGTGACGCCGATCCGGCGCAAGGCGGCGGCCGCGTCGCCGAAGGCGGTCGGCGGGAAGAAGTCGACGGCGTCGACCGCGAAGAAGACGGGGTCGGCGGCGACGAAGAAGACCACCGCGACGGCGGCGGCCAAGGCGACGAAGTCGTCAGCGAAGTCGGCGTCGTCATCGGCCTCGACGGCTTCGGCGAAGGCGAGCGCGGTCAAGTCGACGGCGGCCAAGTCGAGTTCGGCGAAGTCGGCGGGGTCCACGAAGAAGGCCACGACGAAGAAGGCCGCCCCGGCGGCCCGGAAACGCACCTCCGCCTGACGGGGCCCGCCACGGTGGGGAAGGGGCGTTCTAGAGCCAGGTGCCGGCGTCGCGGGCCAGGGTGAACAGGGCTTCCACCTCGCGGGGTTCGAGGACGGCGGGCAGGCCGGCGAGTTCCGGTGCGGCCGTCCCGGGCTGGAGGACGCGGAGGTCCCGGACGGTGGGCGCGACCTCGACGCGGGACGCGTCGGCCACCGCCAGGGCTCCGGTGACGCGGGCCGTCGGGGTCCGCCCGGTGCGGTCAGCGGCTGGCCTGGCGGCCGACGGCCCCGCCGTGCGGTCAGCGGCGGACCGGGCGGCCGGCCACCCCGCCGGACGGGCCCCGGCCGCGCGGGCGCCGGGGCCCTCTTCGGTACCCGGGCGGCCGGAAGACGTGCGGAGCGGGCTCGGGGCGGACCGGACGCGCGAGGCGCTTGCGGTCAGGGCCAGTTCGGCGCGGGCGGCGGCGCGGCGGGCCCAGCGCGGGTCCGGGCGGGGTTCCGCCCGGCCGACGGCGATGAGGAGGTCGCCGACCGCGGCGTGCCGGCCCCGGCCCGGGACCGTACGGACGCAGAAGATTCCCGCCGGGCCGATGAGCAGGTGGTCGATGCGGCCGAGTCCGGGCAGCGGGACGCAGTGCAGGATCCGCCAGCCGTGCGCCTCCAGGGCGTCGAAGGCGTCCCCCGCCCGCTGCTGGGCCGCGAGGTCCTGGCGGAGCCGGTGGCGTGCCCGGGTGCCCGCCGTTCCGTGGTCCAGCTCGCCCAGCAGGCTCTCGCCGGGGCGGTTGGGCGCCAGGTCGGCGTCCGGCGGGAGCGCGAGGCCCCGCAGCTCCGCCGCCGTGGGCACCGGGGGCGGGCCGATCGCGACACCGCGGGTCAGGAAGGGCCGCAACGCCCGCACCACCGCGTCGCGTTGGTCGTCGGCGAGGACGCTGATCCGGTTGGCCTGCCGGTCGTACCAGGCCACCGCCCGGCCGTCCGGCAGGTTGACGTACAGCCGCCCGCGGCCGGGCCTCCCGCTCGGTACGACCCTGAGTCCCCTCATCGCCCTCACCCCCGCCGTCCATGGGAGCAGCCGGGCTGCCCGGGGGCAATCCCCCGGCGGTGTAACGACTCCGACGGAACCCTGCGACGCCGCTGTTACACGAACGGGGCCCTGCCGCAACGGCCGCCGCCTACGTTGGTCCCACCTGGACCCGCCAGGCCCCGGCCCGCACCGAAGGACTTCCCGTGAGCACCGTCAGCCGCCGCACCCTCGTTCGCGCCGCCGCCGTGACCGTCTGCGCCGGAGGCCTGCTGGCCCTCCCCGCGGCCGCGGCGCTGGCCGAGGGCGTGCCCGCGGCGGCGGCGGCGCACTCCGCGGGCCCCCAGCGGACGCTGCTCAAGAGCCTCTCGCTGGCGGACGGCGTGTCCACGGCGAAGGTGTACCGCGTCGGCAAGGGCGCGTACGAGGCCGACATCCTGACCGCGGACGGCGCCAAGGCCGCCACCCTGACCAGCCGCGACGGGGTCACCGGCACCGGCGGCGCCGGGGAGCTGCGCGCTTCGCTGGACGCGGACGGGCGGCTGACCTCCTGGGTGGGCGACGCTCCCGCGCGGGGTGCCGGGCACGCCGTCGCGGGCGACGGGCACAAGACCGGGACCCGCAGCGGACAGGTCGTCCCGGCCTCGCTCCCGGCACGGGGCTCCGCATCGGGCTCAGCATCGGGCTCCGCCTCCGGCCCGACTTCCCCGCCGCGCACGGGAGAGGCCGGCGGTGACCGCGTCGTCGCCACCGGGCCGGTCGACGCGCTGCGCCTGAACACGCTGGCCGACGAGCCCGGGGAGGGCGTGCTGCTGCTGGCCGCGGGCGGCGGGATCGCGGCCGTCGGCGCGGCCGGGCTGGGCTTCGCGATGCTGCGGCGCGGGCGCACCGAGGGCTGACGCGCAGGTCACGGGCCCCTCCGTCCACCCGGACGGGGGTGGTGGGCAAAAAGGACGTACCTCCGCATAAGGTTGACGCTGCGGGTGCCGTGTCCCTTGGGTGCCCCGTCGCCCACGCCGCGGACAGGAGGACGCAGGGCCCCGTGAAGCCGCACCCGTACCCGTACTCGTATCCCTACCCGCGCCTTGCGCACCCGCCGTTCCCCGCGCCCACCACCCTGGCCGGACCCGCCGTCTCCGCCCCGCCGCCCCTGCCCTCCGGGGTGCTGCGGCGCAGGGCCACGGGCGCCGTGCTGCTGGTGTGCTGCCTGCTGCCCGTCCTGGCGGGCTGCGGCGACGCTGACGGCGCGCTGGCCTCGGCCGGTTCCACGCCCACCGCGAGCGGCCCCGTCAACCTGTGGCCCGGGCGGCAGGGGGCGGCCGTTCCTCCCGCCGACCCCGGCGGCGCGCCGCCCGAGTACGTACCGGGCATCGCGCCCGTCCGGAACCAGAACGTCCACGAGGTGGATCCGTTGGCCATCGTCCGGGCGGAGGTGCGCGCCCACGCGAACGCCGACGTCGGCCCGGACGGGATGCCCGCGGAGACGGCGGCGGCGATCGCGGCGTGCGGTGACGGTGACGGTGGCAGCGGGGGCGGGGCCGAGCGCGGCGCGAAGTGCCCGGTCCTGGAGCCGTACTACCGCGACCTGACCGGCAACGGCCGGGACGAGCTGATCGTCGGCGTCGAGCTGCCGGACCGCATGATGTCCGTACGCGTGTACACGGCGGACCCCGACGGCCGGCTCAACCGGATCATGGCGACCACGGACACGGTCATCGGCGTGGAGCTGGCCGGGCAGGACGTGGTCCTGCGGGTGCCCAGCGGCAACAACGGGTACGAGCTGATCACCGCCTGGTCCTACGACGGGAAGCAGCGCACCATGCTGCCCACGCGCGAGCAGATCGTACGGGTGCCCTCGGCTCCGCGGACGACGCCCGCGCCGGCCACCACGCCCGCCCCGGCCACCACACCCCCGCCAGCCGGCCCGGCGCCCGGGGCCGGCGCGCCGTGAGTCTGCGGCTGCCGGCGTGGACGGCCACGCTGACCTGGAAGTCCGCCTGCTTCATCGTCGTCATGTGCTGCTCGCTGGCGGCCGTCCTGGGAGCGCTCGTGCACGTGGAGGTGACCCGGCAGACGGTGTCCACGGCGCGCGAGAAGGCGCTCGCCAAACTGCACGACGTCTCCCACGCCTACGAGGCGGGCGAGCCCCTGCCGCCCGAGTCCGGGCTCGATCCGCAGGCGCTCCCGCCGGAGCTCCGGAAACTGGCCCTCGGCGGCCACCGCGGGACGGTCGTGGGCGACTGGCGGGGCCGTCCGACGATGTGGGCGGCCGCGCCGGCGGACGGGCGGGTGCTGGCCACCGCCGTCGACTACGCGCAGAGCGCCCGGACGATCAGCGGGCTCGACAACGCGATCATCGGGTCCTCGGTGCTGGCGATCGGCGGAACGCTGCTGGTGGGCGCGTTCGCGGTGACGCGGGTGACGCGGCGGCTGCACCAGACGGCCACGGTGGCGCGGCGGATCACGCAGGGCGACCTCGACGCGCGGGTGGGCGACCCCCGTACGAAGGACCCCGCGCGGCGCCAGGACGAGGTGGCGACGGTCGCCGGGGCGCTGGACACGATGGCGGGGACGCTGCAGTCGAAGCTGGAGAGCGAGCAGCGGTTCACGGCGGACGTGGCGCACGAGCTGCGCACGCCGCTGACCGGCTTGCAGGCGGCGTCGGAGCTGCTGCCGGAGGGACGGCCGACGGAGCTGGTGCAGGAGCGGGTGCGCACGATGCGGCAGCTGACCGAGGACCTGCTGGAGATCTCCCGGCTGGACTCGGGCAGCGAGGAGGTGGACACGGACCTGCACCAGCTGGAGCGGCTGGTACGGCGGGTGGTGCGGGCGTCCGGGACGGACACGGAGGTGGTCGTGGTCCGGGACGCGCACGTGGAGACGGACCGGCGGCGGCTGGAGCGGGTCCTGGGGAACCTGGTGGCGAACGCCCACAAGCACGGGCGGGCCCCGGTGGTGGTGACGGTGGACGGGCCGGTGGTGACGGTGCGGGACCACGGGGACGGCTTCCCGGACTACCTGGCGGCGCACGGCCCGCAGCGGTTCCGCAGCGGGGGCAAGGGGCACGGCCTGGGCCTGACGATCGCGGTGGGCCAGGCGGAGGCGATCGGGGCGCGGCTGGCGTTCCGCCCGGCGCGGGGCGGCGGCGCGGCGGCGGTCCTGACCCTCCCGCCGATGCCCGGGTGAACCGGCCCGGGCGGGTCGGGGTGCCCCTTGGGCCGGGCCCACCCGAAGGGCGGGCCCGGCGCACCCCACGAGCGGTCCGCGGCCCCGGCCGTTACGGGCGCGGGGTCTTCGTCCACGGCCAGCGCGGCTTCGGCTTCTCCCCGCCCGGGCGGAACGCGTACTTCCACCCCTTCTGGAGCCCGAGCCGCTTCGAGTACCCCGACGGGACCCGCTCGTAGAGCAGCACCGTCGGCGGGGCGTCGGGCGCGGGGACCGGGATCTCGTACCACTTCGGGGGGTGACCGGTCAGGCCGAGGATGACCGGCAGCACCCTGCCGTCCATCGGGCCGCCTTCGAAGGGGGTCGGTTGGCTTCTCACCCCACCAGTGTCACAGCAGGTGGGCGGCCTCGGAGACCACAGGGATCACGCGGCGGGCCAGCACGCCGACCGGGCCGTCCGCCGATTCCAGGGCGAGGGCGGCGCGGGCCGCGGCCGCCGTTTCGGGGTCGGTGGCGGCGGTGGCGGTCAGCAGGGCGATGAACTGGTCGAGCAGCCAGTCCCGGAGCGCACCGGCGTCCGGCTGCTTGCCCTCGTCGATCCAGATGAGCGAGGCGGCCTCGACCGCGGTGATCCACGTACGGACCATCATCCGCAGCCGGGGCCCCGGAGCCGGGGCGCCCAGGTGGTAGAGGATCTGGCCGACGGCGGCCCGGCGGATGCCGTCCACCGTGGCCGTCGTGCGGGAGGTCTCGACGACGCTGCCGCCCTGCAGGAGCGCGGAGAAGCCGGCGTGGTGCTGGTCGACGAAGGCCAGGTAGCGGTCCAGGGCCCGGGAGAGGCGCTGGGTCAGGGGCCCCTCCTGGGGCTCGGCGAAGCACAGTTCGAGGACGTCCGCCGCGGAGCGCAGGGCGGCTTCGTAGAGCTGCTGCTTGCCGCCCGGGAAGTAGCGGTAGACGAGGGGGCGGGACACCCCGGCGGCTTCCGCGACGTCGTCCAGCGAGACGTCCTCCGGCGCCCGGTGCGCGAACAGCGAGAGGGCGGCGTCGAGGAGTTGGGCTCGCCGCTCCTCGACACCCAGTCTGCGGTAGGCGCGTACGGTCATGTCCGCAGGGTAGCCCGGCGGACGTGGCCTCAGGCCAGGAGTCCGGAGCTCTTCCACAGCTTGCGGCCGACTCCCCGCAGGATGCCGATGTCGTCGAGGAAGTCGGTGAGCCGCTTGGAGCCGGCCTGCATGACCTCCCGCCGGTGGCCGCTGGCCTTGACCTGGGCGACGGCTTCGTTGCGGTCCAGCCCGATGTTCTCGTACACGGCCGGGTTCACGAAGGCCAGCGAGAAGACGCGGGCGGCCTCGCCGCAGCTGATCCGGGTGAGTTCCTGCTCCCAGCGCGGGGCGGTGAGCATCTGGCGGCGCAGCTCCTCGCGGGCGTAGCGGACGTGCCGGGCCTCCTCGATGACGTGGATCCGGGTCACGCCGCGGACCAGCGGCTGGATGCGCTCGTCCGGGAAGGTCAGGCGCTGCATCCAGTCGAGGATCTCCTCGCCGAGGAGGGTGCAGGCGAAGGAACCGGGTGTGGTGGAGACCGTCTTGAGGATGCGCGCGAGGTTGTGGTTCGTGCGGGAGACCGGGTACTCGGGGGCTCCGCCCTTCTGGATCATGCGGGCGAACATCATCGAGTGGCGGCACTCGTCCGCTATCTCGGTGAGGGCGTAGCGGACGTGGTTGCTGGTCAGCGACTTGTCGTAGATGTGCCGGACCAGGAGCTGCATGAGGATGATCTCGAACCAGATGCCCAGCGAGCCCAGCGCCGCCGCCTCGTGGCGGGAGAGCTCGATGCGCTGCTCCTCCCCCATCTTCTTCCAGAGCGGGGTGTCGTAGAGGGAGAGGAGTTCCGGGGGCCAGTAGTACTTGCCCTCGATGGGCGGGGCGTCCCAGTCCAGCTCCTTGTCGGGGTCGAAGGAGTGCTTGGCCGAGGATTCGAGGAGCCGCTCGGCGATCTGCTCGCGGTCCTTGAGCAGGCCGAGAGCGTCCCTCAGGGCGGCTCGATCGGTCACCGTCGTCATGGCTTCGGACACCTCGTTCGTTGGGTTACCGGCGGTCACTTCTTATGAGACTGCTTGTCAGCAAGGGCGTCAATCCCCTGCGCACGACTTGTTGACCCCGCGTCTACCAACGTGTGACGCTGCCAACTGTCCAGTCCTGTACGGAAGTACGCGACAGAGGTGGTGCCAGTGTCGACGCACGAGCTCTACACCAGCGACCCGGGCGCGGGAGTCTGGCAAGTCCCCGCCTCCGGATCGGCCCGTTTCAGCTGGGAGTACGACGGAGGCCGCGAGCGGCTCCTCGCGCTCTACCAGAAGGGCAAGGACAAGCAGTGGGACGGTGCCAAGCGCATCGACTGGGGCATCGAGGTCGACCCCCACGACCCGCTGGGCACCCCGGACGACGTGCTGACCCTGTACGGAACCCGGCACTGGGCCAAGCTCACGGAGAAGGACAAGGGCGAGCTGCGCCGGCACTACGCGTCGTGGAACTTCAGCCAGTTCCTGCACGGCGAGCAGGGCGCGATGGTGTGCGCGGCGCGGATCGTGGAATCGGTGCCGGACCTGGACGCGAAGTTCTACTCCGCCACGCAGACCATGGACGAGGCCCGGCACGCGGAGATCTTCGGGCGGTTCCTGCACGAGAAGGTCGGGATGCTGTACCCGATCAACGACAGCCTCCAGGAGCTGCTCGGCGACACCCTGCGCGACTCCCGGTGGGACATGCCGTACCTCGGGATGCAGGTGCTGATCGAGGGGCTGGCCCTGGCGGCCTTCGGCATGATCCGCGACACGACCGACAAGCCGCTGCCGAAGCAGATCCTGGCGTACGTGATGCAGGACGAGGCCCGGCACGTGGCCTTCGGGCGGATGGCCCTGCGGGACTACTACCGGCAGCTGACGGACGCCGAGCGGCGCGAGCGCGAGGAGTTCGTGATCGAGGGCTGCTACCTGATGCGGGACCGCCTGCGCGGGGTCGAGGTGCTGGAGAACTTCGGGATCTCCCGCAAGGAGGCGGAGGAGTTCAGCGAGCAGTCGGAGTTCCTGCACCTGTTCCGCAAGCTCCTGTTCAGCCGGATCGTGCCGTGCGTCAAGGACATCGGGCTGTGGGGCGAGCGGCTGCAGAAGGCGTACCTGGACATGGGCGTCTTCGAGATGGGCAACTCCAACCTGGACCTGCTGATGAGCCAGGACGAGGAGATCGCGGAGGCCCTGGACCGCGAGCGGTTCGCGGCGGAGGAGGCCGAGCGCGTGGCGGAGGTCGGTGCCGCGATCGCCTCGGGCGCCGAAACCTGACGCCCGGCGCCCGGTCCGCACCGCCGCGCCGCCGCACCCGCCGTCGACGCGTGGCCCGGCGCCCCGCTCACCGGGCGGGCGGGGGCGGCGGGGCGGACAGGGCCGCCTGCATCACCGAGCGGGCGATCGGCGCCGCCGCCCCGTTGCCGCTGATGTCGCCGCGCACCGCCGACGCGTCCTCGACGACGACGGCGACCGCGACCGCCGGGAGGGCGGCGCCGCCCTCCGCCTTCGCCCAGGAGATGAACCAGGCGTACGGGGTCCCCGCGTTGCCGACACCGTGCTGCGCGGTGCCGGTCTTGCCGCCGACCACCACGCCGGGGATGGCCGCGTTGCGCCCCGTACCGCTCTCCACGACCTTCACCATCAGCTCCTGCATCCGCAGGGCGGTCGCCGGGTTCATGGCCCGGCCCAGGGAGCGCTGGTCCCCGCGCCGGACCTGGGAGCCGTCGTCCTGGGTGGTGCGGTCCACCAGGTAGGGGGCCTTGAGCTCGCCGCCGTTGGCGACCGCCGCCGCCACCATCGCCATCTGCAGCGGCGTCGCCTTCGTGTTGAACTGCCCGATCGAGGACAGGGCCAGCTGGTCCTGGCTCATGTCGGTGTCGAAGTTCGACCGGGAGACCCACGACGGCACCCGCAGCCCCTCGTCGTTGAACCCGAACCGCCGCGCCGCCTCCACCATCCCCCGCAGCCCGACGCGCACCCCGATCTTCGCCATCACCGTGTTGCAGGACCACTGCACCGCGTCCGCCATGGAGGCGTCCTGGCAGCCCGTGCCCGCGTTGGGCAGCAGGGTGCTGGTGCCGGGCAGCGGATAGGGGTCGGGGGTCTCGGTCGGCGCGTCCACGTCGGTGACCGCGCCCGAGTCCAGGGCGGCCGCCGCCGTCACGATCTTGAAGGTGGAGCCCGGCGGGTACGTCTCGCGCAGCGCCCGGTTCAGCATCGGCTTGGCCGGGTCCGCGTTCAGCCGCTCCCAGGCCGCCTTGACCCGGCCGCCCGTCCCCGACAGTGCGGCCGGGTCGTACGAGGGGCTGCTGACCAGCGCCAGGATCTTCCCGGTGGCCGGCTCCACCGCCGCGACCGCGCCGCGCTTGCCGGCGAGGCCCGCGTACGCGGCCTCCTGCATCCCGGCGCGGATGGTGGTGGCGGCGTTCCCGCCGCCCGGGCGGCCGCGGGTGAGGTCGTACCAGAGGGGGAAGGCCGAGAGTCCCGGATCGGTGCCCGACAGGACCGCGTCCTCGGCGCGCTCGACGAAGCTGGTCCCGTACGTCTGGGAGGAGTAGCCGGTGACGGGCGCGTAGAGCGGGCCGTTGAGGTACGTCCGCTCGAAGCGCAGCAGCTGGCCGCTGTCGCGGGAACCGGTGACCGGCCGGCCGTCGACCAGGACGTCGCCGCGCGGTTCGGCGTACCGCTCGATGACGGGGCGCTTGTTGGCGGGGTTCGCGCCGTAGGCCGCGGACTCCCAGACCTGGACCCGGGCGATGTTGACGAGCAGGGCCACCAGCAGCAGCGCGCAGAAGTACGCGCACCAGCGGATGTAGCGGATCACGCGGCGGCCTCCTGCGGTTCGGGCCTGCGGGCGCTGTCGCTCAGCCGGACCAGCAGGGCGACGATGATCCAGTTGGTGACGACGGAGGAACCGCCCTGGGCCAGGAAGGGCATGGCCATGCCGGTGAGCGGGATCAGCCCGGTGACGCCGCCGGCGATGACGAACACCTGGAGGGCGACGATCGAGGCGAGCCCGGTGGCGAGCAGCCGGCCGAAGGGGTCGCGCAGCGCGAGTCCGGCGCGGAAGCCGCGGGCGACGAGGAGCCCGTACAGCAGGAGGATCGCGGTGAGGCCGACGAGGCCGAGCTCCTCACCGGCGGTGGCCAGGATGAAGTCCGACTTGGCGGCGAAGCCGATGAGGAAGGACTGTCCGTGGCCGAGCCCGGCGCCGAGGAGTCCGCCGGCGCCGAAGGAGAAGAGGGACTGGGCGAGCTGGCCGGGGCCCTCGCCGCGCTCGATGGAGGCGAAAGGATTCAGCCAGTCGTCCACGCGACTGTTCACGTGCGGCTCGAAGGTGCCGACGGCGTAGGCGCCGATCCCCGCCAGGACCAGGCCGATCGCGATCCAGCCGATCCGTCCGGTGGCGGTGAACAGCATGATCACGAAGAGTCCGAAGAAGAGCAGCGAGGTGCCGAGGTCCCGCTCCAGGACCAGGACGCCGACGCTGAGCAGCCAGATCGCGAGGATCGGGCCGAGCACCCGGCCGGGCAGGAGGCGGAGCTTCCAGAACAGCGTGCGGCCGGTGAGGGCGAGCGCGGTGCGGTTCGCGGCGAGGTAGGACGCGAAGAAGACGGCGAGCAGGATCTTGGCGAACTCCCCCGGCTGGAAGGAGAGTCCGGCGAACCGGATCCAGATGTGCGCGCCGTTGACCGCCGGGAAGAAGACGGGGACGAGCATCAGCGCGAGGGCCGCGGTCACCGAGACGTACGCGTAGCGCTGGAGCGCGCGGTGGTCGCGGAGCCGGGCGACGACGAGCACGAACAGCGCCACCCCGAGCGCGGACCAGAGGAGTTGGTCGCCGGCGGCGAGGTGGGCGGGGGTGGTCACGTCGAGGCGCTGGATGAGGACCAGCCCGAGGCCGTTGAGCAGGAAGGCGATCGGGAGCACGACGGGGTCGGCGTACGGGGCCCAGCGGCGGACGGCCAGGTGCGCGAGCAGCGCGGCGGCGGCCAGCCCGCCCGCGTAGCGGGCGGCGGAGCGGGGGACGTCGCCCGTGGTCGCGAGGCCGACGTGGACATGACCGAGGGCGGCGATCAGGACGGCCCCGGCGAGGAGGGTCAGCTCGACGCCGCGACGCCGGGGGGCGCGGGCGTCGGGAGGCGGCGGCGCGGGCTCCGCCACCTTCGCCGTCAGAGCGGTCATGGGGGAAACGTAGCAAGCGGACGGATGGTATGTCCGTTTATGTCATAGGGTGCCGAAGAGTCGTCACAAGCGGTCGGAATCAGCGCCGGAGCCCTGCGGAGCCCGTGCCGCCGATCGCCCTCGCCCCCGCGGAGCGACGGCCCCGCGGCCGCGAGGGCGGGGGCGGGGCGAGGGGGCGGGGCGGCGCGGGGCCCCACCCCGCCACCCGGGTGACCCCGGTCGGGCCCGCCGACCCTGTTGGGCGATTTGTCATACCGGGCGTGGCAGCATCGGCCGCCCCGGAGGTGATTCCATGTCACATCGGCCGCTCCGTGCCGCCTGTATCGCCGCGCTGCTCCTCGCAGCCTGCCCGACCCCCGCCGCCACCGCCGAGCCCCTCCCGTCCGCCGAGCCGGTCGGCGTCCTGCTCACCCGGCTCCAGGGTCTGTACCAGAAGGCCGAGGAGGCCACGGAGGCGTACAACGCCACCGAGAGCGCGCTCGGCGCACGGCTCGACGAGGAGCACCGGCTCAGCGGTGAGCTCGGCAGGGCCCGCGGCGCGCTCGACGCGGAGAAGGCGCTCGCCGGGCGGCTGGCCCGCGAGCAGTACCAGGCCGCCCGCGGCTTCGCCCCGTACGCCCGCATGCTGCTCGCCCGGGACCCGCGCGCCGCCCTCGACCAGCACCGGCTCGCCGCCCGGGAGGGCAACCGCCGCGCCGGCGTACTGGACCGGCTCGCCCGCGGCGAGCAGCGGGCCGGCTCGCTGGCCGCCCGGGCCCGCAAGGCTCTGGACGACCAGCGGGCGCTGGCCGCGCGGCAGAAGCGGCAGAAGGAGGAGGTCGCGGTCCAGCTCAAGGAGGTCGAGCGGCTGCTCGCCTCGCTCAGCGCCGAACAGCTCGCGCAGCTCGGCGCGCGCGAGGCCGCGGTCACCGCCGGCGCGCAGCGCGCGCTGGTGGACTCCGGTCGCCTGCCGGCCCGTACCGGCACGCCCACCGCCGCCGGCGGGGCGGCGCTCACCTACGCGGCGGCGCAGATCGGGAAGCCGTACGTGTGGGGCGCCGAGGGGCCGGCGTCCTTCGACTGCTCCGGGCTGACCTCGCAGGCCTGGGCGCACGCCGGCCGCGCCATCCCCCGTACCAGCCAGGAGCAGTGGGCCCGGCTGCCCAGGGTGCCGCTGGACCGGCTGCGGCCCGGGGACCTCGTCGTGTACTTCCCCAAGGCGACGCACGTGGGGCTGTACGTCGGCGACGGCAAGGTCATCCAGGCCCCGCGCCCCGGAGCCCGGGTCAAGGTGTCGCCGATCGCGGCGAACCCGCTGCTGGGCGCGGTGCGGCCGGACCCGGACGGAGCGCCGCTCGACCGGTTCGTCCCGCCGCCGCTGCCCGGGGCGGACGCGGCGGGGGGCGACGACACCGGCTATTCGGCGGAGGAGGCTCCCGAGGGGGCCGGGGCGTCCGCGGCGTCCGGCTCCGGTGCCGAGCCGGCGGGCTCCGAGCCGGATGACGGGCCGGCCACCGCCGCCGCGACCTCGGCCAGGTAGTCCGCCGCGTCCTCGGGGTCGTAGAAGTACCCGTCGAAGTCGGCCGGGTTGTCGAAGCCGTTGGCGAAGCGGTCCGCCACCGGCTGGAGCTGCCCGGCCGCGCCGATCAGGTTCAGCACGTGCTCCGGCGGGACCCCCAGCATCGCGTTCGTCCACTGGGTGACCGGCTTGCCGGTCGTGAACCAGAACTTGTCGAAGGTGGCCTTCATCCACGCCTCGTCGAACGGCTTGTCCCCGTGCATCAGGATCGACGACAGGTACGAGGCCGCGCACTTCGAGGCGGAGTTGGAGCCCTGCCCGGTGATCGGGTCGTTGGCCACGACCACGTCGGCGACGCCGAGGACCAGGCCGCCGCCCGGCAGCCGGCCGATCGGGTTGCGGACCACCGGTGCGTAGCGGCCGGCGAGTGTGGCGTGCGCGTCCGTGAGCTCCACGTCCGCCGCCCGGGCGTGCTCCCACGGCGTGAACGTCCGCATCAGCTCCAGCGTGAGCTCCAGGTGCGCCGCCGGGTCCTTGACGCCGTTGAACGCGTCCACCGGACCGCCCGGCACCCCCTCCCAGAACAGGATGTCCGCGCGGCCCGAGAGGGTGAGGGTCGGCATGACGAACAGCTCGCCGACGCCCGGGACCAGGTTGCAGCGGACCGCCTCCGTCTCCGGGTGCTCCGGGCGCGGCCCGAGGCCGTGCACGTAGCTGACCGCGAGGGCGCGCTGCGGGGCGTCGTACGGGGAACGGGCGGCGTTCCGGCCGAACATGGACACCAGCTCGCCCTTGCCGGCCGCGACCAGCACCAGGTCGTACGTACGGGAGAAGTAGTCCAGGTCGGCGACGGAGGCGCCGTGGATGACCAGCTGCCCGCCGCGCTGGACGAAGGCGTCGAGCCAGCCCGCCATCTTCAGGCGCTGGTCGACGGATTGCGCGTACCCCTTGAGGCGGCCGAGCCAGTCGACCGGCCGGCCGGCGTCGGGTGCACCGACGGAGACGCCCACGCCCTCGATCCGGGGGGCCTGCTGCCCCCAGAAGTCGATCCGCAGGTCCCGCTCGTGCTGGAGCGCCGTGTCGAACATGCATTGCGTGGACATGACCCGCCCGGTGCGGATCTCGTCCGCCGTCCGGTTGGACATGAGGGTGACGTCGTAGCCCTTCGACTGGAGTCCGAGGGCGAGCTGGAGACCGGACTGGCCGGCTCCGACCACGAGTATCTTGCGCATGTCGTTCTCGATTCGCGTCTCGTCGGGCTATTCGGGAGTGCTGTCGAGGGCGTGCGACACCAGCGTCAGCAGGGCCTCGACGACCGTCGCGCGACGTCGCGCGTCCATGATCACCACGGGGACGTGGGGCGGGACGGTGAGCGCCTCGCGCACGTCGTCCGGCTCGTAGGCGCGGGTGCCCTCGAAGTGGTTGACGGCCACGGCGTACGGCAGGCCGCAGCTCTCGAAGTAGTCGAGCGCGGGGAAGCTGTCGCGCAGCCGGCGGGTGTCGGCCAGCACGATCCCCCCGACGGCGCCGCGCACCAGGTCGTCCCACATGAACCAGAACCGCTCCTGGCCCGGGGTCCCGTACACGTACAGCACGAGGTCGTCGTCCAGGGTGACGCGGCCGAAGTCCATGGCGACGGTGGTGGTGCTCTTCTCCGGGGTCGCGGAGAGGTCGTCCGTGGGGATGCTGGCCTCGGTCATCACCGCCTCGGTGCGCAGCGGGGCGATCTCCGAGACGGAGGAGACGAACGTGGTCTTGCCGACGCCGAAGCCGCCGGCGACGAGCACCTTGACGGCGACGGGGGCGCGGGAGCGGTCGTACTGCCAGGCCTGTACGGATTCCTCGGCCGGCGCCGGACGGTCAGAGACGGCGGAGCCCACTGAGCACCCTTTCGAGCAGAGCGCGTTCGGGACGGCCGGTGCCGTGGCCGGTGCCGTAGACGCGGAGCCTTCCCTGGTCGGCGAGGTCGCTGACGAGGACCCGGACCACGCCGAGGGGCAGCTTGAGCAGCGCCGCGATCTCGGCGATCGTGCGCATGCGGCGGCAGACCTCGACGATGGCGGGCATCTCGGGCATCCGGTCGGGCTTCTGCGGGTCCGACGCCTTGGTGTCCAGGGCCGCGACGAAGGTCTCGACGAGCAGGACGTGCGCGAACCGCGTGCGGCCGCCCGTGAGGGAGTACGGGCGGACGCGGGCGGGGCGGCGATCGGCGCCGCGGACGGGCAGGCCGGGTATCGGCAGCAGGTCGGAGGCCGGGCTCCTCACGGGGTCTTCTCCATCGACTGGCGCAGCTCGCTGCGGACTTCGGGGGTCAGGACGTGGCCGGCGCGGCCGACGAACAGGGCCATGTGGTAGGCGACGACGCTCATGTCGCAGTCGGGCGTGGCGTGCACGCCCAGCAGGGAGCCGTCACTGATGGCCATGACGAAGACGGAGCCGTGCTCCATCGCCACCATGGTCTGTTTGACGGAGCCGCCGTCCATGAGGTCGGCGGCGCCGGTGGTGAGGCTGCCCAGGCCGGAGACGATGGTGGCCAGGTCGGCCGAGGCCCCGCGCGGGCCCCTCGGCCTGCCCTGCGGGGACTCCGCTCCTGGTTCGGAGGAGAGCAGCAGGAGCCCGTCCGAGGAGACGACGGCGACGGAGTTGACGCCGGGCACCTCCTCCACCAGGTCGGTCAGCAGCCACTGCAGGTTGCGGGCCTGGGTGCTCAGTCCGTACGTACTGGGCGCGGTCATGTGCGTGCCTCCTGTGCGGTGTCCCCCTGGTCGGTCTGACCCTGCCCCCGGTCCTGCGTGTGGTCCTGGTCGCCCGCGAGTTCGGCCGCGACGACGCGGCGTCCGTCCTGGGCCCCCTGGTAGAAGCCGCCGAGCCGGCGGCGCAGCTCGTCGGCGTCGACCCGGCGCGGCGGCTCGGGCCGCGGCTCCTCGGTACGGGCGCCGGCCACCGCGCGCGGGGTCCGCTTCGGCAGGCCCTTGTCGGTGACGGCCTCGGCGGGGTCGGCCGGGTGGCTGCCCTGGCGCGGCAGCCAGTTGCCCTCGGCGGCGGCGTGGGTGTGCGGGTCGGCCTCCGGCGCGGGGGCGGACTCCGCGGCCGGCTCCGGCAGGGGGGCGGACAGGGGCTCCGGCGCGGGCGCGGGCGCGGGCTCGGGTGCCGGGTCCGGCACGGCGTCCGGGGCGCGCTCCGGGGCGGTGGGCTCCGCGTCGGGGACCAGCCGGGCGAGGAGCTGCTCCGCGGGCTCGGGGCCGGCCGGAACGGTGAACACCTGGTCGGCCGGGGGCACCTGCTCCGCGGCGCCGTCGGTGTCCGGGACCACCCGGGCGGGCGGCTCTTCGGCGGGCGCGGTGTACGGGGCGCCTTCGGCGTCCGCGGCCGGGCTCGGCGCCGGAACGGTGGAGGTCCCGTCGGTGTCCTGTGCCGGGTCGGTACCCGGCGCCTCCGCGGCGGCGGGCATGGCGGACAGCGGCAGCACGGCCGCGGTGGCCTCGGGCCGGGCGGCGGCCGGGAACGGCCCGTCCTCCGGCTCCGCACCGGACCCGCCCGCGTCCGGCTCGGTGTACGGCTCGGCGGCCGGGGCCGCGGTGGCGTCCGCGTACGCGGCCTCGTGGTCCGCGTGGTCCGCGTGGTCCGCGTACGCGGCGCGGTCGGCCTCGTCGACGGCCCAGCCGGGCGCGGCGGGCGCCGCGGGTTCCGCGGGTTCCGCCGAAACAGCCGCCTGGGCCTCCTCGGCGGGGGCTTCGCCGCGCCGGCGGGTCGGCAGGGTGTTCTCGTTCGCCTCCGCGACCGCACCCGGCAGGTGCAGCGCTGACGATCCCGGCGTGCCCAGCGCGTGGACCGCCGACGTGGGCGGGGTCGCGGGCAGCAGCGCGGCCGGTACGACCACCAGGGCCTCGGTGCCGCCGTGGCGGGGGGCCCGCAGTTCGGCGGTGACCCCGTGCCGCGCGGCGAGCCGCCCGGCCACGTACAGGCCGAGGCCGAGGCCGTGTTCCGCCTCCGGCTCCTCGTCGTACGCCTCGGGGGTGGACAGCCGGGAGTTCAGCGCCTCCAGCCGGTCCTCGGTGATCCCGATGCCCTCGTCGACGACGGACAGCACGGCGTCACCGGATTCCAGCAGCCACCCGGACACCTTCACCTTGGCGTCCGGCGGCGAGAACGTGGTGGCGTTCTCCAGGAGTTCGGCGACCACGTGCGAGATGTCGTCGGCAGCGTGCCCGGCGACCTGGGTGAAGGAGGGCAGCGCCGCGAGGTCGACGCGCTCGTAGCGCTCGATCTCGCTGACGGCGGCCCGCATCACGTCGACCAGCGGCACCGGTGCCGCCTGGCCGTGTCCGTGTTCCTGGCCGGCGAGCACCAGCAGGTTCTCGTTGTGGCGGCGCATCACGGTCGCCAGGTGGTCGAGCTTGAACAGCGTCGCCAGCCGGTCCGGGTCCTGCTCCTTGGACTCCAGCTCCTCGATGACCGCGAGCTGGCGTTCCACCAGGCCGAGGGTGCGCAGCGACAGGGAGACCGAGGTCGTCGACATGACGCGGCGGTGTTCCTCCAGGCCCGCCCGGAGCTTCGTCAGCTCCTCCTCCAGCACCTCGCGGCCGCCGGTCAGCGCCTCGTTGCGGCCGATCAGGCGGCGGCGGTCGGCGTCGAGCCCGGCGATCCGCGTGTGCAGGGAGACCGTCTGGTCCCGTACGGCGTTGAGGTGGCGGACGACCTCGGCGAACTCGTCGTTCCGGCCGGTGAACCGGACCGGCTCCACCGAGCCCTCGGGCGTCGCCAGCCGTTCCGCGCCGCGGCGCAGGACGGACAGCGGCCGGGTCAGCGAGCGCGCGATGGCGGTGGAGAAGCCGACGGTGAAGAGGAACAGCACGCCCAGCAGGGCGACCACGGTTTCCAGCCGGGTGACGTCGTCGTCGCGCAGGGAGGCGAGCGCGGTGGCCCGCTGGCCCGCGAGCGTCGACTCCACGGACCGCATGCGGTCGAGGCGGGAGGTGAGCGCGGCGCCGACGGCGGCGCCGTCGGTCCTGCGGTCGGCCGGCGTCAGGGTGGGCCGGTCGGTGAGGCGCTTGAGGTAGTCGTCGGCCGTCTTGACCTCGGGCCCGGTGACGGTGGCGGCCAGCGTCTGGCGCACGTCGGGGCGGGCGGCCCGGGCGAAGTCCTCCAGGGCCGCCTGTTCCCGTACCCGGGCCCGCTGCGCGGCGGTGGTGAGCTCGTCCACGACCGCGGCGTTGGCCGACTGCTCGCCCTTCGGGACGGCCAGTGCGGCCAGCAGCAGTCCGCGGGTGGCGGAGGCCTGCTCCACGGCCTGGCCGAGGGGGGCCATGGGCCGGGTGGTGGCGAGGGCGCCGACGGCGCGCGGCGGGGTGAGTTCGGTGAGCCGGTCGCCGGGGGCGAGGAGTTCGGCGATGAGGCCGGCGTACGCCTGGTGGGCGGCGAGGGCGCTGCCCTTGCCGTCGACGGCCTCGGTACGGACGGCCCGGAGCCGGCCCAGCGCGCGGGCGGTCTGCTCGTCGGCGTCGGCCTGGACCTCGGTGATCTGCCGGTCGGTCCGGGCGGCGCGTTCGTCCACGGGCCCCTTGGCGGAGCCGGGGCGGCCCTTGGCGGCGTACTCGACGACCGCGTCGCGCTCGTCGCCGAGGAGGTGCGCGAGGGTGAGGCTCTGCCGGGTCTGCTCCGCGAGGACGACCAGGTTCTGGGAGTCGTTGAGTTCTCTCGTGGCGGAGACGACGGCTGGCGCGCCGGCCACGAGGACGGTGAGGCCGGCGACGGCTACGCCTACGACCAGCCTGCGGCGCACGCGGACGCGGCGTCCTGCGGGTGCCGGGCCGTCGATGGCGGTGCCGTTCTTCCGAGACCGCTTCTTCTGCACCGGTGCTCGCAATCCTGTACGTGTGCTCTTGCTCGTCTACTCGTGTGGCCGAGGTAACGGCCGGTCAACAAGTAAACGCCCCCTGCCTCCTCGTACCGCCACAGACCTTTGCAGTGTGTTGGGGAGAGAGCCGCCCATCGCTCACCCGGCCACTCGAACGAGTGAACATCACGGATGAGTTGGCGACCAACTCGGGCACCCGGTGTCAGAGCGCGTCCGTGGACAGGCGGTTGAAAGATCGACGGGGGCTTTGGCAGTATGCCCGCCCACAGCTCGGCCGCCGCCGCCCTCCCGGGCCGGGCGGGCCCGCCGCGGCACCCGGCGGGACGGCCGGACGGGCCCGGGAATCGGTCCGGACCTGCCCGCGCTCCCCGGGTCGCCCAGGGGCAGTATGTCCGTATGCGCATCGACCTCGCCTCGGCCCCCGGCGACCCGGAACGCCCCAATGAGGACTGGCTGTCGGCCGCGATCCCCGCCGCGGGCGGGGGCGTACTGGTGGCCCTGGACGGGGTCACCCCGCCGCGGGACGGGGACGGATGCGTGCACGGGGTGCCGTGGTTCGCGGCGCGGCTCGGCGGCCGGTTGACCGAACTGTCCGGATCGCGGCCGGACCTGCCGCTGGACCGGATCCTGGCGGAGGCCGTCCGCGCCACGGCAGGGGCCCACGGCGACGCCTGTGACCTTTCTCACGTACGGACGCCGCAGGCGACGGTGGTCGTCGTCCGGTGGGACGCGGCGTACGTGGAGCACCTGGTGCTCTCGGACTCCGTCCTGCTCCTCCAGGCGCCCGACGGCGCGGTGACGGCGGTGCTCGACGACCGGCTGGACCGGGTGCCCCGGGAGGTGCTCCGGTCGGTGGCCGCGACGGACGCGCTGCGGAACGCGGAGGGCGGTTTCTTCACGGCGGCCGCGGACCCGGCGGTGGCGGCCCGCGCGGTGACGGGGCGCACCCCGCGCGGCGAGGTCCGGGCGGTGGCCGCGCTGACGGACGGGGCGAGCCGGTGGACGGACACGTTCGGGGAGGGCGACTGGGCGCAGTGCCTGGCGGTCCTGCGGAAGGAGGGCGCGCAGGGCCTGATCGCCCGGGTCCGCGCCGTCGAGTCCGACCCGGCGCGTCCGCGGGCCCGCCACAAGCGCCACGACGACGCGTCGGCGGCGTACGCGGAGCTGTAGCCGAGCGGGGGCACGGCGGGCGCGCCCGAGGGGCGGGCGGTCCCGGACCGGGCGGGCGCGGACCGGGCGGGCGCGGACCGGGCGGGCGCGGACCGGCTGTTGCTATTCGGCTCCGGCGTTCAGCTGGTTCAGCAGGCGGGCCAGTTCCGCGACCTCGCCGCGGTCCCAGTCGGCGAGCTTGCGCATGTACTGCTCGCGCCGCGCGTCCCGCACCCGCAGGAAGCGTTCGCGGCCCTCGTCCGTGAGGCCGACCAGGAAGGCCCGTCCGTCGGCCGGGTCCGGCTCGCGGGCCACCAGGCCCAGCACCTCCAGGGCCCGCAGCTGGCGGCTCATGGTGGCCTTGCCGACGCCGAAGTACGCGGCGAGCTCGGTGGCCCGCTGGCGGCCGGCGGCTTCCAGGCGGGTGAGGAGCCCGTACGCGGCGGGTTCCAGTTCGGGGTGGAGCTCGCGGGCCATCTCCCCGGAGGAGGCCCGGGCCCGCCGGAGGAAGACGGACAGCTCCCGCTCCAGGGCAAGGAACTCCTGGTCTTCGCTCCCGTGCACGTACCGCTCCTTCGGTGGTGGGGTGGGCGCCCAGTATTTCGCAGCGGACACACCGGCGGCCCGGGGCCCCGCCGCAGCGGGACTCCGGGCCGTCCGGACGGCGGCCGGGCCGCCCCCGGTCAGGCGGCCGCGGTCAGGCGGCCGCGGTCACGGGCGCCGTGGGCGCCGCCGTCTCCGCCCCCACCAGGGCGATCTCCAGGACCTGCCGTACGTCGGTCACCGGGTGCACCTCCAGCCCCTCCAGCACCTCCGCCGGGACGTCGTCCAGGTCCGCCTCGTTCCGCTTCGGGATGATCACCGTGGTCAGCCCGGCCCGGTGCGCGGCCAGCAGCTTCTGCTTGACCCCGCCGATCGGCAGCACCCGGCCGGTCAGCGAGACCTCGCCGGTCATCGCCACGTCCGTGCGGACCTGCCGTCCGGACAGGAGCGAGGCGAGCGCCGCCGTCATGGTGATGCCCGCGCTCGGCCCGTCCTTGGGCACCGCGCCCGCCGGGAAGTGGATGTGCACGCCCCGGTCCTTCAGGTCGGCCACGGGCAGTTCCAGTTCCGCGCCGTGCGAGCGCAGGAAGCTCAGCGCGATCTGCGCCGACTCCTTCATGACGTCGCCGAGCTGGCCGGTGAGCGTGAGCCCGGCGGCGCCCGTCTCCGGGTCGGCGAGCGAGGCCTCGACGAACAGCACGTCCCCGCCGGCGCCGGTGACCGCCAGGCCGGTGGCCACGCCGGGAACGGCGGTGCGCCGCTCGGCCGGGTCCTGGGCGGACTCCGGAACGTGGTGCGGGCGCCCGATCAGCCCGCGCAGATCGCCGGCGCCGATGCGCAGCGGCAGTTCGCGCTCCCCCAGCTCGTGCTGGGAGGCCACCTTGCGCAGCAGCCGGGCGAGGGACCGCTCCAGGGTGCGCACGCCCGCCTCGCGGGTGTACTCCCCGGCGAGGCTGCGCAGCGCGTCCTCCTCCAGGACCACCTCGTCGGCGGCGAGCCCGGCCCGCTCCAGCTGGCGCGGCAGGAGGTGGTCGCGGGCGATGACGACCTTCTCGTCCTCGGTGTACCCGTCGAGCCGTACGAGCTCCATCCGGTCGGCCAGGGCCTCCGGGATGGACTCCAGGACGTTGGCGGTGGCGAGGAAGACCACGTCGCTGAGGTCGAGCTCGACCTCCAGGTAGTGGTCGCGGAACGTGTGGTTCTGGGCGGGGTCCAGGACCTCCAGCAGGGCGGCCGCGGGGTCGCCGCGGAAGTCGGAGCCGACCTTGTCGATCTCGTCGAGGAGGACCACCGGGTTCATCGAGCCGGCCTCCTTGACGGCCCGTACGATCCGGCCCGGCAGGGCGCCGACGTAGGTCCGGCGGTGTCCGCGCACCTCGGCCTCGTCCCGTACGCCGCCCAGCGCGACCCGGACGAACTTGCGGCCCATGGCGTGCGCGACCGACTCTCCGAGGGAGGTCTTGCCGACGCCGGGCGGGCCGACCAGTGCGAGCACCGCGCCGCCGCGCCGGCCGCCGATGACGCCCATGCCGCGCTCGCCGCGCCGCTTGCGGACGGCCAGGTACTCGGTGATGCGGTCCTTCACGTCGCCCAGCCCGGCATGCTCGGCGTCGAGCACGGCGCGGGCGCCCCGGATGTCGTACCGGTCCTCGGTCCGCTCGTTCCAGGGCAGTTCGAGGACGGTGTCCAGCCAGGTGCGGATCCAGGAGCCCTCGGGGCTCTGGTCACTGGACCGCTCCAGCTTCTCGACCTCCTTGAGCGCGGCCTCGCGGACCTTCTCCGGGAGGTCGGCTGCCTCGACGCGGGCGCGGTAGTCGTCGGACTCCTCGCCGGACTCCTCGCCGTTGATCTCCCGCAGCTCCTTGCGGACGGCCTCCAGCTGGCGGCGGAGCAGGAACTCGCGCTGCTGCTTGTCGACGCCGTCCTGAACGTCCTTGGCGATGGATTCGGCGACGTCCTGCTCGGCGAGGTGGTCGCTGAGCGCCTTGACGGCGGTCCGGAGGCGGGCGACGGGATCGGCCGTCTCCAGCAGCTCCACCTTCTGGGCCAGCGTCAGGAAGGGCGAGTAGCCGGAGTTGTCGGCGAGGGCGGAGACGCCCTCGATCTGCTGGACCCGGTCCACGACCTGCCAGGCCCCGCGCTTCCTGAGCCAGCTGGTGGCGAGGGCCTTGTACTCCTTGACGAGCTCGGCCACGGCGCCGGGCAGCGGCTCGGCCACGTCCTCGTCGGCGCTCTCGCCCTCGACCCAGAGCGCGGCGCCGGGCCCGGTGGTGCCGGCCCCGATGCGGACGCGCCCGCGGCCGCGGATGAGGGCCCCGGGGTCGCCGTCGGAGAGCCGTCCCACCTGCTCGACGGTCCCGAGCACCCCGGTCGCGGCGTACGTCCCGTCGACCCGCGGCACGAGCAGCACCCGGGGCTTCCCGCCGCCCGCGGCGGCCTGGGCCGCTTCCACGGCTCCCCGCACCTCGGCGTCGGACAGGTCCAGCGGCACGACCATCCCCGGCAGCACGACCTCGTCGTCGAGCGGCAGCACGGGCAGGATGAGCGTTTCGGACGTCGAAGCCATGATCTTCCCTCCGGCAGTGAAGTTGAGCTATGCCGACTCAATGCACGTGAGCCCCTCAATGTTCCCCCCACCCCGTTCGCCCCGGGCGAACGCGCCGTGACCTCGGGTGACGGGCGGTGCCGGGACGGCCGGGCGGGGGCGGACGGAGGGAGGGAGGACGGACGGAGGGGGGAGGGGAGCGCCCCCGCCGGGCGGGAAGGGCGGGGGCGCTCCGGGGTCAGGAGGCGGGGCGGGGGGCCGGACCGTCGGCCTGGAGGCCGCGGAGGACGGCCGCGCCGAGGGTCTGGACGGCCGACAGGGGCCGGACCATCACCGTCATCTCCTTGATCAGGCCCGCCCCGTCGAGCTGGAACAGGTCGATGCCGTGGATCTCCTTGCCCTCGACCGTGGCCCGGAAGATCAGGATCTGCGACGGCGCCTCCTTGCCGTCCGCGCTCGTCTCGGCCGCGCCGTCGAGGCTGCCGACGTAGCGGAAGTCCTCGAAGGTGCGCAGCAGCACGCCGAGGAGGCCGAGCACCGCGGGCCGGCCCTCGAAGGGGGTGAACTTCACCGGGCTGTACAGGCGGACGTCCTCGGTGAACAGCTCCGTCAGTGCGGCGAGGTCGCGCGTCTCGACGGCTGCGCGGAAGCGTGCGGCGGTTTCCATGGACCCTCCAGATACTCAAAAGCATGACTAGTCTTGTTCATGAGTAGGATGCGGGTCCGGACGAGAGAGCGGAAGGGGGCGCCGCGGTGGCTTTGAGACATGCCGTGCTGGCGGCTCTGCTGGGCGGGGACTTCAGCGGGTACGAGCTGGCCAAGGAGTTCGGCCTGGGCGTCGCGAACTTCTGGCACGCCCAGCCCCAGCAGCTGTACGCCGAGCTGGCCAAGCTGGAGGCCGAGGGGATGGTCGTCGGCCGGCAGGTGGTCCAGGAGTCCCGGCCCAACAAGCGGCTGTTCCGCGTCACCGACCCGGGCATCGCCGAGCTGGAGCGGTTCGCGGCGGTTCCCTCGAAGCCCTCCTTCATCCGGGACGACCTGCTGGTCAAGGTCCAGGCCGTCGACCGCCTCGGCACGGGGCCGGTGATCGAGCAGCTGGACGCGCGTGCGGCCGCCGCCGAGGCGAAGATCGAGCTGCTCTCCAAGCTGCTCGTCCGCCTGCGCGGCGACGCGGACGAGGAGGAGTTCCTGCGCCACGGCCGGCCGATCGGCCCGTACCTCACCTGCCGGCGCGGCCTGGCCTTCGAGGAGGAGCACCGGGACTGGTGCCGGAGCACCGCCGCGGTCCTGCGGGAGAGGCAGGCGCCCCGTGGCGAGCACTGAGTACCCCGGGTACGCGCGCTACGTGGCCCTGGGCGACAGCCAGACCGAGGGCGTCGGCGACGGCGACGACGCCGCCGGACTGCGCGGCTGGGCCGACCGGCTCGCGGAGCACCTCGCCGCCGTCGGCCCCGGACTGCAGTACGCGAACCTCGCCGTGCGCGGCCGCCTCGCCCGGCAGGTCCGCGGCGAACAGCTGGGGCCCGCCCTGGCCCTGCGGCCCGATCTGGCCACCGTCGTCGCCGGGTTCAACGACCTGCTCCGGCCCCGGTTCGACCCGGCGGAGGTGGCCGGGGAGCTGGAGGCGGTGTTCGCCGCGCTCACCGCTTCCGGGGCCCGCGTGGCCACGCTCGCCTTCCCCGACATCGGCCGGATCGCCCCCATGGCCCGCCCCCTCGCGCCCCGCGTGGCCGACCTGAACGCCCGCGTCCGCGCCGCGGCGGCCCGGCACGGGGTGACGGTCGTCGAGACCGGCGGGCACACCGTCAGCACCGACCCGCGGCTGTGGACGGCCGACCGGCTGCACGCCGGCCCCCTGGGCCACGAGCGGATCGCCGCGGCCGCCGCGCACGCGCTGGGCGTACCGGGCAGCAGCGACGCCTGGACGCACCCGCTGCCGGTCCGGCCGCTCCCCGGTGCGCCGGCGGCCGTGGCGGCCGAACTGCGCTGGGCGGCCGGGTTCCTGGGCCCCTGGGCCGTCCGCCGGCTGCGCGGCCGCTCCAGCGGCGACGGCCGGTCGGCGAAGCGGCCGCTGCTCCTGCCCGTGGTCCCGCCGGGGATCCGGCACGACCCGGAGGGGACCCCCTGAGGACCGTCCCGCGATCCCCGGCGGGCGCGCGGGACGAACGGCGCGTACGGGATGTGCGGGGCGTACGGGGCGCCCCTCAGCCGAGCGCCCCCACGCGGACGTCGCCCGAGGTGGTCTTCGCCGTGAGGCGGGAGGCCGCCGCCGGGTCGGTGGGGACGGTGACGTCGCGGTCGCCCGAGGTGGTGGACACGGCGACCCGGTAGGGGCCGGAGGGCACCTTCAGGGTGACGTCGCCCGAGGTGCTCTCGGCGCTGACCGAGGCGGGGGCGCGGGTGAAGTCCAGGCGGGCGTCCCCCGAGTGCGAGCGGACGTCGGCGCTCGGCCCGGCCAGCCCGGTGGCGGTGATCGTGCCCGAGGACGTACGGACCTTCAGCGGGCCCGTGATCGCGTCGGCCCGCACGTCGCCCGAGGCCGACTCGACGTCGGCGGTGGCCACGCCCGTCACCGTGACGCGGCCGCTGCCGGCCTCGATCGTGACCCCGGCCGAGGCCGGCACTTCCAGGCGGTAGTCGACGGAGCAGTCGCGCGAGCAGCCGGAGGTGAACGTCAGGACGCCGCCGGTCACCTGCTGGCCGACCTCCGGAGCGGTGGCCCCGCGGTAGTGGACGGTGCGCCGCACGGCGACCCCCGGGCCCGTCCCGGTGGTGACCTCGACCGAGCCGGACCGGACCCCCGTCAGCCGGACCGCCGTGACGGCCTCGGTGACGGTGGCGTCGGCGGCGACCGACGTGCGGACCGCCTCTCCGAAGGTGCATCCGGCGAGCAGGAGCGCCGCGCCGAGGACGGCGACTGCGGCGGGGGCGGGGCGAACTGACGCGGCGTGAAGGGTCATGTCCCCATCGTCGGCGCCGCGGCGCCCCGGGCCGATGGTGCCGGTACCCGGACCCCGGGTGGGGTTAACCCCCGCCCGCGCCGCCCCCCGCCCGCGCCGCCCGCCCCGCGCCGTCAGGGCGCGCAGGTGCCCGGGGCCGCGTACACCGCGACGCGGGCGCCCCGCACCGCGGTGACCGAGCACAGGTCGAACCAGGCGGCCAGCGTCTGCCGCTTCACCGCCTCCCGCGGGTACGGGTCCAGCGGCTCGTCGGCCGGGTCCAGCAGCGCGATCACCCGGGGCGACGCGATGAGCGCCGCGCGCAGCTCCGCCGAGGGCAGTTCGGTGCCCTGGAGGCTGCGCGAGGCCGCCGGGGAGCGGTCCAGGGCCACGTCGCGCAGCGCGGCGTACGTCCGCGGCGAGGAGAGCAGCCACTCGCGCCGCCGCGACGGGAGGAACACCACCGCGTCGCCCGGCCGGGCCGCCTCGCGGACGGCGGCGGCCACGGCGAGGGCGTCGTCCTTGCGGCTCTCGGGGGTCCGCAGCCACACCGACCAGAGCGCGCACGGCACCAGGAGCGCGGCGAGCAGGGCCACCACCGGGCGGGGCCACCCCCGCCGGGCCGTCCACCGGCCCCGCAGGACCCCCGTCCGGGCCGCCCCCGTCCGGGCCGCCCCCGGCCGGACGTCCGACAGCCGGACCTCCGCCAGCCGGGCCCCGGCCAGCAGGGCGAGTCCGGCCAGGGAGTAGAGCACGTACCGGTCCACGTACCAGGGGTCCACCAGCGACACCGCCATCAGCACCCCGGGCGGCAGCAGCGCCAGCGGCACGGCCACCCGTACGAGGTCCCGCTCCGCGGCGCCCCGGGCCGGGCCGTCCCTTTCGGATCTTGCCGACAAGATCCGAAAGGGACGACCCAGCAGCAGCACCGCGACCGCGAGCACCCCGTACGCCGTCCAGTCCTGCCAGGCCGGCCGCCCCAGCCAGCCGAGCTGCTGCCCGGCCTGCCGCGCGCTGACCAGGGCCAGCGGCAGCAGCAGGACCGCGACGGCCCCGGCCGCGAGCCGCCAGCCGCGCGAGCGCCAGGCGGTGACGGCGTGGGCGGGCAGGGCCAGGACGGCGAACTCGTGCAGCCAGCAGCCCAGCAGCAGCACCGCCGCGTAGGCCGTCCACCGCTCGCGCAGCATCAGGTACGTCGCCCACACCACGGCGGCGGCGACCAGGGCGTACGAGCGCCCCTCCTGCGCGTACATCTGCACCGGCGGGAGCACGGCGTACCCGACCCCGGCGATCAGCGCGGCCCGCTCCCCCGCGAGCCGGCGGGCGATCGCGGCCACCCCGGCGGCCGCGAGGGCGGTGGCGGCGACGGAGGGCAGCCGCAGGGCCCACAGGCCGCCGTCCCAGACCTGGAAGACCCCGTGAAGGATCAGGTAGTACAGCCCGTGCACGGCGTCCACCTGACCCAGCAGCTCCCAGAGCCCGCCCAGCGGCCGGTGGGCCACCTGCCAGGTGACGGACTCGTCGCGCCACAGGCTGCCGCCGCGCTCCAGGCCCCAGAGGCCGAGGAGCAGGGCGGTCAGCGCGGGCACGACGCGCCAGGGCGCGATGCGGCGGATGGCGGCCTCCGGGAGCTGTCGGATCGGGTGCGGGGACTCCATACTCGGGGTTCGGCCCGAGTACCCGCGGAGGTGGGGCGTGCGAGCACGACGAACGGTGCCGGTGACGGCCGCCGCACTGCTGGGCGCGGCGCTCCTGGCCGGGTGCGGCCCCTCCGCCCCGGCGGCGCCCGACTCCCCCTCCGGCGGGCCCGGTTCCCCGGCCGCCACCGCTTCCGCCTCCCCCGTCCCGGCCACCGGCGCGCCCCCGGGGGCCACGCCGGATCCGGCCGCGAGCCCGAGTCCCGCGCCGGTCCCCGGCCGCAGCGTCCCCGCCGGGGAGACCCTCGTACGGGCCACGCGGTCCGGCGGTTTCGCCGGCCGGACCCACACGCTGATCGTCAAGGGCGACGGGTCCTGGACCCGGCTGGACGGCGCGGCCGACCCCGACGGCTCCGGCCGGCTGGCACCGGACCGGCTCGCCGCCCTGTCCGCCGCGCTGCGGGAGGCGGATTTCGCGCGGCTGCCGCGGTTCTCGAAGAACGCGACCACGGTCTACGACGGGTTCACCCACGCCGTCGTGCACGACGGCCACGAGGTGGCCGCCGAGCAGGGGGCCGAGCCCCCGGCCCTCGCCAAAGTGCTGGACGCGCTGCCCCCGTTCACCGCGGAGGAGGCGCCATAGGGCGTTCCCCCGGTTCTCCCCGGGAGCCCCGGCGGCCCCCCGCCGGAGCGGAACGCGACCGTCCGCGGGCCGGTCTGGCGGGGGCCTCCCCACCCGGCACATTCCCTCTCCGACCAGCGCTTTCCGTACAAATGCCCTGTCCGAACCCCGCATAGCCGCAGGCCGGTGGCTCCTCTACGCTGCACCCCACCACGCAGATCTTCACGGGGCGGGACCGGGACATGGAACAGACGCACACCAGCCACAACGGCGCATCGGCGACACCCGGCGCCCAGCGCCGCGTACTCGTCGTCGAGGACGACCGCACCATCGCGGAGGCCATCGCGGCCCGGCTGCGGGCCGAGGGCTTCCAGGTGCAGACGGCCGCGGACGGTCCGGCCGCCGTGGCCGCGGCCGAGAGCTGGCTGCCCGAGCTGCTGGTGCTGGACATCATGCTGCCCGGATTCGACGGGCTGGAGGTCTGCCGCCGGGTCCAGGCCCAGCGGCCGGTGCCGGTGCTGATGCTCACCGCCCGGGACGACGAGACCGACCTGCTGGTCGGGCTCGGGGTCGGTGCGGACGACTACATGACCAAGCCGTTCTCGATGCGCGAGCTCGCCGCGCGCGTCCACGTCCTGCTGCGCCGCGTGGAACGCGCCACGCTCGCCGCGCACGCCCCGCGCGGGGCCACCCTGCGCCTGGGCGACCTGGAGATCGACCACGCGCAGCGCCGGGTCCGGGTGCAGGCCGAGGACGTCCACCTGACGCCGACCGAGTTCGACCTGCTGGTGTGCCTGGCCGGGACCCCGCGCGCGGTGCTCTCGCGGGAGCAGCTGCTGGCGGAGGTCTGGGACTGGGCCGACGCGTCCGGGACCCGTACGGTCGACAGCCACATCAAGGCCCTGCGCCGCAAGATCGGCGCGGAGCGCATCCGTACGGTCCACGGCGTCGGGTACGCCCTGGAGACCCCGGCGCAGGCGTGAGCGCCCCGCCCACGAGGCCGCGGCAGCGACCGCGGCCCCGGCCGAAGCCGCGGCCCGCCGGGGGGCTGCGGCCCTTCTCGCCCTTCTCGATCAAGACCAAGCTGGGCACCCTCGTGGTGGTCTCGGTCTTCATCACCACGGGCCTGCTGATGGTCGCGCTGCGCACCGACACCGAACTGCGGTTCATCACGGTCTTCTCGGTGATCGCCTCGATGCTGATCACCCAGTTCGTCGCGCACAGCCTGACGGCGCCGCTCGACGACATGACGACGGTGGCCCGGGCGATCTCCCGCGGCGACTACACGCGCCGGGTGCGCGAGGCGGGCCGCCGCGACGAGCTGGGCGACCTGGCCTCCACGATCAACCTGATGGCCGACGACCTGGAGGCCGTGGACCGCCACCGCAAGGAGCTCGTCGCCAACGTCTCCCACGAGCTGCGCACGCCCATCGCGGCGCTGCGGGCGGTGCTGGAGAACGTGGTGGACGGGGTGTCGGCCGCCGACCCCGAGACCATGCGGACCGCGCTGAAGCAGACCGAGCGCCTGGGCCGGCTGGTGGAGACCCTGCTGGACCTCTCCCGGGTGGACAACGGGGTGGTCCCGCTGCGGGCCCGGCGCTTCGAGGTGTGGCCGTACCTCTCGGGGGTGCTGAAGGAGTCCGGGCTGGCGGCGGCCGGCCGGCCGGGGCTGTCCTCCGGCTCCGGCGGGCACACCCGCAACGACGTGCACCTGCACCTGGACGTCTTCCCGTCCGAGCTGGCGGCGTACGCGGACGCCGAGCGGCTGCACCAGGTGGTGGCGAACCTGATCGACAACGCGGTCAAGCACAGCCCCGCCCACGGCCGGGTCACCGTCCGCGCCCGGGCCGGTGACGCGCCCGGGAGCCTGGCCCTGGAGGTGCGGGACGAGGGCCCGGGCATCCCGGAGGCGGAGCGCCACCGGGTCTTCGAGCGGTTCAACCGGGGCAGCGCCCGGGGCGGCGACGGCGGGACCGGACTGGGGCTGGCGATCGCCCGGTGGGCCGTGGAGCTGCACGGCGGGCGCATCGGAGTGGCCGAATCGTCACGGGGGTGCCGCATCCTCGTCACGCTTCCGGGCAGCTCGCAAGCGCCGTGTTGACGTAGGGTTCGAGTGGGAAGGACATGATCTCGGCCACATCCAGCCGGGGTCCGTCAGGGGTGCGAAGCCATGGGGGCCGCAACCTGGGTGCCCCCTACCCGAACCACGCTTGTTTCCCGCCATTCAGGGCGGCGAAACCCGCCGTTCGATGTGACCTACGTGACGGATGTCCCGCCCGGTCTGCATGTCGCCCCCCAGGAGGCGTAGCCTTTATTCCCGCTGTCCATACCTTGTGAAGCGGAAGAGGGCGGTTGCCGCCGTGTCGCCACAGTCCCCCAGTAACTCGAGCACCACGACCGAAGCAGCAGAGGGCGGGAAGACCCCTGCCACGAGCTTCGGAGCCAATGAGTGGCTCGTCGACGAGATCTATCAGCAGTACCTCCAGGACCCGAACTCGGTCGACCGGGCCTGGTGGGACTTCTTCGCGGACTACAAGCCCGGGGGCGCCGTCGCGCCCGTGAAGGCCGAAGAGCCGAAGACTTCCCCGACGACGGACGGCGCCTCCGCACAGGCCGCCCCCGCCGTCGCCGCGGCCCCGCAGACCGCCGACGCCGCCACGGGGGCGGCGCCCGCCGCCGCCGCGCCGACCTCAGCCTCCGCGCCCGCGGCCGTGCCGGCCCCTGCCCCTGCTCCTGCCACCCCCTCTGGTGCCCCTGCTGTGACTGTCACCTCCCAGGCCCCGGCCGCCGCACCGGCCGCGCCCTCCTCCCCGGCACCGGCTCCGGCCGCGCCCGCCCCCTCCGCCGCAGCCCCCAAGGCCGCGCCCGCCACCGAGGCCCCCGCGGGCCCCGAGCTGGTGACGCTCCGCGGCCCGTCCGCTGCCGTCGTCAAGAACATGAACGCCTCGCTGGAGGTGCCGACGGCCACGTCCGTCCGCGCCGTCCCGGTGAAGCTGCTCTTCGACAACCGCATCGTCATCAACAACCACCTGAAGCGCGCCCGGGGCGGGAAGATCTCCTTCACCCACCTCATCGGCTACGCGATGGTGCAGGCCATCAAGGCCATGCCGACGATGAACTACTCCTTCACGGAGAAGGACGGCAAGCCGACCCTGGTCAAGCCGGAGCACATCAACTTCGGCCTGGCGATCGACCTGGTGAAGCCGAACGGCGACCGCCAGCTCGTCGTCGCCGGCATCAAGAAGGCCGAGACGCTCAACTTCTTCGAGTTCTGGCAGGCGTACGAGGACATCGTCCGCCGCGCCCGCGTCGGCAAGCTGACGATGGACGACTTCACCGGCGTCACCGTCTCGCTGACCAACCCCGGCGGCCTGGGCACCGTGCACTCCGTGCCCCGCCTGATGCCCGGACAGTCGGTCATCATGGGCGTCGGTTCCATGGACTACCCCGCCGAGTTCCAGGGCACCTCGCAGGACACCCTGAACAAGCTGGGCATCTCCAAGGTCATGACCCTGACCTCGACCTACGACCACCGGGTCATCCAGGGCGCGGCCTCCGGCGAGTTCCTGCGGATCGTCGCGAACCTGCTGCTCGGCGAGAACGGCTTCTACGACGACGTCTTCGAGGCGCTGCGCATCCCGTACGAGCCGGTCCGCTGGCTCCGCGACATCGACGCCTCGCACGACGACGACGTCACGAAGGCCGCCCGCGTCTTCGAGCTGATCCACTCCTACCGGGTCCGCGGCCACGTCATGGCCGACACCGACCCGCTGGAGTACAAGCAGCGCAAGCACCCCGACCTCGACATCACCGAGCACGGCCTCACCCTGTGGGACCTGGAGCGCGAGTTCGCGGTCGGCGGCTTCTCCGGCAAGTCGATGATGAAGCTCCGCGACATCCTCGGCGTCCTGCGCGACTCGTACTGCCGCACCACCGGCGTCGAGTTCATGCACATCCAGGACCCGAAGCAGCGCCGCTGGATCCAGGACCGCATCGAGCGTCCGCACACCAAGCCGGAGCGCGAGGAGCAGCTGCGCATCCTGCGCCGGCTGAACGCCGCGGAGGCCTTCGAGACCTTCCTGCAGACGAAGTACGTCGGCCAGAAGCGGTTCTCCCTGGAGGGCGGCGAGTCCGTCATCCCGCTGCTCGACGCCGTCATCGACTCGGCCGCCGAGGCCCGCCTCGAAGAGGTCGCGATCGGCATGGCCCACCGCGGCCGCCTGAACGTCCTGGCGAACATCGTCGGCAAGTCGTACGCGCAGATCTTCCGCGAGTTCGAGGGCAACCTCGACCCGAAGTCCATGCACGGCTCCGGCGACGTGAAGTACCACCTGGGCGCGAACGGCACGTTCACCGGCCTGGACGGCGAGCAGATCAAGGTCTCGCTCGTCGCGAACCCCTCGCACCTGGAGGCGGTGGACCCGGTCCTGGAGGGCGTGGTCCGCGCCAAGCAGGACATCATCAACAAGGGCGGCACGGACTTCACGGTCCTGCCCGTCGCCCTGCACGGCGACGCGGCCTTCGCCGGCCAGGGTGTGGTCGCCGAGACGCTGAACATGTCGCAGCTGCGCGGCTACCGCACCGGCGGCACCGTGCACGTGGTCATCAACAACCAGGTCGGCTTCACCGCCGCCCCGGAGTCCTCGCGTTCCTCGATGTACGCGACCGACGTGGCCCGCATGATCGAGGCGCCGATCTTCCACGTGAACGGCGACGACCCGGAGGCCGTGGTCCGCATCGCGCGGCTCGCCTTCGAGTTCCGTCAGGCGTTCAACAAGGACGTGGTCATCGACCTCATCTGCTACCGCCGCCGCGGGCACAACGAGTCCGACAACCCGGCGTTCACGCAGCCGCTGATGTACGACCTGATCGACAAGAAGCGCTCGGTGCGCAAGCTGTACACCGAGTCCCTCATCGGTCGCGGGGACATCACCCTGGAAGAGGCCGAGCAGGCGCTCCAGGACTTCCAGGGCCAGCTGGAGAAGGTCTTCGCGGAGGTCCGCGAGGCCGCCACGCAGCCCGCCGCCAGCGTGCCGGCCCCGGTGGCGCAGCCGCAGTTCCCGGTCGTCGTGAACACCGCGATCTCGCAGGAGGCGGTCAAGCGGATCGCCGAGTCGCAGGTCAACATCCCCGAGCACGTCACCGTGCACCCGCGTCTGCTGCCGCAGCTGCAGCGCCGCGCGTCGATGATCGACGAGGGGACCATCGACTGGGGCATGGGCGAGACCCTGGCCTTCGGTTCGCTGCTGATGGAGGGCACTCCGGTCCGGCTGTCCGGCCAGGACTCCCGCCGCGGCACGTTCGGCCAGCGCCACGCGGTCCTGATCGACCGGGAGACCGGCGAGGACTACACCCCGCTGCAGTACCTGGCGGACGACCAGGCGCGCTACAACGTCTACGACTCGCTGCTCTCCGAGTACGCGGCCATGGGCTTCGAGTACGGCTACTCGCTGGCCCGCCCCGAGGCGCTGGTCCTCTGGGAGGCCCAGTTCGGTGACTTCGTCAACGGCGCGCAGACCGTCGTCGACGAGTTCATCTCCTCGGCCGAGCAGAAGTGGGGCCAGACGTCCGGCGTCACGCTGCTGCTGCCGCACGGCTACGAGGGCCAGGGCCCGGACCACTCGTCCGCGCGTCCCGAGCGCTTCCTCCAGATGTGCGCGCAGGACAACATGACGGTCGCGATGCCGACCCTGCCGTCGAACTACTTCCACCTGCTGCGCTGGCAGGTCCACAACCCGCACCACAAGCCGCTCATCGTCTTCACCCCGAAGTCGATGCTGCGCCTGAAGGCGGCGGCGTCGAAGGCGGAGGAGTTCACGACCGGTTCGTTCCGTCCGGTCATCGGTGACGCCACCGTGGACCCGAACGCGGTGCGCAAGGTCGTCTTCTGCGCCGGCAAGGTCTACTACGACCTGGAGGCCGAGCGGGAGAAGCGCGGCATCACGGACACGGCGATCATCCGCATCGAGCGGCTGTACCCGCTGGCGGGTGCGGAACTCCAGGCGGAGATCGCCAAGTTCCCGAACGCGGCGAAGTACATCTGGGCGCAGGAGGAGCCGGCGAACCAGGGTGCGTGGCCGTTCATCGCGCTGAACCTGATCGACCACCTCGACCTGGCGGTCGGCGCGGAGGTCCCGGCGGGCGAGCGCCTGCGGCGCATCTCGCGCCCGCACGGCTCGTCCCCGGCGGTGGGCTCGGCCAAGCGGCACCAGGCGGAGCAGCAGCTGCTGCTGAACGAGGTCTTCGAGGCCTAGCCACTGCGCGGCTCGGCGGTACGGAAGGCCCGGTCCCCGGAAGGGGGCCGGGCCTTCCCCCTTTCCGGGGCTACGGCTGGGGTTCGAAGTCCCAGTAGGGGCGGGTCTGTTGCTTCGCCGAGACCGTGTGGACGTGCTGCGGCCCGAGCACGCGGGTCAGCGACCGGATCCCCGCCTCCTCGTGCTTGCCGGCCTCGACGTCCTCCCGTACCGACCGCAGGTCCGCCGCCAGGGCGATCTGGGCGCTCAGCGTCATGGGGTGGTCGGGGCCCAGGACCCGTTCGGCCGTCCGCAGGGTCTCCCGGCTGAGGTCGAGCGCGTCCTCCAGGCGGCCGGTGATGTTGCGGTGCCCGGTGGCGTTGAGGGCGCAGCCCAGGGTCCAGGGGTGGCGGTCGCCGAGCGCCCCCCGCATGCCGGCGAGGGCCTGCTCGGCGAGGTTCAGGGCCTCGGCGCGCTCGCCCTGGGCGCGGAGCACGAGCCCGAGGTTGCCGACCGTGCCGATGCTGTACGGGTGGGCGAGGCCGAGCTGCGTCTGGTAGCCGCGGACCACGTCCTCGGAGATCCGGCGGGCTTCGCCGATGTCCCCGTACTCCCGCAGGTAGGTGGCGTAGTCGGAGGCCACCATCAGGGTCCACGGGTAGTCCACGCCGAAGACGCGCGTCGCCCGTTCCCACACCGTCCGCAGCCGCAGCCCGGCGCCGGTGATGTCGCCGGAGCGGCGCAGGCACATGCCGAGGTTGTGTTCGGCGCGCAGGGTCTGCGGGTGGCCGAGGCCGAGGACCTGGGTGTTGAGCTTGACCCCCTGTTCCTGCCGGGTCTGGGCCTCCCGGTAGCGGCCCATCAGGCGCAGGCCCATCGCGCAGGCGATCCCGGAGGACAGCGTGGAGATGTGCTGGGGCCGCAGGATCCGCTCGCGGCGGCGCAGGGTGTCCAGGTCGAGGTCGTACGCGTCCTGGTAGCGGCCCAGCAGCCGGTAGGTGGCGGCCAGGTTGTTCTGGGCGCCGAGGGTCGTGGAGTCGTCCTCGCCGAGCAGCTCGCGGTAGGTGGCGAGGCAGTGCTCGAAGATCACCCGGGCCGGTTCGAACTTGGCGATGCACAGCAGGACGCCCCCGTACGCGCTGACGGCGCGCAGGGTCTCCAGGTCGCGTTCGCCCCGCTCCTCGGTGAGCCGGTCGGAGACGGCCCTGGTGAGGGTCTCCGCGCGGCGGAACAGGCCGAGGTTGCGCAGGGCTCCGCCGTACTGGTAGCTGAGCTCGCGGACCTTGGGGTGGTCCTCGCCGAGCAGGGCCCGCCAGGCCTGGTCGGTCTCCTCCGACAGTCGCAGGCAGGTGCGGTACTCGCCGGCGAGGAGCAGGTAGCGCAGGCAGTGCAGCAGGAAGTTCTGGATGCGCGGGTTGCTGCTGGTGAGGACGCCGGAGGTGGACAGGTGCGGGACGAGTTCGGCGTAGCGGGGCCAGAGCCGGGAGTCGGAGGGGCGGCCCGGGTCGGCGGCGGCGAGGACCTGGCGGACGGCGCGGGCGAGGGGTTCGGCCTCGTCCTCGGACAGGTTGGCGCGGACGATGCCGTGGACCATGCGGTGCAGCTGTACGGTCTCCAGGCCTCCGCCGCCGTCCTCCACGGGCAGGTCGGAGTACTCCAGGCGGACGACGGAGAACTGGACGAGCTTGTTGAGGGCGGCGTTCCAGCGGATCTGGTCGTTGATGAGACCGGCGAGCTGTTCGGGGACGTTCTCGACGGGGAACTCGCGCAGCAGCCGCAGCGGTACCGGGCCGGGGGCGAAGAACACGAACAGCCGGAGCAGGGCGAGGGCGTCGGGGAAGTTCTCCCGGACGTTGTTGAGGAGTATCGCCAGGGCGGTCGGGAAGGGCACCGGGTAGTCGTCGGAGACGAGGACGGCCTCGCGGGAGTCCAGCCGGCGCTGGAGCAGGTCCAGGTAGTCGCCGACGGTCAGCGGGGAGTCGGCGAGCCAGCCGGCGGTCTGGTCCAGGGCGAGGGGGTAGTCCTCCAGGGCCTCGGCGAGCTGGTCGGCCTCCTGCGCGGTCAGCCGCAGGGCCCGGCGCCTGATGAAGGTGACGGACTCGGGCCGGGCGTAGAGCGGGACCTCGACGAGGCTGGTGTGCCGGGTCGCCCACTCCCGGTTGCGGGAGGTGATGATGACGTCGCCCGCGCCGGAGGGCAGCAGGTCGGTGAGGTCGTCGGGGTTGTCGCAGCCGTCGAAGACCAGCAGCCAGCGGTGGTACGGGGTGCCGCGGCGCAGGGCTTCGAGGACGGCCCGGATCTGCTCGCCGTAGCTGCCGGCGCCGCGCGGCAGCCCGAGGGCCGGGGCCAGGTCGGCGAGCCGCTCGCGCAGGGTGGGCCGGTCCTCGGCGGGGACCCACCAGACGACGTCGTACTCGGAGGCGAAGCGGTAGGCGTACTCGGTGGCGACCTGCGTCTTGCCGACGCCGGACAGTCCGAGCAGGGTGACGGTCGAGGCGCCGGGCGGGGCCTCGACGAGGGCGGAACGCAGGGTGCCGATGACGTCGTTGCGGCCGGTGAAGCGCGGATTGCGGCGCGGGATCCGGCCCCAGATCTCGGGCGGGTCGTTGGGGAAGCGGGGGCCGCGGCGGCCGGTCTCGGTGCCGATGCGGTCGGTGGGCAGCTCCAGGCGGCGCAGCACGCGGTACTCGGCCTCGTACGCGTCGAGGCCCCACAGGTCGGTCTTCTCCAGGACGGCGACGGCGCTGGGCAGCGGGGCGTCGGTGAGGCAGACGGCGGCGAACCGGTCGGGGTGGCGGTCGGTGACGGCGCGCAGGGCGGTGTTCCACTCCTCGTCGGCGTGGGTGCCGGCGGAGAAGTAGCGTTCGCTGAGGACGAGGAGGACGCGGCTGCCGGAGCGGGCGAGGTCGTCGAGCGCGGGGGCGAGGCCGGGACTGTTCTGCGGGTCCCAGCGCTGGAGGGCGACGCGGTGGCCGTGCTCCTCCAGGCGGTGGGCGATCCACACGGCCCAGGGGCGGTTGAAGCCCGCGAAGCTGATGACGAAACGCTGCGGCTGGCCCGGAAGCGCGTGCGCGTGCTGGCTCGGGTTCTGGCTCTGGCTCTGGCTCTGGCTCTGGCTCTGGCTCTGGTGGGGATTCTGGTGCGGGTGTTGCTGCTGCTGCGCTGCCGCGTCGCGATCCTGCCGACTACCGGTGGTCATACGGCCGTCTCCCTGGAATCCGGGCAGTGGACGGGGTTGAAAAGGTACCGCAGCGGACGATCCGTCAGCCTCGTGCGAACGGCGCGAGTTCGGGGTGTTCCGCGCACCAGGCGCGGCGCTCGTGGTCGACGGCCCGGCGGGCGGTGGCGTGCTGGTCCCCGGGCGGCGGCAGCTCGTCCATGGCCCGCTCGGCGTCGTCCATCGCCTCGGTGAACTCCTGCCCCACGGGCGTCAGTTGCGGATGGGCGCGGAGGACGGGCAGGACGGCCGCCACCTGCGCCCGGACGCGGGCGTGCTGGGCCCAGGCCCCGCGGGCACCGTAGAGCGCGGCGCGCTGCCAGTAGCCGGCCAGGGCCAGGTGGGCGTACGCCCCGTGCAGGAGCCCCTCCAGGGGCCTGGGGTCGGCCCGCCAGGGGGCCCAGTGACGGGGCGTGCGGTCGGCGGTGTGCAGGGTCAGTACGTCGGCCAGGGCGGTGAGCTTCCCGTGCTGCACCTCGTGGACCAGGGTGGCGGCCAGCGCGGGCGGGGCCTGCGCCCGCGCCAGTACGGATCCCGCGGCCGCGGGGAGGGTGGCGCCGCTGGAGCGGGAGCCGCCGGCCAGCGGCACGACGGAGCGCAGCAGCTGGACGGTCTCCCCCGCGCGGAGGGTGTCGTACCGCTGGAGCAGCGTGAGGGCGCCGGACCACTGGGTGTCCCAGCGCTTGTGCCCCTTGGGGGTGAGCCGCCGGGCGGCCCGCACGGGGGCCGGGTGTTCGGGGCCGGGCGCCCGGTAGGGGTCGAGGTCGTCGAGGGCGGTGCCGCCGCCGGGCAGGGTGTGCAGGGGCAGGGTGGCGGGGTCCGCGGGGTCCCAGGAGCCCTCGGTGAGGGTGAGCGGGCCGGGCCGGGGCGGACGCAGCAGGCCGAGGGTGGGCAGGACGAGCCGGCCGTGCACCGGCCGCAGGGTGGTCGCGAAGGAGACCCCGGCGCGCAGGGCCGCCGCGGCGGCGAGGGCGCCGAGGTGGCCGAGGTCGGCGGCGGGACCGTACGGGTCGTGCAGGCGGCGCAGGGTCTCCTCGGCCCACACGCCGGTGGCCGGGTAGTGCACGACGTCGCGCACGGCGCCGGGGTCCTTGCGCTCGGCCTCCTCCAGCAGGGCCCAGTGGTCCGCGGCCTCCCCGGCCCGCCCGCCGGGAGCGGCGTCGAGGACCGCGCGCAGCAGGACGAGCCGCTTGGAGCGGCGGATGTCGCGGATCAGGCGGGTGCCCTCCGCCGAGGGCTCGGTCGAGGCGAGCGCGCGCAGGGTCGGGGACGGAACCTCGAAGGCGGCGAAGGGCGTCCGCGGGACGGGGCCGTCGAGGGCGTCGCGCGGGCCGAAGACGTCGCGGCGGCCGGCGGGGTCGCGGGGATCGGCGGGGTCGCGGCGGCCGGCGGGGTCGCGGGGGTGCCGGGGCTCGCCGGGCGCGCTGCCGTGGCCGGGTCGTACGGGCTCGCCCGGGTCGCGGGACTCGTTCACGACGCGGCCGCCTGCCGGGGGGCGCCGGAGGCCGGCGGCGCGGGACGGTCGGCCGGCGCGGGGAACGGGCCGGGACGCGCGGGGACGGCGGGAGCCGCGGCCGGACGGGGGCCGGCCGCGTCCGGGGCCGGACGCGCGGTGGCCGCGTCCAGGGCGGCCGCGACGTGCCGGATCAGGACCTTGAGGTCGGCGCAGTACACGGACGGCTGCCGGAAGCCCTCCCCCGCCAGGTAGCGGTGCGGGTAGTGCCCGCCGCCGCACACCTCGACCAGCTCGCAGGAACGGCATCCGGCGGCCAGGGCCTCCCGTCCGAGCTGGCGGGCGGCGAGCCCGGGATGGTCGAGGAGCTGGTCGAAACTGTGCGCGGCGAGGGTCATCCCGGTGGCGGCGGCGCCCTCGTAGGCGGATTTCAGCGAGTCGGCCTGTTCGATGGAGCCGTCGGTCTCGATGACGGCGGTGGTGGCGGGTGCGAGCCCGAGGGTCTCGGTGGCGGCGGGCAGGCCGAGGAGGAGCGCGATGATCTCCTCGAAGATCCTGACCCGGGTCCTCCGCGCCCCGTCGTGCCACCAGCGCTCGAAGACGGCGATCAGCCAGTCGGCGTACGGGGTGCGGCCGGGGCTCCGGCCCGGCGGCGGGGAGCTGTGGTGGGCGAGCGGCAGGAGCAGGCCGAGGGAGGGCGGGGCGTAGCCGAGCAGCGACTCGTACGTCTCCACGGGGTCCTGGCCGAGGTCGACCACGCAGAGCACCCCCGCGTAGCTGTCCGGGTGCCGGGACAGCAGCCGCAGTCCGCGGGTCGCCGCGGCGAAGCCGGGCCGGCCCCCGCGGTCCACGCGCCGGGCGTTGTGGGCGGGCAGGCCCCCGTCGAGGCTGACGCCGACCCGGATGCCCGCGGCGGCCAGGGCGGCGAGCCGGCCGCGGGTGAGGAGGGTGCCGTTGGTCTGGACGGTGGCGGTGACCCGGGTGCACGGGGAGCTGCGGGCCACGGCGGCCCGTACGGCGTCGACCGGTTCGGCCAGCCGGGCGGGCGAGGTGAGCAGCGGTTCGCCGCCGTGCAGGACGAGGTCGACGTGGGTCAGGCCGTGGGCGGCGGCGTGCTCGGCGATCCGCTCGGCGGCGCGGGCCGCGGTGGCCGGGGCCATGACGGCGGGCTGGCCGCGCCAGCCCTGGTCGGCCATCTCGTAGACGTAGCAGTAGGTGCAGGCGAGGTTGCAGCGGCTGCGGGTCTTGAGCACGAACTGGCGGATCGGGTGCGGGCGGTGGCCCGCGGCGCGCAGGGCGGGGACGTCGAGGCGGGCGTAGGGCCAGGGTGCGTGGCGGGCGTGACGCCCGTGGAGGGCCTGGAGTGCCTGGAGGGCTTGGTTCCGGTGCGGGGGCGGCAGGCCGTCGCTCGTGATCGTGTGACTCATCGCCTGTACCTCCCGCTGCGCACGGTCCATCCCTGCCCTCCGCAGGGCCCCGGCTAACGGCGGAAAGTGGTCAACCGCGTTCACTCTGGCGGATGGTGACGGTGCCTCTGCGACGCCCGGCGGGGCGGCGGTGCGGGACGGCGTGCGCGGCGCGAGCGGTCACACGACCCCGGAGTCGAAGGCGTTGAGGACCTCGGCCGGGTGGGTGACGCGCTCCACCATGCCCTCGATGACCGCGGCGAGCACCGGGTGGTCGATGCCCCGCAGCGCGGCCAGGTCGAGCCCCGAGAGGTCCGGGAGCCGGCCGGGGCACGCGCGGGCCGCGGGAGCGTCCTGATGTTGAGTCACCATGGGCCGGGTTTCCCCCTGTTGCCTGGTACGTACGGCGGTCCACTGCCCTTTCCCCTCCCCCGGTACGCGGAAACGGGCGCCCCCGGGTCGCACGGCGGCGCCGCCCCGCGGCCGGTGCGGTCCGGGCCGGTTCCGGCGCCCCCGGTGCCCCGGTTCCCGCGCCCGGGCCGTCCCGTCAGGGGCCGGCCTCCAGGGCGCGGATCCGGGCGCGGACCGCCTCCGGCCGGATGGTGTCGCCGGCGTCGGGCCCGTCGGCGTCCGGGCCGTCGGCGGTGGCGGTGTCGGTGTCCGCGAGGCGCTGCCAGAGGTCCAGGGCGGCCCGGTACGCGTCCAGGGCCGCCCGGGGCCGCGCCAGGCGCTCCAGTACCGCCCCGCGCAGCTCCTGCACCCGGGCCGCCAGCCGCACGGCGGCGTCCGCGCGCTCCTCGCGGTCGGCCTCCAGGGCGGCCCGCCAGGCCCGCCGGTAGGAGTCCGCGGCCCGGTCGAGGCGTTCGGCGGCGTGCGTGTGGCCGTGGATCTCCTGCTGCACGTCGCCGTGGTCCCGCCAAGCGCGGGCCTGCTCCAGCGGGCCGCGGCTGTGCCGCACCGCCAGCTCCAGCAGGTACTCCGCCTCCCGCAGGTCCACCGGGTCCCCCTCGTACGCGTGCCGCAGCCGCAGCCCGGTGGCCAGCCGCACCAGCCGGTGCGCCGACCCCGGGTCGGACTGCGCGACCGCCGCCCGGCTCTCGCGCAGCACGCGTACGGCGGTGCCGGTGAACCGCCGTCCGTCGGCCGCCCGCGCCCGGTCCAGGAGGACGTCGCCCCACTCGGGCAGCAGCTCCGCGAAGGCCTCGGCGTCCCGGGGGACGAGCCGGCGGGCGCGGCCGTACGCCTGGGCCGCGTCCTCCAGGGCCACCGGGTCGGCGTCCCGGGCGTACCGGGCCCGGTGGACGCGGCCCAGGCACACCAGGGCCGCCACCCGCAGTTCGGCGTCCCCGCCGGCCTCGGCGAGGGCGGCGCCGAGCTGGGCGGCGGCCTGCTCCAGCCGCGCGGGCAGGTGGCGCAGCGCCCCGGCCAGCTCCACCCGCACCCCGGCGGTCCGCGGGCTCCGCGGCTGCCCGCCGCGCGGCGGGGCGGGCAGGGCCGAGGCCAGCCGGGCGGCCGCCTCCGCGGCCAGGGCGCCGCGCTCGGCGGCGTCCGGCGTCCGGGGCAGGAGCGCCAGCAGGACGCGCCCCAGGGCCAGTTGCAGCGCCGGATGCCGGTCCACCCCCGCCGCCGCGGCGCCGTCGCCGGACCCGGCCTCCTGCTCCGCGGCACCGCCGGATCCGCCGGATCCACCACCGGAGTCCCGGTCCGGGCCACCGGTTTCGGGGTCCCCGGTTTCCGGGCCGCCGTGATCCGGGCCGCCGGTTTCCGGGCCGCCGTGATCCGGGCCGCCGGTTTCCGGGCCGCCGTGATCCGCCATGCCCGCCGAGCGCGGAGCCGGGCCCGGGGCGCCGCCGTCGCCGGAACTCCCGTCCGGGGAGCCGGCGGCCGGATCCTCGCCCCCGCCGCCGAAGCCCCGGCCAGGGAGGCCACCGCCCGCCGCGGGACCCCCGCCCCCGCGCGGCCCCACAGCCGGAGCCGGGTCCGGCGGCCCGCCCGGGGCCCGGCCCGGCGTCAGGTCCGCCGCCAGGGGCGGCGGCGGGCCCGTGAGGGGTTCCAGGGCGGCGCGGGCCTCCCACAGGGGCGCCGGGTCGTCGCGCACCGCGCTCAGCCGGATCAGGGCCTCCGCCCGCCGGACGGCGCAGTCGAGGCGCAGGCGCCGGTCGGCGCCCGGAACCGCTCCCGCCGCCGCCCACTCCCGTTCCGCCGCGGCCAGCAGCTCCGCGTCGGGCCGCGCGCCCGCCAGGGCCCGCTCGTACAGCACCCGGCCCAGCACCGCCCGCGCCGGGGCCGTCCGCAGCCCGGTCACGGCCCGCTCCGCCTCGGCGAGGAATCCGGGGTCCCGCTGGTCCGCCCAGAGCCTCAGCAGCGCCCCCGCCAGCTCGGTCTCCGCCTCCTCCGGGGGGTCTCCGGGCCCCTCCGGGACCGCCACGGCCCGCCGGAGCACCGCCACCGCCTCGTACAGCGCCCGTGCCTCACCGCCCCCGTCCGCGAGCCGGTCCCGCGCGGCCCGCACCGCCCGGGCGCGCCCCGGCGCCGCAGGGACCGGGACCCCGTCAACCGGGCTGCCGGGGCTGCCCGGGCTGCCCGTGCCCGGCGGCCCCGGCAGGTAGCGCCGTACGACCTTCGCCGAGACCTGCGCGAAGGCCTGCGGGAGCCGCCCCGCGGGCACCCGGCCGGCGGCCTCCCGGGTCCCCGGACCGGGTACCGGCGGCGGAGCCCCCGTCAGCTGGGAGACGGCGAGCGCGGGGAAGTTCCGTACGCCCCGGCCGAAGTGCGCGAGGACGTACTCCGAGCAGTGCTTGAGCACCAGCGCGGCCTCGTCCCGCCCCAGCGGCCCCAGTAATACGTCCTGCACCCCCGGTACGAACTCGTACCACTGCACCGGCGGCGGTCCGCTGCGCCGCAGCAGTCCGCTCAGCAGCACCTCCGCCAGGTCGGACGGCTCCGAGTCGGGCAGCATGGTGCGCTGCACCAGCCGCATGACGGGCAGGGTCAGCGGCGCGGCCGACAGGTACACCGCCAGTTGCACGGCCCGCGGTGCGGCCGACGAGCGGAAGCGCCCCACCAGCTCGCGCGGGGGCCGCACCGCCCTCGGCGGCGGCGCCGCCGCGGCCCGGTGGTCGGCCAGCACCCGGCCGACCTCGGCCGGTACCGGCCCGGTGCCCAGCCCGGCGACCAGCCGGGCCCACGCCCCGAGCGCCGTGGCGCCCGGGGGCAGCACCGGCACGGTCAGGCCTCCGGTGGGCCGCCCCGGCAGCGGGGGCCGGTCCGGCCGGAACACCAGCTTCCGGCCCGCTCCCCCGGCCCGGGCGAGGGTGCCCCGCTCGGTCGGCAGCCAGCTGCGTCCCCACAGCCGCTGGGGCAGCGGCTGCACGACCACGCACGGGGTGCACTCGGCCCACCGGTGCAGCAGCCGCTGCGCCGAACCCTCCCGCCACAGCGGCCCGGTGCAGTCGGAGACCACCATGGTCAGGGCCCGTCCGGTCGGGTCGCGCAGCTGGTCGCCCGAGCGCATGCCGGTGCCGGGCACGGGGTCGCGCCCGAGGGCGGGCGTGCCGTCCGGCAGCCGGTGCAGGTGGTGCACCTGTACGTCCCGGAAGGCGCCGAGCCGTTCGCACACCGTCCGCAGTTCCTCGAACATGTCCTGCCACACGGCCATCGACGGCGACGCGTCCATCACCAGCCGTACGGTCGCCTCGTGCCGGTGCTCCGGCCGGAGCACCGGCACGATCAGCCCGAGGGCCCGCGCTCCGGCCTCGGCGGTGGCGGGCTCGTCGAGCACCATCCGGCCGGGCGGCCCGGTCGGCCGGTGCCGCTGGAGGGCGCGCAGGGCCCGCTGTACGTCCAGGATCCGGGGCAGCGCCGCCGCCCCGGGGACCCGTACGGGCACCGCCTCCCCGGCCGGGGAGGCCTCCTCCGGTTCCGCTCCGGCGGCCCCGCGCACGGCGGGCGCGTACAGCGTGACCGGGTCCTCGGGCTCCGCCTCCTGCGGTACGGGCTCCCCCTCGCCCGGCGCCGGCCCGCCCGGCCCGTCCTCCGCACCGGGAGCGGCATCGCCGCGCACGGGGCCGGCGGCCGGTCCCGGGCCCGGCGGTTCCCCGATGGGCGGCGCTCCGGCGGCCGCGCGGGTCCGGCCGGCGAGCCAGAGCGCGTCGGCCAGTTCCCCGGCGGACGGATCGAGCCCGGCGGCGCGCAACAGCCCCGCCAGCACCCGGATGCCGGGCTCGGCGGGGTGCCCGGCACCCGGCTCGGCGGACGGCCAGGCGGCGGGCTCCGCGACGGGCCCGGCGGTGCGCCCGGCAGGTGGTTCGGCGGCCGGCTCGGCGGGGAACACGGCCCGTCACCTCGGGCGGTCGAGACGCTGGATCAGCAGGTCGGCCAGGTCCTCGCGGGTCGGCGGGGCGGCGTGGTGGGTCAGGTAGATCGCGTTGAGCAGCTGGTCGGCGGCGACCAGCTCCGACTGGGAGCGGGTGAGGAACTCCCGGATCAGGTCCGCGCCGAGCCGGGCCGCCTCCTCGCCGAGGTGCGCGCGGACCATCGTGGCGAGCCGCTTCTCCCCCGGCTGCCCCAGCTTGAGCTGGATGCAGCGGCGCAACAGGGCGGCGGGGAAGTCCCGTTCCCCGTTGCTGGTGAGGATGATGAAGGGGAAGGCCCGGCAGCGGACCCGCCCGTCGCGGACCACCGCCTTGGTGCCGTCGTCGGTGAGCACCCGCACCTCGGGCTCGGTGTCGGCCACCCGTTCCAGCTCGGGGAGCGTGAACTCCCCCTCCTCCAGGACGTTCAGCAGGTCGTTGGGCAGGTCGATGTCGCTCTTGTCGAGCTCGTCGATCAGCAGCACCCGCGGCCGCTCGGTGGGCAGCAGCGCCGTCCCGAGGGGCCCGAGCCGGATGTACCTCCCGATGCCGGGCGCCCCGCCGCCCGCCCCACGGCCGACCCCGGCGTCCCCGCCGGCCGCGTTCTCGCCGCCCCCGCCGGCCGTGTTCTCGCCGCCCGCGCCGGCCGTGTTCTCGCCGCCCGCGCCGGACGGGCCGCCCGCCGGCCGGCCGCCCGCCGCCAGCTGCACGTCCTGGAGCCGGGCGATCGCGTCGTAGCGGTACAGCCCGTCCTGGAGCACGGTCCGCGAGACCACCGGCCAGCGCAGCACCCGTCCCAGCTTCAGCTCGTGCGCCACGGCGTGCGCGAGGGTGGACTTCCCCGTCCCCGGGAAGCCGGTCACGAGCAGCGGCCGCCTCAGGTAGAGAGCGGCGTTGATCGCCTCCAGTTCCTCCGGCTCGGGCCGGTGCAGTTCGGCGGCCTGCCGGTGCGCGCCGAGCCGCCGGGCCACGTTCCCGTCGGCCGCCGCCGCGGGCCCGCCGGGCGCGGCGGTCGGACCGCCGTCGAAGTCCCGCCAGGGCGGCGGGTCGGGCAGGGCGTCGATCCCGTCGTGGGGCTCCCCGACACCGCGGTAGATGAGCCACTCGTCGTTCATGGCAGCTGCTCCCTCCTGCCGGTCACAGGTCCCCCTGGAGCGGCTCGTCCTCGGGCAGGGCGCGCGCCGGGTCGTCCCATACGAGGACGGCTCCCGCCGCCCAGTACGCGTCCGGGTCCGCCCCGTACGCGCGCCCCCGCAGCGCCTGCAGGCGCTGCGGCAGGGCCTGTGCCCCGCCCGCCACGGCCAGTTCCTCCCGCAGCCCGCGGTGGAACGGCGCGCAGGTGGCCCCCGGTTCCGGAGGCGGCCGCCGGCCCGCCACCACTCCGTACCCGGACTCCCGCACGGCGTGCAGCGAGCCCAGCGTGGGCTCCTCCGCGGCCGCCCGGCAGTGCACGGCCACCGTGTTGTCCGGATGCGCCGCGAGCCGGTCGGGATCGGCCGCGCGCGGGCGCCCCCGCGCGCAGTCGATGCGCTCGTCCAGCAGCGGGCCCGGCTGTACCCGCGCCCACCGGTCGGCGGCGCGCTCGGGCGCGGGCGCGGGGCCGCCGGGGTGGCGCAGCACCACCGGCCGCTGCACGCCCAGCGGGGCGCCGCCCACCAGCGTCCACTCGTCCACCGCCAGGCCGAACAGGGCCGGTTCGACGGCCACTTCGAGCAGGGCCGCCGCCTCGTGGGTGTCGCACCGCCGGAAGGCCTCGGCGAGCGGGGCCCGCAGCGCTTCCGGCAGGCCCGCCAGCGTGGCCCGTACGCCCGAGTCCACGGGGGTCAGCCGGCCGGGGTGCTCCGGCCCGGCGAGCACGGAGACCCGCCAGTCGTAGACGTCCTCCCAGCCGTGCGCCCAGGCCTCCAGCAGCACCGACGCGCCGGTGGGCGCCCCGCCGGACCGGCGGGCGGGGCCGTGGGCGCCGCGTTCGGCGCGGGTCCGCCGGCGCTGCTCCCGCTCGGCCAGCCCGCGCTCGTGGCGCTCGCCGAGTTCCCGGCGCAGCGGTCGCCACAGCCGCTCGGCCGTGGCCCGCACCCAGTCCCACAGTTCCTCGTCCGCGCCGGGCGCGGGCGGCTCGCGGTAGTCGGCCACGCTCACGTCCGTCGCGTACCGCAGCATCGCGGCGGCCTCGCCGACCCCGCCCGGCGGGTCGTGGAGCAGGCCCAGGCCGTCGCGCCAGCTCAGGGGGGCGGGGGGCTGCGGGTCCGGTTCCTCGCCGCGCGCCGCCTCGGCCAGCGCCCGTACGACCTCGGAGGAGCCGGGCGGGGGCAGTTCGGCGAGGAGCCCGCACAGGGTGGTGCGTTCGCCGGGGGTGAGCCGGCCGCGTCCCTGCGGGCCGCCGCCGTCGGGGGCGGGCAGCTCGTCGTGGACGTCGGTCCAGGTCCGGCGGGTGTCGAGGTCGCTGACGTGCTGGTCGTAGTGGTGCAGGTCGTGGGCCTGCATGACGCGCCGGTAGAGCCCGATCTGGCCCCGCGGGGGCATCGGCAGGGTGCGCAGCTGGACGACGGACACGGCGAGCCCGCCGCCGCCCGTGTGCCGTCTGGCCTTGACGACGCCGACGACCTCGCCGCGGCCGAGGTCCACGACGGGGCCGCCGGACATGCCGGGCTCGATCTCGTCGTCGTCGCCGAGCCGGATGGCGGCGCCGTTGCCCGCGGTGCCGCGCAGCCGGGTGGTGCGGCCGGTGATCTCGGGGGTGCCGAGGTCCTCGGTGCAGCCGAAGTACGCGACCTCGTCGAAGCGGGGCCGGGAGCGGTCGGTCAGCCAGACGCAGGCGTGCGAGACGGGGGCCAGTATCCGGATCAGCGCCAGGTCGGGGAGGTCCCACAGGGCGCGCCGGCCGGGCCGGCGTTCGTCGAGCCGCTCGGGCAGGACGCACTCCACGCGCCCGACGACGGTCCCGGTCGCCGCTCCGGGGCGGGCGGAGCCGCCAGAGGAGAAGGTGATCCCGACCTCGCGCCCCGTCAGACGCACCGCAGCACCCCCCTCGCCGACCACGTGCGCGCACGTCAGGACCCAGCCGGGGGCGATGAAGAACCCGCTCCCCCAGGTGGGTCCGGACGGACTGCCGGGGGGTTCATACCCGCCCGGCGGGGCGTGGACGCGTACGGTCGCCGCCTGGACGAGGGGTTCGAGGAGCTCGAAGGCGCGCGCGGAGCCGGCCGTGCGCCCGTCGGTCATCCGCGCCCCCGTCCCGTGAGACGTCCTGGACGTCCAGGCTAGCGCCGGGGGCCGATACGGCGGGAGGTGTCGCCGCAACGCGGATTATCCTGGCGGGAAACACCCCCATCACGGCACGGAGCCAGACTTGTACTTCACCGATCGCGGCATCGAGGAGCTTCAGAAGCGGCGCGGCGAGGAGGAGGTCACCTTCGAGTGGCTCGCCGAGCAGCTGCGGACCTTCGTCGACCTGAACCCGGACTTCGAGGTCCCGGTGGAACGCCTGGCCACGTGGCTGGCCCGGCTGGACGACGACGAGGACGACCCCGACGAGTGAGCGGGCGCCGCGCGCGGGGGGATCCGTCCGCGCGGCACGAGAACGGCCCGGCTGCCTGGAGCAGTCGGGCCGTTCTCGTCGTCGCGGGCGGCCGGTGGGGCCGCGCGAGCAGGGGGACCGGGCGCCGGTCAGGCGGCCTTGGTCTCCCAGAAGATGCGGTCGATCTCGGCGATGAGGTCGAGCGCCTTCTGGCCGGTGGCCGGGTCGTTCGACGCCTTGGCGGCCGAGAGGGCCTTCAGGGTGTCGTTGACCAGGACGTGCAGCTGCGGGTACTTCTCGAAGTGCGGCGGCTTGAAGTAGTCGCTCCACAGCACCGAGACGTGGTGCTTCGCGAGCTCGGCGCGCTGCTCCTTGATGGTGATGGCGCGCGCGCGGAAGTCGGCGTCGTCGTTGGCCTGGTACTTCTCCTGCACGGCCTTGACGGACTCGGCCTCGATGCGGGCCTGGGCAGGGTCGTACACGCCGCACGGCAGGTCGCAGTGGGCGGAGGCCTTCGCCTTGGGGGCGAAGAGGCGGGAAAGCATGGGGTGTGTCCTCCTCGTGATCGTCTTCTCAAGGGGGAGGTTACTCGCTGGGGATCGGTATTTCGCGGCTGCCCCCATGGGCTTAGGACAAAAGTCCAGGGTCGCGGCCGGACCGGTGAGCGAATGTACGGGCCCGTACGGCAGCATGCGGAGGTGACGAGGAGGTCGCCCATGGTGGAGAGCCGGAGCCCGCTGAAGCGGTTCGGTCTGGTGGACGTGTCGGGGCCGTCGATGGCCCCCACCCTGGCCCACGGCGACCAGGTCGTGGTCCGGTACGGGGCGGCCGTCCGTCCGGGTGACGTGGTGGTGCTGCGCCACCCGTTCCAGCAGGACCTGCTCGTGATCAAGCGGGCGGTGGAGCGCCGGCCGGGCGGCTGCTGGTGGGTGCTCGGCGACAATCCGTTCAACGAGGCGCCCGGCGACAGCAGCGTCTTCGGCCCGGTCCCCGGCGACCTGGTGCTGGCGACGGCGCTGCTGCGCGTGCGGCCGCGCCGGGAGGATCAGTGCTCGCTGAGGGCGCGGCTGTCCTGGGCGCTGTCGGCGGTGCGGCCGCTGTGGGCGGACGCCTCGGCCTCCAGCCGCTTGCGGGCGCGGTAGGCGGCGACGTTGGCGCGGGTGGCGCACCGGTCGGAGCAGTAGCGCCGGGAGCGGTTGGTGGAGGTGTCGAGGTAGGCGTTGCGGCAGGGCGGCGCCTGGCACAGGCCGAGACGGTCGGGGCCGTGCTCGGTGAGGTGGAAGGCCAGGCCCATGGAGGCCATGGCGGCGTAGCCCGCGGACGCGTTCGAGGGGTGCTCGGCGAGGTGGATGTGCCAGTCGGGCCCTCCGTCGTCGCCGAGGGTCTCGTGGCCCGAGACCTGCGGGCTGACGGGGAACTCCATGAGCAGCGAGTTCAGCAGGTCGACGGCGAGCACGTGGTCGCCGCCGTCGGCGGCCTCGAAGACGGACCGCAGCCGGCCGCGGACGTTGCGGAAGCGGGTCACGTCGGTGTCGGTGACGCGGCGCGCCATCTGCACGCTGGGGCCGAACAGGGCGCGGACGGCGTCCACCGAGGTGAGGGCGTCCTTGTTGCGGGCCGGCTCCTCGGTGTTGACCAGGCGCACGGCGTAGTCCGAGTAATGGGCCAGTTCCACTTGTAGTCCTTACGGCTGCGGATTATTGTCTCGGTAACAGCTGAGACGGATACGAGGGTATTACGTACGGAGGGGTTCGTGATGGCTGGAACGACGAAGAGCGGCACCGACTGGCAGGCCTGGCAGGACAGCTGGGACCGGCAGCAGGAGTGGTACATGCCCGACCGCGAGGAGCGGTTCCGGGTGATGCTGGACATGGTCGAAGCGGTCGTGGGGCCGGCTCCCCGGGTGCTGGACCTCGCGTGCGGTACGGGAAGTATCACGGACCGGCTCCTCAAGCGGTTCCCGGAAGCCACCAGTACCGGTGTCGACCTGGATCCGGCGCTGCTGGCGATCGCCCGCGGCCACTTCGCGGGGGACGCGCGGGTCTCCTTCGTCACCGCCGACCTCAAGGACCCCGACTGGCGCGCGGCCCTGCCGCACGAGGCGTACGACGCGGTCCTGACGGCGACGGCCCTGCACTGGCTGCCGAGCCGGGACCTCACCGTCCTGTACGGGCAGCTGGCTCCCCTGGTCCGTCCGGGCGGGGTGTTCATGAACGCCGACCACATGCCCGACCCGGCCACCCCGGGCATCGACGCCGCCGAGCACGCCCACCGGCACGCCGGGATGGACCGGGTGCGGGCCGCGTCCGGGGTGCCCGACTGGCGCGAGTGGTGGGCCCTGGCGGCCGCCGACCCGGAGCTGGCCGGGCCGGTGAAGGAGCGGTTCGCCCTCTACGGGGAGCACGCCGACGGCGATACCCCGCCCGAGGCCTGGCACGTCCGCACCCTCCTCGACGCGGGCTTCGCCGAGGCCCGCGCGGTCTGGCGCTCCCCCTCGGACGCCCTGGTCCTGGCCCTGCGGTGACCCGTCCGGCCCGGACCTGAGGACCGGCCCCGGGCGCGCGCCCGCCGCGGCATGACCGAGGGGCGGTACGGGAAACCCGTACCGCCCCTCGCCCGCCCGCCGGTGCCGCCTACAGCACCTTGGACAGGAACGCCTTCGTGCGGTCGTGCTGGGGGTTGCCCAGCACCTCGCGCGGGTGGCCCGACTCGACGACCACGCCGCCGTCCATGAAGACGAGGTTGTCGCCGACCTCGCGGGCGAAGCCCATCTCGTGCGTGACCACGATCATGGTCATGCCGTCCTCGGCCAGACCGCGCATGACGTCGAGGACGTCACCCACCAGCTCCGGGTCGAGCGCCGACGTGGGCTCGTCGAAGAGCATCAGCTTCGGCTCCATGGCCAGCGCGCGGGCGATCGCCACGCGCTGCTGCTGGCCGCCGGAGAGCTGGGCGGGGTAGTTGCCGCCCTTGTCGCCGAGGCCCACCCGGTCGAGCAGCTTGACGGCGCGCGCCCGGGCGACGGCCTTGCTCTCGCGCTTGACCATGACGGGGGCTTCCATGACGTTCTCTATGGCCGTCATGTGCGGGAAGAGGTTGAAGCGCTGGAACACCATGCCGATGTCCTTGCGCTGCGCCGCGACCTCGCTGTCCTTCAGCTCGTACAGCTTGTCGCCCTTCTGGCGGTAGCCGACGAGCTGGCCGTCGACGGAGAGCCGTCCGGCGTTGATCTGCTCCAGGTGGTTGATGCACCGCAGGAAGGTGGACTTGCCGGAGCCGGACGGGCCGACCAGGCAGAACACCTCACGCGGCGCGACCTCCAGGTCGATGCCCTTGAGGATGTGCGCGGCACCGTAGGACTTGTGGACGCCCTCGGCCTTCACCATGGGGGTCGTCATCAGGCCACCGCCTTGCGGTTCGAGAAGCGGGAGAGATTCGCCTTGATCTTCTGCAGCGGGGTGGGCGGCAGGGATCGCAGCGAGCCGCGGGCGTAGCGGCGCTCCAGGTAGTACTGGCCGACGCTGAAGACGCTGGTCAGGGCCAGGTACCAGATCGACGCGACGATGAACATCTCCATCACCGCGAAGGAGGTGGCGGCGATGTCCTGCGCGGCGCGCAGCAGGTCGGCGTACTGGACCGCGACCACCAGCGACGACGTCTTGAGCATGTTGATGAACTCGTTGCCCGTCGGCGGGACGATCACGCGCATCGCCTGCGGGAGCACGACCCGGCGCATCGTCTTCGTCTGGGTCATGCCCAGCGCGTGGGACGCCTCGCTCTGGCCCTCGTCGACGGACTGGATGCCGGCGCGGACGATCTCCGCCATGTATGCGCCCTCGTTGAGGCCCAGACCCAGCAGCGCCGCCAGGAACGGCGTCATGACCTGGGTCATCTCGTCCTTGTAGAACCCGAGGTTCAGGATCGGGAAGATCAGGGCGAGGTTGAACCAGATGAGGAGCTGTACGTAGACCGGGGTCCCGCGGAAGAACCAGATGTAGAACCAGGCGATGGTGCTGGTCACCGGGTTCTTCGAGAGCCGCATCACGGCGAAGAGCACGCCGAGGACCAGGCCCAGGAGCATCGAGCAGACGCTGATCCAGACCGTGCTCAGCATGCCGCTGATGATGCTGCTGTCGAACAGCTTGTCCGGGATGGTCTGCCAGCGGACGTTGCCCTGCGAGAAGGCGAACGCGAGGGCCACGACCAGGCCGATGACGACGATCCCGCTGACCCAGCGGCCGTAGTGGCGGACCGGGATGGCGCGGATGGCCTCGGGGGGGAGGCCCCCGGCCGGCGGGGTTGCCGCCGGCCCGGGGACCTTGTCGAGCTTGTCAGTCACAGTGACTGCCCTTCAGAGTGCTGCGGTGTCGCGCGGGAATCACTGACCTGCGTTGGTCTTGGCCTCGGTCACGGCGCCGGAGCCCGCGTTCCACTTGTCCAGGGCGGCCTTGTACGTGCCGTCCTTGATGGTCGCGTCGAGCGCGGCCTTGAGCGCGTCGCGCAGCTCGGTGTTCTTCTTGTCGACGGCGATGCCGAAGAGGCCCGCGTCACCGGGGTTGGCGATGGCCTCGAAGTCGTTGCCGCCGCCCGCGGTCTGCGCGATGTACGCGGCGACCGGGGAGTCGTTCAGGTCGGCGACGGCGCCGCCGGCCTTCACGCGGGTCTGCGCCTCGGCGTCGGTCGGGAAGGACTCGATGGAGATCTCGCCCTTGCCGGCCGTCTTGCACTTCTCGGACTGGTCCTTGGCCGACTGCTCGTAGGTCGTGCCGCGCTGGACGGCGACCTTCTTGCCACAGAGGTCGTCGAGGGTCTTGATGCCGTCCGGGTTGCCCTTCTTGACCAGGATGCCGGTCGACGCGGAGAAGTAGTCGACGAAGTCGACACCGGTACCGGTCTTGGCGCCCTTGTCGTCGAGGCCCTCCTGGCGGGCCTTGGTGTCGGTCAGGGAGGACATGACCATGTCGCTGCGACCGGTGGGCAGGCCGCCGAGGAGGGTGTCGAAGGTGCCGGAGGTGAACTCGAACTTCACACCGAGCTGCTTGCCCAGGGCCGCGGCGATGTCGGGGTCGACACCGACGATCTTGCCGCCCTCGGTGAACTCCATCGGGGCGTAGGTGGCGTCCGTGCCGACCTTGATCACACCCGCGTCCTGGATCTTCTTCGGCAGCTTGGAGAACAGCGGAGCGCTGTTCGCCTCACCCGACGGGGTCGTGGTGGAGCCCTTGTCGGTCTGGTCACCGCAGCCGGTGAGGATCAGGGCGCCGGCAACCGCGATGGCGCCGACCGCCGCGATCCGGGACCGGGCGGCGGTCGTACGACGAGTGGTGCTAGCGGTCATGAGCTGGTTCCTCCGGCAGGTGGAAAAGCATCCGAAAACGGTCGAGCACGCACCATCGAGTGTCGCGACCTTGTGTGATTACGGCATCTTGCCATTCGGACTGGCGCATTCAGGCTGCCCATCAGGTCAAAATCGCATAACGGGCGACCCCCGACACCGAACAGGACTGCGGGCAGGGCCCCTCGGGGCCGCACGATGCGCCGCCGCATCCCCTGTTTGGCGGACTATTTGCGGTCCGTCTCACCTACCGGGCTCAGCCTTTTGGACTTTTCGCCAAAACTAGGACAAGAGGCTTATGGTCGAGCTGGAATCGACTCGTCTGGGCGAGTGTTCTTCCGGTAGAACAGATCCTTACACCCCTCATCCGGGGCTCAGGGCGCGCGTGCGGCGCGCCCGCGCGTACGAACCTCCCCTCCGCGGAGACGGGCCAACCGTCGATGCGGAGCACGGACGCGGTGCCCGCCCACCCCTTAACCAGGAGTGGCCACCCTCAACGATTCAAAGGACTTAAGGGGTCACACAAAGTGGCAGCGGAGATCGTCAACCCTCGCAGTGACAGTGCGACGGACAACAACCCCGATGCGGTGTTCGCACTGCACCGGGGCGGCAAGATGGCCATCGTGGCCACGGTGCCCGTCCACGACAAGGACGACCTGTCCCTCGCGTACACCCCCGGCGTGGCGAAGGTGTGCAGCGCCATCGCCGAGCAGCCGGAGCTGGTGAACGAGTACACCTGGAAGTCGAACGTGGTCGCCGTCGTCACCGACGGTACGGCCGTGCTCGGCCTCGGTGACATCGGCCCCGAGGCCTCCCTCCCCGTCATGGAGGGCAAGGCCATTCTCTTCAAGCAGTTCGGCGGCGTCGACGCGGTTCCGATCGCGCTCGCCACCAAGGACACGGACGAGATCATCGAGACGGTCATCCGTCTCGCCCCGTCCTTCGGCGGGGTGAACCTGGAGGACATCTCCGCCCCCCGCTGCTTCGAGATCGAGCGCAGGCTCCAGGAAGCCCTGGACATCCCGATCTTCCACGACGACCAGCACGGCACGGCCATCGTCTCGCTGGCCGCGCTGCGCAACGCCGCGAAGCTCACGGGTCGCACCCTCGGCGACCTGCGTGCGGTGATCTCGGGTGCGGGCGCGGCGGGCATCGCCATCGCCAAGATCCTCGTGGACGCGGGCATCGGCGACGTCTGCGTCACCGACCGCAAGGGCGTCGTGTCCGCGGACCGCTCCGACCTGACGGACGTCAAGGCGGAGATCGCGGGCCTGACCAACAAGACCGGGCAGACCGGGTCCCTGGAGAACGCCCTCGCGGGCGCGGACGTCTTCATCGGCGTCTCCGGCGGCACGGTTCCCGAGTCCGCGGTCGCGACGATGGCGAAGGACTGCTTCGTCTTCGCCATGGCCAACCCGAACCCGGAGGTGCACCCCGACGTCGCGCACAAGTACGCGGCCGTCGTGGCGACCGGGCGTTCGGACTTCCCGAACCAGATCAACAACGTGCTGGCGTTCCCGGGCATCTTCGCGGGCGCCCTCAAGGTCCGGGCCACCCGGATCACCGAGGGCATGAAGATCGCCGCCGCGGACGCCATCGCCGGCGTCGTGGGCGACGAGCTCGCCGCCGACTACGTGATCCCCTCGCCGTTCGACGAGCGCGTCGCCGAGGCCGTCTCGGCCGCGGTCGCCGCGGCGGCGAAGGCCGACGGCGTGGCCCGCCTGGCCTGACCGTCACACCGCAGTACGCGCAGAGGCCCGGCCGGAGCGATCCGGCCGGGCCTCTGCGCGTCCGGGCGCCGTGGCCGCGGTCCCGGGGCGCGACGGCCGCGATCGGGGCGGCGGTGCGGCGCCGCGGCCGCGGTCGGGCGGCTGCGGGCCGGCGGTGCGGCGAAGACCTCACTTCCGGAGGGCCGGAGGGGCTGGAACCCGTACCTACCGAGCGGTAGCGTCGCGGCATGTTCGCTGCCTACGCCGCCAGAATCGACCGAGACCAGCCGCTGAACGGCCTCGTGCTGGGCGACCGCCCGGCCCCCGTGGCCCGCCCCGGCTGGGTGACCGTCAACGTCCGGGCCGCCTCCCTCAACCACCACGACCTGTGGTCGCTGCGCGGGGTCGGACTCGGCGAGGACAAACTGCCGATGATCCTCGGCTGCGACGCCGCCGGGACCGACGAGGACGGCAACGAGGTCGTCCTGCACTCCGTGATCGGCCAGAGCGGCCACGGGGTCGGCCCCGACGAGCCCCGCTCCATCCTGACCGAGCGCTACCAGGGCACCTTCGCGGAGCAGGTGACCGTCCCCGCCTGGAACGTCCTGCGCAAGCCCGCCGGGCTGTCCTTCGAGGAGGCCGCCTGTCTGCCGACCGCCTGGCTGACGGCGTACCGGATGCTGTTCACCAACGCCGGGGTCCGGCCCGGCGACTCCGTCCTGGTGCAGGGCGCCGGCGGCGGGGTCGCGACCGCCGCGATCGCCCTCGGCAAGGCCGCCGGTCTGCGCGTCTTCGCCACCAGCCGGGACGAGGCCAAGCGGGAGCGGGCCGTGGAGCTGGGCGCCCTGGAGGCGTACGAGCCGGGCGCGCGGCTGCCGCAGCGGGTCGACGCGGTGATCGAGACGGTGGGCGCGGCCACCTGGTCCCACTCGGTGAAGTCCCTGCGCCCGGGTGGCACGCTGGTCATCTCCGGCGCCACGAGCGGCGACCGTCCCGCGCACGCCGAGCTGACCCGGATCTTCTTCCTGGAGCTGAAGGTGGTCGGCTCGACCATGGGCACCAAGGACGAGCTGGAGGACCTGCTGGCGTTCTGCGCCACGACGGGCCTGCGGCCGGTCATCGACGAGGTCCTGCCGCTGGACCGGGCGCGGGAGGGCTTCGAGAAGCTCCAGTCGGGCGACCTCTTCGGGAAGGTCGTCCTCACCCCCTGAGCTCCCCGAGACTCCCTGCCCCCCGAGGCCCTGCCACCGGACCGAGCGGCACCGTCGTCAATCAAGGTTGACAACCCTCCTCGCGTCAACCTAAATTGACACACATGACGGAAGCTACCGATCTCGCCGAACGGGCCGGTGACCGCGACCCCCGCGTGGGCCTGCGCGCCGTGGCCGCCCTCCGCAGGCTGCTGGAGCAGCTGGAGGCCGTACAGGTGCGCAGTGCCCGCGCGCAGGGCTGGTCCTGGCAGGAGATCGCGGCCGAGCTCGGCGTCAGCCGGCAGGCCGTGCACAAGAAACACGGGAGGGTCTGATGTTCGAACGCTTCACCCGGGACGCCCGCTCCGCCGTGACGGGGGCGATGGACGAGGCCCGGCGGGCCGGGGCCGCCACCATGACCGAGGAGCACCTGCTCCTCGCGCTGCTGGCCCTCGGCGCCCTGGACCCGCTGGGCGTGGACCGCGCCTCCGTGGCGGCCGACCTCGCGGCGGCCCGCCGCCGGGGCGGCATGTCGCGGGCCGACGAGGAGGCCCTCGCCGGAATCGGCATCGACGTCACCGAGATCGTCGCCCGCGTCGAGGAGGCGCACGGGGAGGGCGCCCTGGCCGCCCCGGCACCGCGCCGGCGCGTCCTGGGCGGCTCCGCCCGCCTCACCGAAGGGGCGAAGAAGGTGCTGGAGCAGTCCCTGCGCATCGCCGTGGGCCGCCGCGACCGGCAGATCGGCACCCTGCACCTGCTGCTGGCCCTGCTCTCCCGCCCGGGCACGGTCTCCGAGGTCCTCGCGGACCACGGAGTCTCGTACGGCACGGCCGAATCGGGCCTCGCGGCCTGAGCCCGCGGCCCCGCACCCGGCCACCCCTCCGGGCGGCCGGGCAGCCGACCCCTCCGGGCGGCCGGGCAGCCGGCACTCGGGCACCCGGGCAGCCGATGCCTACGGCGTGCCCAGTGCCCCGGTGAGGCGGGAGGCCGCCGCCGCCAGGTGGGCGCGGGCCTCGGCCAGCCGGGCCGGGGTCACGCCGTGGTCGCGGGCCGCGTCCCGCACCTCGTCGCGGAACCGGTCCAGCAGCCGGTCCAGATCGCGCGCCGGGTCGGCGGTCGGCTCCAGGTCCCCGGCCCAGTCGGTGCCGTCGGCCGGGGCCGCGGAGCCCGCCGCGGGCCCGGAGGACCGCTCGGACCCGGCCGGCGGGCCGGACGGGCCGCCCGGTCCGGCGGCGGAGCCGCCGCTGCCGCCGAGCCAGGCTCCGGCCAGGCTCCCCAGCACCCCGCCCGACTTGGCGAGCTGGTCCTGCAGCTGGCCGGCGATCCGCTGGACCTCCTCGCGGGCCCGGTCCTGGGCCTCCTTCGCCTGGCGGCGGGCCTGCTGGGCCTCCTCGCGGGCCCGGCGGCTCTCGTCCTTCGCCCGGCGGGCCTGCTCCTTCCAGTCCTGCCGCGCCTTGCGCAGCTCCTCCTTGGCCGCCTGCCAGGACTCGTCCTGGACCTGCGTCGCCGACGCGGAGGCCGCGGCCCGCATCTCGCGCCGCAGGTCGCCGGCGGCTCCCCGGACGTCGTCGCGGATCTCGGCGGCCAGCTCGGTGACCGAGTCCCGGATCTCCAGCTCCAGGTCGGCCAGCTCGCCGCTGCGGTCGGCCAGTTCGGCGCGGCCCGCCTCGGTGATGGAGTACACCTTGCGCCCGCCCTCGGTGGCGTGCGTGACCAGCCCCTCGGTCTCCAGCTTCGCCAGCCGCGGGTACACGGTGCCCGCGGAGGGCGCGTACAGGCCCTCGAAGCGCTCCTCCAGCAGCCGGATCACCTCGTAGCCGTGGCGCGGGGCCTCGTCCAGCAGCTTGAGCAGGTAGAGGCGGAGGCGGCCGTGGGCGAAGACGGGCGGCATGTCAGAGCACCTTCTTGTCGAGCGTGAGGGGGGCGTCGGCGAGGGGGGCGTCGGCGTCGGCCTGCGGGCGGCGGAGCAGCGCGATCCCGCCCGAGACCGTGGTGGCCCGCAGGGTGCCGGTGCCGGAGCCGAGGGTGCCGGTGATCCGCTTGGCGCCCATCTGGCCGGAGACCCGCAGGTCCTCGAAGGCGTTGGACACGCCGCCGGTGGCGGTGTTGGCCTCGACGCGGGCGTCGGCGGGGTGCGGCAGGCGGATGGCGACCTGGCCGGATACGGAGTTCAGGGCGATGTCCACCGGACGGGCGGCGGCCGGGTCGAGGTCCAGGTCGATGAGCATGTCCCCGCTGACCGAGTCGGCCCGCACGGAGCCGCCCGCGCCGTCGACGACCGTCAGGCCGCCGGACACCGAGTGGAAGCCGAGGTCGCCCGTGACGGACTGGGCCTCGACGCTGCCGGAGACCGTGTGCGTCTTGACCCGGCCGGAGAGCCCGACGAGGGTGGCGTCGCCGGAGACCCCGTTCACGTCGGTGCCGCCGGAGATGCCGGAGACGAAGGTGGTGGCGCCGACCGCGCCGACGTGGACGCGCGTCGCGGCGGGGACGGTGAGGGTGACGGAGGCGCTGCGCTCCCAGGCCTTGCGGCCCGCGGAGGAGGAGCCGGACCACGCCTTCCACGGCTTGGCCTCGAACCACGCCTTGAATCCCTGGGAACCGTTCCAGGGCAGGTCCTCGTAGGAGACGGTGAGGACGCCGCCCTCCTGGACCACGTACAGCGGGGGCCCGTCGATCGCGGACGCCTCCAGGCGGGCCGGGCCCTCCTCGGCGGCGACGACGTTGACCGTGCCGCCCACGAGGCGGACGCGGAGCTCGGTGACCGGCTCCTCGAAGGTGAGCTTCTGCGGTTCGGCGATGTGCCACGTCGACGGTGACGCCTGCTCTGCCATGGTGCTGATCCTCCTCGTGCGTTCACGGACACGGGTCTCGACGCACGCAACATATCGCGTCTTCTCCAGAACACGATATATCGCGGTCGGGGGAAGTCAAGCGCGTGGTCCGAATCATCGGTATGGGGTGGTTTGCCTTAGCGTGTGGGCATGCCGATCCCCCAGAGCACCGCCGGCGGCCTCCTGCTCTGCCGCGCCGAACCCCTCGCCGCCCGCCCCGCGGCGCACCTGCTGCGCGTACGCCTGCTGCTGGCCCCGGCGGGCGGGTGGAGCGTCCTCGTCCCCGAGGGCAAGCCGTGGCTGGACGGCGAGGAGGACGTGGCGGAGGTGCTCGCCGGCTGGGGCGCGGCGGTTGCGGTCGGCGTCGGCTGGCCCGTGCTGAGCCTGTGGTGGGAGGACGGCCGGACCGGATTCTCCCTGGCGAGCGGGTTCCGCCGGCCGGTGGTCCACGCGTGGGACGCCGACGGCGGCCCGGTCGGCGAGCCCGACGCGATGCGGACCCTGGCGGCCCGGCTGGGTCTGGACCCCGTACTCGACCTGGAGGAGCTGGAGCGCCTGACCCGCCCCGACGCCGCGGCCGACGGGAACTCCCGGCTGCTCGGGCTGATCGCCCTGCTGTCCCGCGCCGGACTGACCCTGCCCCCGGGGCTCTCCCCGGGCGAACCGGCCGACCGGCTCCGCGAGGCCGCCCGGTACGCGCCGGGCGCCGGGACGGTGGAGTGGTCCGGCTGGCGCGACGCGGTGCGGGCGGAGCTCGACGTGGTGGAGGAGGGGCCGCTGGGGCCCTGGGTCCTCGGCCCGAAGGCCCGCCTGCTGGGCACGGCCCAACTCGCGGCGGGCGCCCCGCTGCTGCTCTGGGGCGCCCGGCACCGCAGCCCGGGCTGGCTGACGGCCGGCGCCGTCCTGGCGGCGCACGGGGCGCTGGCCCTGGCGTACGACCGCGCCCGGGCCCGCCGCGGCTGAGACCCGCAGGCCGTTCCGGGGGCGCGGCCCCCGGACCCCCGCGGGCCGCGTCAGGCCGCCTGGGACTCCCCCGGCGCCCCGCGCGCCCCGCGGTGAATCGTTACGCCACCTCCAGCAGCGGGCTCGCGTGGTGCCGCAGCCACGCCCGGTACGGCGGCGTGCTCATGGCCGCCTCGCGGTAGGCGGCCCGGAGGTCCGCGTAGACCTCGGCGTGCGCCCCCGGCCGGGTGGCCAGTAACAGCCGTACGGCGAGGGGGTCTCCGCACAGCGGGCGGATCGCCATGTCGTCGCGCTGACCGGAGGTCGGCTGGCAGGGGGCCACCGCCTCGCCGGACACGATCAGCGAGGTGGCCGTGTGGTAATCGGCGTGCAGCACCGGCGGATCGAGCCCCGCCCCGGCGAAGACGCGGCGCAGGCCGTCCCACTCGCCGTCGACCGACGGATCGACCGTCCAGCGGTCGGCGGCCAGGTCCCGTAAGGACACCACCGACTGACCCGCGGCCGGATGGTCCCGCGACATCGACACGAACTGCGGCTCCCGCTCCATCAGCACGTGCACCTCCAGCCCGGGCGGCACCCGCAGCGGGCTGCCCTCGACCTCGTGCACGAACGCCACGTCGAGCTGCCCCGAACCCGCCATCCGCAGCAGGGCGTTCGCCGAGACGTCCACCACCAGCGAGGTCTCCGTGTCCGGGAGCCTGCGGTGCAGCCGCCGCAGCCATCCCGGCAGCGCCCGGCTGGCCGTGGAGCCGATCCGCAGCCTCGGCCCGTGGGCCAGCGCGTGCGCCTCCGCCACCAGGGCGGCCATCTCGGCCAGCAGCGGCCGCGCCCGGCCCAGGACGGTGCGCCCGAACGGCGTGGGCCGGCACCCGGTCCGCTCGCGCAGGAACAGCTCGCCGTCCAGGGCCCGTTCGATCCGGCGCAGCTGGGTCGTCAGGGAGGGCTGGCTCACGCCGAGCTGCCGGGCGGCCTTGTGCAGGCTTCCGGCGTCGGCGATGGCACACAGCGCGCGCAGGTGCCTGACCTCAAGCTCCATGCCCCGAGAGTAGGCCGGGCCGGGTCGCCCGCACCAGCCGCCGATAGCCCCCCGAATCCCGCCATTCTCACTCCTGTTGGGCAACCGAAAACTTCCCGATAGGGCCGGGCTATCGGGGAGTGACATCATCCCCCGGCCCCGTCCGCTCCCCCAGACTCCGGTACCGAACGACCCACCCCCCACCGCATTACCGGACGAGTAGGAGCTCCCCCACATGCGCCACTCCCGTAAGGCCATGCTGTCCGCCGGCATCGGTCTCGGCCTCGCCGTCGCCCTCGGCGGCGTCGTCCCCGCGGCCGCCGCACCCTCCCCCGTCGGCAGTTCCGCCACCTTCGCCGCGTACGAGCGTTCCCAGGAGAACCAGGCCGCCACCAAGGCGTTCTTCGAGGCCGTGCAGCGCTCGGTCACCGAACAGCGCGCCGCGAACCCGGGCGCCCTCGCCGTGACCGTCACGTACAACACCCGCAGCGCGCCGAGCTTCCGCACCCAGATAGCCAGCTCCACCCGGATCTGGAACAGCTCGGTGACGAACGTGAAGCTCCAGGAGGTGTCCTCGGGCGGGAACTTCTCCTACCGCGAGGGCAACGACTCCCGCGGCTCGTACGCGAGCACGGACGGCCACGGCCGCGGCTACATCTTCCTGGACTACCGGCAGAACCAGCAGTACAACTCCACCCGCGTGACGTCCCACGAGACCGGCCACGTGCTGGGCCTGCCCGACCGCTACTCGGGCCCGTGCAGCGAGCTGATGTCGGGCGGCGGCCCGGGCACGTCGTGTCAGAACGCCACCCCGAACGCCACCGAGCGCGCGCGGGTGAACCAGCTGTGGGCGAACGGCCTGGTCGCCTCGGGTCTGGACGCGAAGGGCTAGTCCCACCGGCCCGGCCGGCCGGTCCGCCGGCCGCCGGGCCGCTCCTCGGCCTCCCCGTACGCCGGGCACGTCTGCTGCTCGTGCCCGGCCTGCGGGGCGCCCGTGCGTCCGGCGGGGGTCAGCGCCTGACGTCGTACGAGGTGACGACCTGCCCGCCGCCCAGGACGGTGCAGCCGGTCAGCTCCAGCGGGCGCACGCCGAAGCCCGCGCGGGACATCGGCATGCCGGTCCCCGCGACGACCGGGTAGGTCTTCACGACGTACTCGTCGATCTCGTCGGCCAGCTGCCCCGCGAGGTCGGCGCCGCCGCACAGCCAGATGCCGAGCCCGTCCCGCGCCTTGAGTCCGCGGACCGCGGCGGCCACGTCCCCGCCGATCAGCCGGACCGCCGGGTCGGGCGGGACGGTCAGGGAGCGCGAGACGACGTACTGCTCGCGCAGGTGGCCGTAGGGACTGGCCATGCCCGCCTTCAGGCCCGGCTCGTAGGTGTTGCGGCCCATGAGGACCGTGTCGAAGCGCCGGGGGGCGAGGTCCTCGATGCCGAGCTGCGCCCGGCCCTGGGAGGAGATCGTCTCCGGGTACTCGGCCACCAGGTGGCCGATGAACTCCGGGTCCAGGAAGGCGTAGAGGAAATCACCGTCGCCGTCGGGGGCGCCGATGAAGCCGTCGACCGTCGTGGCGATGAAGTACGTGAGCTTGCGCAAGCGGGTCTCTTCCGTCGGACAGTGCCACCGCACCGGGGCACGCCAGGCAAACTACTTCACTTGCAGTGGTTCGCCAAGCCCTTTACCGCCGCGCCCCGTTCGCGCCCCCGCGGACCGCCGGGGCTCGCTCCCGCACCCCCGTCCCGCACCTCACCCCCGCGCCTCACCCCCGCGGCTTGCGCCACATCGGCCACATCAGGGGCCCGTCGGGCAGTCGCACCGGCTCACCCGTCAGCTCCCAGCCCAGGCGCTCGTACAGCCGCATGCTGCGCTCGCTGCTCGCCTCCAGGTACGCCGGGACGCCCTCGCGGTCGCAGCGCTCCAGCACCGGCCGGATCAGCTCGCCGCCCAGCCCCTCGCCCTGGCGGTCCGGGGCGACGGCGATCATCAGCAGGTACTCGTGCTCCTCGGACGTCGGGTGCACCGCGCCCGTGAGTCGGCCCACCAGCTCGCAGCGCTCGTTGTCGGGGTCGGCCACCGCCCGCATCTTCGCCGGCACGTCGTCCTCGGCCCCCTCCTCCGGCTCGCCCGCCGGGATCCGCAGCCAGAGCGCGGCGGCGGAACCGTCCGCCGCGCAGTCGATCCGCCCCTCGGACAGCGCCACGTCGACGAAGACGCCCAGGAACTTCGCGTGCACCGCGGCCCGGTGCTCCGGGTCGGGGAAGACCCAGCTGCTCACCGGGTCGGTACGGAAGGCCTCGTCGAGGAGGCGCGCCACGGCGTCCCGGTCCGACTGCTCCGCTTGACGTATCTCCAGAACCACTGGTCACACCCTTCGCCCGAGCATCAACAACCTTGGGCGATCCTAGAGTTGGCCCCCACATGCGGAAAGGCCTGTTCCGGCACCATCCGGTGCCGGAACAGGCCTCCCCCCGAAGCCGCTCCCTACGGGGTCACCGCGTACGGCGCGTGACGAACTCCGCCAGCGCCAGCAGCCCGTCGGCCGCCCCCAGGTCCGGAACGGCCCGGGACAGCTGCTGCACCGCCCGGCCCATCCGGTCGGCGGCGTGGGCCTGCGCCCAGTCGCGGCCGCCCGCCCGGTCGACCGCGGCGGCCGCCTTGTGCACGTCGTCCCCGGTCATGGGACCCGCGTACAGGGCGGCCAGCTCCTCCCCCGCCGTGGTGCCCGAGGTCAGGGCGGCCACGACCGGGAGGGACTTCTTGCGGGCGATCAGGTCGGCCCCGGCGGGCTTGCCGGTGTGACCCGGATCCCCCCAGATGCCGATCAGGTCGTCGATCAGCTGGAAGGCCAGCCCGGCCTCCCGGCCGAAGGCGTCCATCGCGTCGACCTCGTCCGGCCCGGCCCCCGCGTACAGCGCGCCCAGCGCGCACGCGCAGCCCAGCAGGGCGCCGGTCTTGGCCGTGGCCATGGTCAGGCACTCGTCGAGCGAGACGTCCGGCCGCTGCTCGAACGCGCAGTCCGCCTGCTGGCCCGCGCACAGCTCGATGACGCAGGCCGCGAGCCGGGCCGAGGCCGCCGCCGAGGCCGGGTGCGGGTCCTCGGCGAGCAGCCGCAGCGCGAGCGCCATCATGGCGTCGCCGGTGATGATCGCGTCCGGTGTCCCGAAGACGGTCCAGGCGGTGGCCCGGCCGCGGCGCCGGGCGTCCTTGTCGATGACGTCGTCGTGCAGCAGCGTGAAGTTGTGCGCCAGCTCCACGGCGACCGCCGCCCGTACGGCGTCGTCCGCCCGCCCGCCCGGACCCTGCAGGGCCTGGGCGGAGGCCAGCACCAGCGCGGGCCGGATGGCCTTTCCGGCGTTGCCCGCGGCCGGCGTGCCGTCCGCGTGCTCCCAGCCGAAGTGGTACATCGCCACGCGCCGCATCGAACCGGGCAGGCTCTCGACCGTCCGGCGCAGTTCCGGGTTGACCGTTTCCCTCGTCCGTTCCAGGAGGACCGCGGCCTCCTGGCCCTCGCCGGTCGCGACGGTGCTCACCGCGCTCAGCGCCAGCGGCCGATCTCGACGTTCTCCAGCACGCCGAGCGCGTCCGGCACGAGCACCGCGGCGGAGAAGTACGCGGTGACCAGGTACGAGATGATCGCCTGCTCGCTGATCCCCATGAAGCGGACCGACGTGCTCGGCTCGATCTCGTCCGGGATGCCCGGCTGGTGCAGGCCGATCACGCCCTGCTCGTCCTCGCCCGTGCGCATGCAGAGGATGGAGGTGGTGCGGGCGTCGCTGATCGGGATCTTGTTGCTCGGGAAGATCGGCACCCCGCGCCAGGACGGGACCCGGCTGCCGCCGATGTCCACCGACTCCGGGTACAGGCCGCGCCGGTTGCACTCGCGGCCGAAGGCGGCGATGGCCTTGGGGTGCGCGAGGAAGAACTTGGAGCCGCGCCGCATGCTGAGCAGCTGGTCCATGTCGTCGGGGCTCGGGGCGCCGTCGTGCGGCTGGATGCGCTGGTCGTAGTCGGCGTTGTGCAGCAGGCCGAAGTCGCGGTTGTTGAGCATCTCGTGCTCCTGGCGCTCGCGCAGCGCCTCGACCGTGAGCCGCAACTGCTGCTCGGTCTGGTTCATCGGCTGGTTGTACAGGTCGGCGACCCGCGTGTGGACCCGCAGAACCGTTTGGGCGATGGAGAGTTCGTACTCGCGCGGGTGGGCGTCGTAGTCCACGAACGTGCCGGGGAGGACGGCCTCGCCCTGGTGGCCGGCCGAGAGGTCGATGGCGGCCTCGCCGTACTTGTTGGTCCGCTGCTCGGGCTGGGTCCGTACGTCGTCGACGTGCGCGCGCAGCGAGTCGACCCGGTCGGCGAGCAGCTGGAAGTCCTGCCGGGACAGGACGAGCGCGGTGCCGGAGGTGGCGGCGCGGGCGGTGTACTCCCAGATGGCCTCCTCGTCGACGAGGGCGTCCTCGCCGAAGTAGGCGCCGTCGGCGACGGTTCGCAGGACGGCGTCCTCGCCGTAGGGGCCCGGGCCGACCTGGTCGATGCGGCCGTGGGCGAGCAGGAACACCCGGTCGGAGGTGTTGCCGAAGGAGGTCAGCTCCTGGCCGGCCTCGAAGTCGATCTGCTGGCAGCGCTGGGCCAGCTCGCCCAGCACGTCGAGGTCCTCGTAGTCGCGCAGGAGCGGGAGCTCGCCGAGCTCGGCCGGAATGACCTGGACCTGGGTCCCCGTCTTGATGAACTCGATGCGTCCGTCACCGACCGAGTAGCTCAGGCGGCGGTTGACGCGGTACGTGCCGCCCTGCACCGACACCCACGGCAGCATCTTCAGGAGCCACCGCGAGGTGATCTCCTGCATCTGCGGCGCGGACTTGGTCGTGGTTGCCAAGTTCCGCGCGGCCGATGTCCCCAGACTGCGCTGCGGTGCCTGGGTCTCGGATTCGGAACCTGCCTGGACCGACATGTATTTCCCTTTCGATCACTCCATGGATCTGCGGGATGCAGCCTTCCAGTACGGAACGTGGTGGGACCATTACACAAAAGGGTGGGACTACTCCGTACGAGTGTGGGGAACCCTCTGAGGTTCAACTCCTTCACCACCCGCCTCCCCCACCCCGCCGGTTTCGGCCATCACCGCCTCCGACGCGCTTTTAATTTGCACATAAGATGCAACTTACCTACGGTGATCCCATGAGGCTGACCCGGTTCACCGATCTGGCACTGCGCGTCCTGATGCGCCTCGCCGTCGAGGAGACGGACCTCCCGACGACCCGGGACGTGGCGGCGACCATGGAGGTCCCGTACACCCACACCGCCAAGGTGGTGGCCCGGCTGCAGCACCTCGGCCTGGTCGAGGCGCGGCGCGGCCGCGGCGGCGGGCTCGCGCTGACCGCCGCCGGCCGCTCGGCGTCGGTGGGCGGGCTGGTGCGCGAGCTGGAGGGCGCCGGCGACGTCGTGGAGTGCGAGGGGAGCACCCCGTGTCCGCTGCGGGGGGCCTGCATCCTCCGCGGCGCGCTGCGCCGGGCCCAGGAGGCGTTCTTCGCCTCGCTGGACCCCCTGACGGTGAACGACCTGGTGGCGGCCCCGACCGGCCCCGTCCTGCTGGGGATCTCGGGAGGTTCCGGCACCCGGCCGGGCGGGCCCTGACCCCCGGGGGCCGGTGGCCGGTTCCCGCCGGGGACAGATCACCCCGTACCGCCCCGGCCCGCTTGACCGAACCTATGTACGAATAATTCCAGGGCCTCGCGCCCCTTGCGTTCCCCCGCACCCAAAAATACGCATCTCACATACCAATTAACCGACCGAGGAGTCCCGCCCATGCTGTCCGAGAAGTCGACCGCGACCGTACGCGCCACCCTGCCCGCCGTCGGGGCGGCGATCGGCGACATCACGGAGCTCTTCTACGCGAAGCTCTTCGCGGCCCACCCGGAACTCCTGCGCGACCTCTTCAACCGCGGCAACCAGGCCGCCGGCATCCAGAAGCAGGCCCTCGCGGGCTCGATCGCCGCCTTCGCGACGCACCTCGTGGACCGGCCGGACCAGCGACCGGACGTGATGCTGCACCGCATCGCCCACAAGCACGCCTCCCTGGGCGTGACCCGCGCGCAGTACCCGGTCGTCCACGAGCACCTCTTCGCGGCGATCGCCGAGGTCCTCGGGGACGCCGTCACCCCCGAGGTCGCCGCGGCCTGGGACGAGGTCTACTGGCTGATGGCGAACGCCCTCGCCGCCATCGAGGAGCGGCTCTACGCCGGCCGGCAGGTGGCCGCCGGCGACGTCTGGCGGGAGTGGACCGTGACCGGCCGGACCGAGGAGACCGCCGACTGCGCCACCTTCCGCATCGCCCCCGCGGACGGCTCCCCGCCGCCCGCGCACCTGCCCGGCCAGTACGTCTCCGTACAGGTCGAACTCCCGGACGGCGCCCGCCAGATCCGCCAGTACAGCCTGACCACCGCACCCGGCGCCCCGACCCGCGCGATCACCGTCAAGCGGGTCCACGGCCCGGCCGCCGGCGGTCCCGACGGCGAGGTCTCCCACCACCTGCACGCCCGCGTCCGCGCCGGCGACTCCCTGCGCGTGTCGGTCCCGTACGGCGACCTGGTCCTCCACGACGCGGCCGCCCCGGTCCTGCTCGCCTCCGCCGGCATCGGCTGCACCCCGATGCTCTCGATGCTGGAGCACCTCGTCGACACCGGGCACGCCGCCCCCGTCACCGTCCTGCACGCCGACCGCAGCCCGGCCGACCACCCGCTGCGCGACGACCACCGGACCCTGACCCGCAAGCTCGCCGACGCCACGGCCCGCTTCTGGTACGAGGAGTCGGCCGGGCCGGGCGACGGCGAGGGCCGCCTGGACCTCGGCGGCGTCCCGGTCGCGCCCGGCACCCGGGCCTACCTCTGCGGCCCGCTGCCCTTCATGCGGTCGGTGCGCGAGCAGCTGATCGCCAAGGGCGTCGCGGCCGCGGACATCCACTACGAGGTCTTCGGCCCCGACCTGTGGCTCGCCTCCGCGTGACGCGTGGTGCGCCTGATCCGATCCGGACGTGTCCGGATCGGATCGCACACCGTACGAACGCACTAGCCGCGGAAGGCCCGCCTCCACTAAACCGGAGCGTAACGAGTCGGACACACAGGGTGCCCGGCCGTGCACCGCAACGAAGGAGGCGGCCATGGCCGCACCCATGTCCGCGGACCGATTCCTCACCTCCCTGCGCGCCGAGGGCCTGACCGTCGTCGAGGTCGGCGCCTGGCGCACCCACAACCGCAACCACAAGGGCCCCTGGGGCCCGGTGCACGGCGTGATGATCCACCACACCGTCACCCGCGGCACCGCGTCCACCGTCCGGCTCTGCCGCGACGGCCGCTCCGACCTCCCCGGCCCGCTCTGCCACGGCGTCATCGCCAAGGACGGCCGGGTCCACCTGGTCGGCTACGGCCGCGCCAACCACGCGGGATCCGGCGACTCCGACGTCCTGGCGGCGGTGATCGCGGAGAAGCGGCTCCCCCCGGACCACGAGGCGAACACCGACGGCAACCGGCACTTCTACGGCTTCGAGTGCGAGAACCTCGGCGACGGCGAGGACCCGTGGCCGCCGGCCCAGCTCGACGCGATCGCCCGCACCGCGGCGGCCATCTGCCGCTTCCACGGCTGGACGGCCCGCTCGGTCATCGGCCACCTCGAATGGCAACCGGGCAAGGTCGACCCCAGAGGCTTCACGATGTCCGCACTTCGCACCCGCGTGACGGAGCGCCTGAAGTAACCCGGAGCCGGCCACCCCCCTCACCCGAGGTACGGCACGGGACGGCACTCCAGGAAGTGGCGGAGACGCAGGCGCTGCGTGTGGTGCAGGGGCAGCGCGTCGAGATCGGCCGGCGCCACGAACCGCAGTTCCGTGCTCTCGTCGGACAATGACAGCTCACCGCCCGTGATCCGGGCGGTGAAGCAGACGTTGAACTGTCGCCTGACCTCGCCGTCGCTGTACTCGATGATGTGCCGGGGGTCCGTGTACGTGCCGACCAGTCCCGTGATCTCCACGTCGAGCCCGGTCTCCTCCTTGACCTCGCGGACAGCCGTGCCGGGCAGCGAGTCGCCCAGGTCCATCCCTCCGCCGGGCAGCGCCCACAGGCCGTTGTCCCGTCGCCGTTGCAGCAGGATGCGGCCCTCGGCGTCGGTGACCACCGCCGATGCCGCCACGACCATGCTGTTCGGCTCGGGCGCATGGGGATCGTCGTAGTACTCGGTCCGGGCCATCCGGTCATGCCTCCACGGGGAGCGCTGTCTCCCACACGGCATCGAAGCTGTCCGCGTAGGTGTCGAACATGCCGCCGGAGCCGTGGCGGCGAAGGTGCCACACGGGCGCACCGTACGCGTTCACACCCCAGACGTGGGCATTGACCAACACCTGATCATCGGCCCGGTACGAGCTGTTGTAGAGCGTCGTGCCATGTGTCCGAAGCTCGATGCCCGGCACGCTCGCCAACGGCCGATAGTGCAGGAGAGCGAGGCGACAGCGGGATTCGATGCCGTGCCCGAACTTCTCTTCCTGTCCTCGCTGCCGGACGTTCTCGCTGTCCGCGTCGCCGACTGCGATGCGTACCGCGCACCCGTCGGCAGCACGCTCCCGCAGGAGATCGTTCAGCCGGGGATACGCCTCGTGCAGGAACACCGCCGCGTAGACCAGGACGTCGATGCGCTCGCGCGCCGCCGAGAGGAGATCCGCGAACACGGATACGGGAAGGTCTGCCCGCTGGTCGTACAGACCGACCAGTTCCGGACTGACGGCCCGCGCTGCCCGTGCTTGCCGGAGCGCCGGCCACAGGGCGTGGATGTCCTCGCCCAACGTCTCCGCCGCCTTGAGTGCGGTTGCCCGCCTTGGGGTGCGCCCGAGGTTGACCCAGCGTTCCACGCTCTTCGGGTCCACGCCGGTCACGCTGGCCAATGAGGCATGAGTCCAGCCGCCGGATGCCATGACAGCCCTTAACCGCTCGTTCTGCATGGGGACGTTCTACAGGCTGTGGGACGTCCCGAAGTGCCGAACGTACGAGGTTCCCCCGTCCTGATCATCGGCGGGACGATCGCGGCACCAGCGGACGGTGAAGGGGAATCGGAATGGTGCGGGGACTGTGGCAGCAGGTCGAACAGCGTGATCCGTTCCCGGTGCCCGACCCCGATCCTGCGGACCCCGACTGCGACGTGTGCGGGGCGCTGGTCACTCAGCGCACTGAGTGCCACCGGCGCCGGGACCTCTCGGGGGTCGTGGACTGCAACGTGGAGATTCGCCAGCACCCGCACACGGAGGTGAGTCGATGACCCGCGCCGTGATCCGCTACGTCCCCCACACGATCCGGCACGCCCCCGAAGGCGGGGTGACGTACGAGGCGTTCTGCGTCGCCCAGGGCTGTGGAGCCGAGTCCGGCGCTCACGACGAACAGGCGGACGCGCAGGACTGGGCGCTCCGGCACGCCGGGCGGACCGGGCACGAATTGTTCAGGCGGGTGTTCACGGATCACGCGCGGGTCACCCGCGAGGCATAGGCCCCGGCCCGCTGGGCGACGGCGTGCAAGACGGGCCAGCGCGCCGGCTCCGGCCCCGCTCACACCACCCGAATGGCGTGAGCGGGCCTCTGACGTGCGACGGCACGGGCAGGAGCGCCCCACAATGGACGGGTGAATCGCCCCGCGAACGTTGACGTGCTCTTGGAGCCGCGCCCGCCGTCCCCCTTGCAGGAGATCCGCGACGACAGGTTCGAGCGGCACGGCGTACGGCTGCTGCTGAAGCGGGACGACCTCGTGCACCCCGAGCTTCCCGGCAACAAGTGGCGCAAGCTCGCGCCCAATCTGCGGGCGGCGCTGGCGGCCGGGTGCGGGGTCCTGGTGACCTTCGGCGGCGCGTACTCCAACCACCTGCGCGCCACCGCGGCCGCCGGGCGGCTGCTCGGGCTGGAGACCGTCGGCATCGTCCGCGGCGACGAACTCGCCGCCCGGCCGCTGAACGACTCCCTCGCCCGCTGCGCGGCGGACGGCATGCGGCTGCACTTCGTCTCCCGCGCCGACTACCGGCGCAAGTCCGAACCCCAGGCGCAGGCCCGGCTGCTGGAGGCGGCCGGCGCCACCGGCGCGTACGTGATCCCCGAGGGCGGCAGCAACGCCCTCGCCCTCCTGGGCTGCGCCGAGCTCGGCCGCGAGCTCCGCGGCGGGGCGGACGTGGCCGCGGTGGCCTGCGGTACCGGCGGCACGCTCGCGGGCCTGGCCGCCGGGCTGGCGCCCGGGCAGCGGGCCCTGGGCGTTCCGGTGCTGGCGGGCGGCTTCCTGGAGGCGGAGATACGTTCCCTCCAGGAGTGCGCCTTCGGCGCCCCGGCCGGCGACTGGGCCCTGGCCGAGGGCTTCCACCACGGCGGCTACGCCCGCGTACCGGCCGCCCTGGAGGCCTTCGCCGCCGACTTCGGGACCCGTCACGGGCTCCCCGTCGAACGGGTCTACGTGGCCAAGCTCCTCTGGGCCCTGACGGAACTCACCGCCGCCGGCACCTTCGCCCACGGCACCACCCTGGCCGCGGTGGTCACCGGCCGACCCTGAGCCGCCCGCCCGTGAGCCGCCCGCCCCGGAGCCGCCCGCCCGGCAGGGGCCGCCCCGCGCCGGGTCAGGCCGCCTCCTCGCGGTAGGCCGCCGCCTCCTCCAGGTCCAGGCGGCGCAGCAGCACCCGCAGCATCTCGTCGTCGATGCGGCGCTGGTCGCGCAGGGCCACGAACACCTCCCGCTCGGCCTCGATCATGTCCCGGGCCAGGCGCCGGTAGACGTCGTCCGCCGACTCGCCCGTCTCCGCGTTGACCTCGCCGAGCCGCTCCCACACCGCGTTGCGGCGCCGTTCCAGGACCGTGCGCAGCCGGTCGGCGAGCGGCGGGGGCAGGGTCCGGTTCTCCGGCTCCTCCAGCAGCTCCCGCAGCCGTTCCTCCGCCGCCCGCGAGGCCTCGCTCTGCGCCTGCGCCTCCGCCAGCGTCTCCGCGTGCAGGTCCCGGGGCGGCAGCCGCAGCAGCCGGATCAGCGGGGGCAGGGTCAGCCCCTGCACGACCAGCGTGCCGATGACCGTGGTGAACGTCAGGAACAGGATGAGGTTGCGGTGCGGCACGCCCATCGGGATGGAGAACGCGATGGCCAGCGAGACCACCCCGCGCATCCCCGCCCAGCCCACGATCACCGGAGCCTTCCAGGTGGTGTCCGGCTCCCGCCGGCGCACCCGCTCCGACAGCCACCTCGGTACGAAGGTCGCCGGGAAGACCCACAGGAACCGGGCCGCGACCACCGCGAGGAAGACGAAGACCGCGTACCAGGCCAGGGCCCCGCCCTCGTACTCCCCGAGCCCCTTGAGGACCACCGGCAGCTGGAGCCCGATCAGCGCGAAGACCACCGATTCCAGGACGAAGGAGATCACCTTCCACACCGCCTCCTCCTGGAGCCGGGTGGCGAAGTCGACCTGCCAGTTCCGGTGGCCCAGGTACAGGGCCACCACGACCACGGCGAGGACTCCGGACGCGTGGACCCGCTCGGCCGCCGCGTACGCCACGAAGGGGATCAGCAGCGAGAGCGTGTTCTGCAGCAGCGGCTCCTTGAGCCGCGTGCGGAGCTGGTGGATCGGGACCATCAGCAGCAGTCCGACGCCGATCCCGCCCACCGACGCGAGCAGGAACTCGGCGATGCCGCCCGCCCAGCCCGCGCTCACCCCGACCGCCGCCGCGACGGCCACCTTGTAGGCGGTGATGGCGGTGGCGTCGTTGACGAGGGACTCGCCCTGGAGGATGGTCGTGATCCGGTGCGGCAGCCCGAGCTTGCGCGCGATGGCGGTCGCGGCGACGGCGTCCGGCGGCGCGATGACCGCGCCGAGCACCAGCGCCACCGTCAGCGACAGGCCCGGGACCACCAGGTAGGCCGCGTAGCCGACGGCGAGCGTCGCGAAGAGCACGTACCCGACGGAGAGCAGCCCGATGGGGCGGATGTTCGCCCGCAGGTCCAGGTACGAGCTGTCCACGGCGGCCGTGTGCAGCAGCGGCGGGAGCAGCAGCGGCAGCACGATGTGCGGGTCCAGAACGTACGCCGGCACGCCCGGGACGTACGCGGCCACCAGCCCGGCGGCGACCAGCAGCAGCGGGGCCGGCACCGGGGTCCGGCGGGCCAGCCCCGCCACGACCGCACTGCCGGCGACCAGCGCCACCAGCGGCAATACCTCCATGGAAGATCCATCCTCATCCGTCGCGCGCGCACGCCCTGGTCGTACGCTGGCCATCATGAGCGAGTGCACCCACGTTGCCGAACTGCCGCGCCCCGAGCCCGCCCCCTCTGCCCTGACCTGCCCTGAATGTCTGGCGGTCGGCAGCCATCCCGTGCAGTTGCGGATGTGCCTGGGGTGCGGTCATGTGGCCTGTTGCGATTCCTCCCCGTTTCGGCACGCCTCGGCGCACCACCGGGAGAGCGGCCATCCGGTCATGCGGAGCTTCGAGCCGGGCGAGACCTGGCGCTGGTGTTTTGTCGACGGTTCGATCGTCTGAGGTGGGGTAGGTCAACCCTCCGCCGGTTCCCCCGATTTGACCCCGCAGACCCCTAGCCACTGTGCGTACCCGTGGGCTTACCATCAGTCACTGGCCGTGCACGAGGGTGCTCACAGCGGGCGCCGCGAGGGGTGCCGCGACACGATCACCCGGATCGCGATAGCGTCACCGGCGAACAGAGCTCGTACCACCTTGGAGGTGAGGGTGTCCCAGATCGCAGGCGAGCCCGGGACCCAGGACTTCGTGGAAGTCCGGCTGCCCGCTGCGGGTGCCTACCTGTCGGTGCTGCGAACGGCCACGGCCGGCCTCGCGGCACGTTTGGACTTCACCCTCGACGAGATCGAGGACCTCCGCATCGCGGTGGACGAAGCCTGCGCGATCCTGCTCCAGCAGGCCGTGCCCGGCTCCGTCCTCAGCTGCGTCTTCCGGCTGATCGACGATTCGCTGGAAGTGACCGTCTCCGCACCCACGACGGACGGGCGCGCTCCCGAGCGCGACACGTTCGCGTGGACGGTCCTGTCGGCCCTGGCCGGCAAGGTCGAGGCCACGGTCGAGGAGAACAAGACAGTGAGCATCAGCCTCTACAAACAACGCGGCGCGGGACCAGGACCGGCGTGAGCGGCGGGGAGATCCCGGTGCGGGGCGGGGATCGGCCCCGGGTACGGCACGAGGTCGACGGCGGCATCCCGGAACAGCAGCACGCCCGGCCGCACCCGGCGGAGACGGATGCGGAAGACGGCTTTTTGGACTCGGCGGAGCGACGGGCGGGCCCTATGAGCGACAACCAGCACGAAGAACCACAGGCATCACAGCCACCCGAGGCCGCTGCCACGGCCCCGGAGGCCCCTCCGGCACCGGTGTTCCACGCGGCACCGGCCCTGCCGGACCCGCGCGACCGCAGCGGTGCGCGGGCCCTGTTCATCGAACTGCGGGCGCTGCCCGACGGGTCGGTGGAGAAGGCGGAGCTGCGCAACCGGCTGGTGCGGATGCACCTGCCGCTGGTCGAGCACCTGGCGCGGCGGTTCCGCAACCGCGGCGAGCCGCTCGACGACCTGACGCAGGTGGCGACGATCGGCCTGATCAAGTCGGTGGACCGGTTCGACCCGGACCGCGGTGTCGAGTTCTCCACGTACGCCACGCCCACCGTGGTCGGCGAGATCAAGCGCCACTTCCGCGACAAGGGCTGGGCGGTACGGGTGCCGCGGCGCCTGCAGGAGCTGCGGCTCTCGCTGACGACCGCGACGGCCGAGCTGTCCCAGCAGCACGGCCGCTCCCCCACGGTGCACGAACTGGCCGAGCGGCTGGGGATCTCCGAGGAGGAGGTGCTGGAGGGGCTGGAATCGGCCAATGCCTACAGCACGCTCTCCCTGGACGTCCCGGACACCGACGACGAGTCGCCGGCCGTCGCGGACACCCTGGGCTCGGAGGACGAGGCCCTGGAGGGGGTCGAGTACCGGGAGTCTCTCAAGCCGCTGCTGGAGGGGCTGCCGCCGAGGGAGAAGCGCATCCTGCTGCTGCGGTTCTTCGGCAACATGACCCAGTCGCAGATCGCCCAGGAGGTCGGCATCTCGCAGATGCACGTCTCCCGGCTGCTGGCCCGCACCCTGGCCCAGCTCCGGGAGAAGCTCCTCGTCGAGGAGTGACCCGCGCCACGGGAGGTCGTACGGGTTATCGGGCCTCTTCCCGGGGCCCGATCCCGAGGGCCTGCGTGGCCGTCGGGTTCACCAGCAGTACGACGACGGCCACGGCGGCCACCGCCAGGGCGGCCGCGGCGGCGATCATCGCGCCGCCCGCGCCGTACAGGGTCCAGGCCACCGGGAACGCCAGCAGCTGCGTGATCAGCGCCGGGCCGCGGCTCCAGCGGCGGCCCAGTCGCAGCCCGCGGGCCGCCACCAGCGGCAGCGCGGCGAGCGCGAGCAGCGTGATCCCGCCCGTCTCGGCCTGCTGCGGGGAGTCGGGGTCGCCGGCGATGCCCACGAACAGCATGTAGACGCCGAGGCCGGCCAGGGCCAGGCCCTCCAGGGCGGTGAGCGCGGCGGCGGCGGTCAGCCGCCCGGGCGGCGCGGGGCTCTCGGCGGCGGCGGTGGCGGGGGCGCTCTGGGGCTGCTTCGTACTCACCCCAGCAGCGTAGCCGCGGGCCGGCGGACCCGGAGGGGACGGCCAGTAGGCCCGGCTTGTGAAGGGGTGGGTAGTCTGGCGCTCATGCGTGCACTTCTCGTGGCCAACCCAGCAGCGACGACGACCAGTGCGCGCACGCGTGACGTCCTGACCCACGCCCTGGCCAGCGAGATGAAGCTGGAGGCGGTGACGACCGAGTACCGGGGCCACGCCCGGGACCTGGGCCGCAGGGCGGCCGAGAGCGGCATCGACCTCGTCGTCGCCCTCGGCGGCGACGGCACGGTCAACGAGGTGGTCAACGGGCTCCTGCACAACGGGCCCGATCCGGATCGGCTGCCCGGGCTGGCGGTGGTCCCCGGCGGTTCCACCAACGTGTTCGCCCGGGCCCTCGGGCTCCCCAACGACGCGGTCGAGGCGACCGGCGCCCTGCTGGACGCACTGCGGGAGCAACGCGAGCGGACGGTGGGCCTGGGCCTGGCGGCCGGCACCCCCGGCACCGAGGACGAGTCCGTTCCGGCGCGCTGGTTCACCTTCTGCGCGGGCTTCGGCTTCGACGCGGGCGTCGTGGGCCGGGTCGAGCAGCAGCGGGAGCGGGGCAAGCGTTCGACACACGCCCTGTACGTACGACAGCTGCTGCGCCAGTATCTGGAGGAACCGAACCGGCGGCACGGCACGGTCACCCTGGAGCGCCCCGGCGCGGATCCGGTACCGGACCTGGTGCTGTCGATAGTGTGCAACACCTCCCCGTGGACGTATCTGGGCAATCGTCCGCTTTACGCCTCGCCGGAGGCGTCGTTCGATACCGCGCTTGACGTATTGGCACTCAATCGTTTGTCAACTCCGGCGGTCGCCCGGTACGCCACGCAGCTCCTGACCTCGACTCCTGAGCGGGGTCCGCACGGCAAGCACGCGGTGTCTCTGCACGATCTGACGGACTTCACCTTGCATTCGAAGGTGCCACTTCCGTTCCAGATGGACGGTGACCACCTCGGCCTGCGGACCAGCGTTCAGTTCACAGGCGTACGCCGCGCACTGCGTGTGATTGTGTGAGTGGAAGGGCCTAAAGTCCTTTCACTCGAACGTTTACACGCTGGTCCACCCCTAGGAACTAGGGCTGTGACCTAGTAGACACCGACGAATCAAAAAAAACTTTCCGGAAGGGGTTGTATCCCCGTCCGAGGTTTGCGAATCTCTACATGGCGGTTGGGACAGCCCGCACAACCCGGCACCCACACAGACCGCCAGAACCCCTCCACGAATCCCTGACTCCGGGCAACCGGGCGGTCGACCTTCCCTCACGGGGGGATTCGTGAAAGCGTTCACATTCACAAGCAACCTGCCCGCAATACAAGGAGATGGAGCAGCCATGGACTGGCGTCACAACGCCGTTTGTCGTGAGGAAGACCCGGAACTCTTCTTCCCCATCGGCAACACCGGTCCTGCGCTGCTGCAGATCGAGGAAGCCAAGGCCGTCTGCCGCCGCTGCCCCGTCATGGAGCAGTGCCTGCAGTGGGCGCTCGAGTCCGGCCAGGACTCCGGTGTCTGGGGCGGTCTGAGCGAGGACGAGCGCCGCGCGATGAAGCGCCGCGCCGCTCGCAACCGGGCGCGCAACGCAAGCGCCTGACAACGACTTTCGAGCCTCGACGCGCAGCGCGTAGTACCTGCCACAAGCGCTTAGCAACGTGCTCTTGAGCCCCGGACCGGGAAGATTCGGTCCGGGGCTCAGTGCTGTCCGGAGTCCGGCCGGGGGCCCGGGGCCGTCACCCAGGGTGACGGTCCCGGCGCTACTTCTGCGGGCTGGACGGCAGGTCGAGCACGACCTTGGTGCCGCGCGGCTCGACCCGGAGCATGTCGAACGTTCCGCCGAGCTCCCCCTCCACCAGGGTGCGCACGATCTGCAGCCCGAGGTTGCCGGCCCGCTGCGGGTCGAACCCCTCGGGCAGGCCGCAGCCGTCGTCGAGCACCGTGATCAGCAGCCGGCCGTCCTTGCGGCCGACGCCGGTGCGGGCCGCGGACACCTCCACGGTGCCGCCCTCCCCCTGGGTGAAGGCGTGCTCCAGGGCGTTCTGCACGACCTCGGTCAGCACCATCGACAGCGGGGTGGCGACCTCCGCGTCCAGGATCCCGAACCGCCCGGTGCGGCGGCAGTCGACCCGGCCCGGCGAGATCTCCGAGACCATCGCGATCACCCGGTCGGCGATCTCGTCGAACTCGACCCGCTCGTCCAGGTTCTGAGACAGCGTCTCGTGCACGATCGCGATCGAACCCACGCGGCGCACCGCCTCGTTGAGCGCCTCGCGCCCCTGCGGCGAATCCATCCGGCGGGCCTGGAGCCGCAAGAGGGCGGCCACCGTCTGGAGGTTGTTCTTCACCCGGTGGTGGATCTCCCGGATGGTCGCGTCCTTGGTGATCAATTCACGTTCGCGACGGCGCAGTTCCGTGACGTCGCGGCAGAGCACCAGGGAGCCGATGCGGGTCCCCTTCGGCTTCAGCGGGATCGCCCGCAGCTGGATGACCCCGCCGTTGCCCTCGACCTCGGTCTCCCGGGGCGCCCAGCCGCTGGCCAGTTTGACCAGGGCCTCGTCGACGGGGCCGCGGGAGGGGGCCAGTTCGGTGGTCGTGTCGCCCAGGTGCTGGCCGACCAGGTCGGAGGCGAGGCCGAGCCGGTGGTAGGCGGACAGGGCGTTCGGGGACGCGTAGGTCACCACGCCGTCGACGTCGACCCGGATCAGGCCGTCGCCGACCCGCGGCGAGGCGTCCATGTCGACCTGCTGGCCGGGGAACGGGAAGGAGCCCGCCGCGATCATCTGGGCCAGGTCGGAGGCCGACTGGAGGTAGGTCAGCTCCAGCCGGCTCGGTGTACGCACGGTGAGCAGGTTGGTGTTGCGCGCGATGACGCCCAGCACCCGCCCCTCGCGCCGCACGGGGATCGACTCGACGCGGACCGGCACCTCCTCGCGCCACTCCGGGTCGCCCTCGCGCACGATCCGGCCCTCGTCGAGCGCGGCGTCGAGCAGCGGGCGGCGGCCGCGCGGGATCAGGTGGCCGACCATGTCGTCCTGGTAGGAGGTCGGACCGGTGTTCGGGCGCATCTGGGCGACCGAGACGTACCGGCTGCCGTCGAGGGTGGGGACCCACAGCACGAGGTCGGCGAAGGACAGGTCGGAGAGCAGCTGCCACTCCGAGACCAGCAGGTGGAGCCACTCCAGGTCGGTTTCACTGAGAGCGGTGTGCTGGCGTACGAGGTCGTTCATGGAGGGCACGTGGCGAGCGTACCCCGGGTACGGCCGATGACTTTCCCCGCGGGAAATCCCAGGAGTACCCAGGAGCGGGCCGAGCGGCGTAGTGTTGGAGGAAGTGACGGGATGACCGGTGCCGTCATTGGATGGACAGAACAGAATGGTCTAGTCCACAATTGCCTTAAGCTTCCGCCCTCCCCGCACAGGAGGACGGATCGAGGTAACCCGCGCGCTCTGCCCTGACCGCGCAGGCTCCTCCCACCGGCCGCCGGGAACCGCACACCCGACGGCCGTAAGTACTCCGGGCTACGGTGCCGGATGGGCTGAGGGTCCCGTCCTGCACCGTGGCCCAGAGGAACGTGCGGCACGAAGCGCCGCAGGAAGTGCCCGGCGAACGCGCCGCGAGGGCGTCGCCGCCCGGCCGCTCGGGCCTACTGCCCCGGCCAGGCCCGCAGGGCCAGCGCCGCCACCGCCTCCAGCTCCTCCCGCGTCGCGCCGTCGCGCGACTGCTGGGACATCCCCTGAAGCACGGCCCCCGCGTAGCGGGCGAGCGCCCGCGCGTCCGTGTCCGCGGGGAGGGCCCCCGTGGCCACGTCGGCCCGGATGCGGCTCTCGAACAGGGCCAGGTTGGCGTCGCGCCGCTCGCGCAGGGCCTGCGCGACCTCGTCCGACGTGGTGTTGACCGCGGCGCTGATCACCATGCAGCCCGGAGGGTGGGCCGGATCGGTGTAGACCTCGGCGGCCTCGTGCAGGACCCGGCCGACGGCCGCGCGGGCGGTGGGCTCCTCGGCGAGCGCCACGGCCGCGAAGTCCGCGTACCGGCTGCCGTAGACCACCACGACCTCGTCGAAGAGCTTGCGCTTGTCCCCGAAGGCCGCGTAGAGGCTCGGCGCCCCGATGCCCAGGGCCCGGGTCAGGTCGGCGATGGAGGTCGCCTCGTAGCCGCGCTCCCAGAAGGCGAACAGGGCTTTGTCGAGGGCCGCGTCCCGGTCGAAGGAGCGGGGCCTGCCACGCTGTCCGGTCACCATGCGCAGATTCTATAGCGGTCGCTAGGGAATCTGGTACGTTCCTTTCTGTAGCGATCACTCCACATGTACCGAAGGGGGGCGCGCCATGGGCGTGCTCAAGGGGAAGACGGCACTGGTCACGGGCGGCAGCCGGGGCATCGGCCGGGCCGTGGCCCGGCGCCTCGCGCGGGACGGGGCACTGGTGGCGGTGCACTACGGGCACGACGGGGAGGCCGCGCGGGAGACGGTGGAGTCCATCGAGGAGGCCGGCGGGCGGGCCTTCGCGATCCGGGCGGCGCTGGGGGTGCCGGGGGACGCGCAGGCGCTCTGGGCGGCGTACGCGGCCCACCCCGCGCACACCGCCGGGGTCGACATCCTGGTGAACAACGCCGGGGCGGCCGCCTTCGCGGGCATCGAGGAGACCGACGAGGAGGCGTACGACCAGATCCACGCACTGAACGCCAAGGCCCCGTTCTTCGTGATCAAGCACGGGCTGGAACGGCTGCGCGACGGGGGCCGGATCGTGAACGTCACCGGCACGCCCGGGATCGCCCTGCCCGCGATCCTGGCCACGGTCATGGCCAAGGGTGCGGTGAACACCCTGACCCGGTCCCTTTCGGCCGCCCTCGCCCCGCGCGCCATCACCGTGAACTCGGTGGGCCCCGGCATCACCGCGACCGACCTGAACGCCGCCTGGCTGGCCGATCCGGCCGCCCGGGCCCACGTGGCCTCCCGCTCGGTCTTCGACCGGATCGGCACGGTGGAGGAGGTCGCCGACGTGGTGGCGTTCCTGGCCTCACCGGACTCCCGCTGGGTGACGGGCCAGCACCTGGACGCGACCGGCGGGCTGCAGCTGGCGCTGCTCTAGACGGTGTCGGCCGCGGCCGTCCCGGGAGGCCGCGGCCGGAGTTCCGGACCACCATGGAGAGGAGTGCGCGGAGCCGGACACGGGGGGTCCGGCTCTGCTAGATTGGTCTATACCACAACACGCCCACACCTCTCAGATCGGCAGGCCCCGCGTGGAAGTTGTCATCGTCCCGGACGCCCAGGCAGGCGGCGAGCTCATCGCGGAGGCCATGGCCGCACTGGTCCGCCGCAAGCCCGACGCCCTGCTCGGCGTGGCGACCGGCTCCACCCCGCTGCCCGTCTACCAGTCCCTCGCGGCCCAGGTCGCCGACGGCCGGGTGGACGCCTCCCGGGCCCGGATCTGCCAGCTCGACGAGTACGTGGGCCTGCCGGCCGGGCACCCCGAGTCCTACCGCGCCGTCGTCCTGCGCGAGGTCGTGGAGCCGCTCGGCCTGTCCGAGTCCTCCTTCATCGGCCCCGACGGCTCCGCCGAGGACATCGTCGGCGCCTGCGAGGCGTACGACCGCGCCCTGGCGGCCGCCGGCGGCGTCGACCTCCAGCTGCTGGGCATCGGCACCGACGGCCACATCGGCTTCAACGAGCCGTGCTCCTCGCTCGCCTCCCGCACCCGGATCAAGACGCTGACGGAGCAGACCCGCGTGGACAACGCGCGCTTCTTCGACAACGACATAGACCAGGTGCCCCACCACGTCATCACCCAGGGCATCGGCACCATCCTCGACGCCCGCCACCTGGTGCTCCTGGCCACCGGCGAGGGCAAGGCCGAGGCCGTCGCGCAGACCGTGGAGGGCCCGCTGTCCGCTCTGGTCCCGGCCTCCGCCCTGCAGCTGCACCGGCACGCCACCGTCGTCGTGGACGAGGCGGCCGCCTCCAAGCTGAAGCTGGCGGACTACTTCCGCCACACGTACGCGAACAAGCCCTCCTGGCAGGGCCTGTAGAACGCGGTCCGCAGTCCGTGCGGCGCCGAAGGGCCGGGCCCCCCGTCAGGGGGCGCCCGGCCCTTGCGCGTCCCCTCCCGCGCGTCCCGCGCGCGGGACGGGCAGGTCCGCGCGCCGGGTGGGCTCGGCCGCCCTCGGCGGTACGGGCCCGCGCCCGGCCTCCGCGCGCCAGGCGTCGGCCAGCTCCGCGGGGAACCTGCGCCCGCTGCGGGTGAGGACCACGCCCGGCGCGAGCTCCACCTCGTCACCGGGCCGGAACGGCCGGTCGGCCCCCGGGGGCAGCCGCTCCCACGGCCCCAGACCGCCGCGCCCCACGACGGTCCGCATCCGGGTCCCGTAACTGCTGACGTCCCGGACCAGCACCGACCCGCCGTGCGCGGACACGGCCACGTGCGCGCGGCTGACCTGCGCGGCGACCCGCTCCGACAAGAGGCTGTGCAGCGCGATGCCGTCCGGGCCGGGGAACCGGCCGACCTGGGCGCGCGCGCCCTCGTCGAGCGTGTAGCGGGCCACGCAGACGCCGTCGACCACGGCCTTCAGCTGGGTGGTACCCCGTCGCGGGCCGTCGTCCGCCAGGGCCGTCCCGTGCAGCTCGCAGGTCGGTACGCCCCGGCGCATCCGGGGCAGCAGCACCCGGTCGCCGCGGCGGCTGTCGTAGAGGCCGCAGCGGGGCTCGGGGCAGCGCCAGGACCGCATGACCACCCGGGTCAGCGGGGTGCGGGAGGCGCCGAGCAGCCCCTGCTTCTTCAGCGCGGCGAGCTCCATGCGGACGGAGATCTCCGCCGCCGAGCGCACCCCCATGTCCATCGGGACCAGGGCGACGGAGCCGTCCGCGCGGGGCTCGGGGCGCAGGAACTGCCAGGTGTTGCCCTGGATCCACGGGTGTTCGAGGCGGTGGTCGACGTACCGGTCGCCGGTGACGACCCGGGTCCCGGTCATCCGGGCCAGCTCCAGGATCCGCTCGTCGGCGTCGGCGACCTCCTCGACCAGCCCGTCGGCGACCCAGCGGCGCAGCCGCCGTACGTGCGCGGGGTCCGCGAACTCCCGGTGTCCGCCCAGCAGGCTGGTGTCGGCGACCGGGTGGACCGAGACGTCGGGGTCCCCGGTCTGCTCCATCAGGGCCCGCAGGACGAGCCCGAGGCGGCTCAGGGACCTCGGCCCGCGGGGTCCGATGTCGGTCTGCCGGACGACGTTGGAGAGCTCGACGAGGTAGTCGGCCCGTTCCGCCGAACCGGCCAGGTGGTGTTCCATGCGTCCCCCGGACTGAGGCGGGCGGCGTTCCCGGTTTCCCTCCGGGAGCCCTGAGCCAGATATAGCATCGCTGCCGTGAGCGGGGAGGATGATCGCATCAACACCACAGGCACAGGGCCGCAGTTGGAACCCCTGGGACCCGACGACCCGCACGAGGTGGCGGGTTACCGCCTGGTGGCCAGGATCGGCGAGGGCGGCATGGGGACGGTGTACCTGTCCCGGACCCGGGGCAACCAGCCCGTCGCCCTCAAGGTGATCCGCCGCGAGTACGCCCAGGACCCGGAGTTCCGGCGCCGGTTCGAACAGGAGGCGCGGGCGGCCCGGCAGGTGCAGGGCTACCACGTCGTCCCCGTCGTCGACCACGACACGAGCGGCCCCCGGCCGTGGCTGGCCACCGCCTACGTGCCCGGACCCGCCCTGGACGGCGTACTCGCCTCCTACGGGCCGCTCCCGCTGTCCTCGGTGCTCCAGCTCGTCGGGTGCACGGCGGAGGCCCTGCACGCGGTGCACCGGGCGGGGGTGATCCACCGCGACCTGAAGCCGAGCAACGTGCTCATCGGCCCGGACGGGCCGTGGGTCATCGACTTCGGCATCGCGCGGGCCGCCGACGCCACCCAGCTCACCCGCAGCGGCGGGTTCATCGGCACCCCGCAGTTCATGTCGCCCGAGCACGCCAACGGGCAGCCGCTCACCCCGGCGACCGACGTCTTCTCGCTCGGTCTGGTCGCCGCGGTCAGCGCGACCGGACGCCATCCGTACGGGGACGCCGGCGCCATCACCGTGGCCGCGCAGATCGCCAACACCGAGATCCGGCCGCCGGACCTGACCGGGTACCCGGATCCGCTGCGGGGCCTGCTGGAGCGCTGCCTCGCCGCCGATCCCCGGGCCCGCCCCGCCCCCGCGGAGCTGGCCGGCCTGTGCCAGGAGCTGAGCGGACGGCCGCTGCGGGAGTTCGCCGGGTGGCTGCCCGTCCCGGTGGCGGCGGACGTCGCCCGCCGCGCGCTGGCCGCGGAGCGCTTCCCGGACCCGGCCGCGGGAGCCCGGACGGTTCCGCCCGAGGGGTACGGGTACGGCACCGGGACGGGTTCGCCCGCGGGGCCCGGCACCGGGACGGGTTCGCCCGCGGGGCCCGGCACCGGGACGGGTTCGCCCGCGGGGCCCGGCACCGGGACGGGTCCGCCCGCGGGGCCCGGCACCGGGACGGGTCCGCCCGCGGGGCCCGGCGCCGGCGCCGGTGCCGGCGCGGGCGCCGCCGCCGCACCCCCGGCGGGGCACCGGACCGTGCCGCCGGCCGGGCCCCCCACCGCTCCCCCGGTTCCGTCGGGGCCGCCGCGGGTCCCGTACGGCGATGGCCCGGCGCCCCGGTCCGCGGGCCGCCGCCGGGTCGCACTGGCCGCCGGCGCGGTGGCGGCGGCCGCGGCGCTGGTCCTCTCCGGCTGGCTGTACGGGCACTGGGCCGGTGCGGACCGTACGTCCGGGTCCGGCAAGGACGGGGCCGCGCGGCCCGGGGCCTCCGGCGGTGCGCAGTCCCGGGCCCCGGGTGCGGGCACCCCGGCCGCGCAGAAGGGCGCCGCGTACAAGGTGGTGTTCCAGGACCGGCCGTTCGCGCTGCGCTGGCCCTCGACCGGCTACACCCGCTTCGACCTCGACACCGCCAAGGCGATGCCGCTCGGCGCCGACTTCGCCGTGAGCGACTGGGCGTACTCCGACCCCGGAGGCCCCGGCGACAGCTACGAGATGGACTTCGCGACCGCGACGGGCTTCAGCGACGACACCTCGCCCGAGGGCTGCCGGACGGCGGCGGGCGCCAACGCCCTGTCGTCCCGGCTCGACGCGGCCCAGGTCGACCGGCGGATCACGGTGGGCACGGTCCTGTGCACCGTCACCAAGGAGGGCCGGGTCGCGATGGTGCGGGTCACCGGGGTCGAGGACAACGACGGCAAGCCCGACTTCCTCACCCAGCTGACCGTCTGGGAGAAGGCCTGACCGCGACGGACGGCGGCGGAGCCGGGCACCCCCCGTGACGGGTTGCCCGGCTCCGCCGCGCACGGGGTGCTACGCGCCGGCGATGACCTCGGCCGCGGCGCGGCCGCAGACCCGCGAGGCGCCGTGCGTGGCGATGTACAGGGCCCCGCGGGGCTCGGCCCGCGGCAGGCCCATCTCGACGACGACCGTGTCGGGGCGGGCCGCGACCAGCGCGTCCACGGCCTCGGCCATCCACGGGTGCCGGTGGGCGTCGCGCACCACGGCGACGACCGTGCGCTCCCCCGCGTCCGCCAGTACGTCCGCGGCGGCGGCCCCCTCCGGGTAGACGCCGGAGGCGGTTCCCGGGAGCAGCGAGGCCAGTTCGGCGGCCACGCCCCACGGGGTCTCGTCGCCGACCGCGATGTTCGCGACGGGCGCGAGCGTGGCCACGTACGGCGCCGTGATCGGGGCTGCCGTGCCGGTGACGGCCACCGCGCGGCGGGCCGCCGTGAGCCCGATGCCGGACGCGCGGCTCCCCTCCGGCCGCGCGTCCGACCGGGCCGCGCCGGTCCATTCGGCCAGTGCGCGGACCCGGGCGGCGGCGTCGGCGAGCCGCTCCTCCGGAAGGGTCCCCTCGCGCACGGCGGCGACCAGCGCGTCGCGGAGCCGGAGCACGGTGGCCTCGTCGGCCAGGCCCCCGCCCACGCAGATGGCGTCGGCGCCGGCCGCGATGGCCAGGACCGAGCCGCGTTCGATGCCGTACGTCCCGGCGATGGCGTGCATCTCCATGCCGTCGGTGACGATCAGGCCCTCGTAACCGAGCTCCTTGCGCAGCAGGCCGGTCAGGATCTGCGGGCTGAGCGTGGCGGGGCGGGTCGGGTCGAGGGCGGGCACCAGGATGTGCGCGCTCATCACGGCCTTCGTGCCGGCCGCGACGGCCGCCCTGAAGGGGACGAGCTCGCGGGCCTGGAGGGTGTCCAGGTCCACGTCGATGCGCGGGAGCGCGTGGTGCGAGTCGACGCTGGTGTCGCCGTGGCCCGGGAAGTGCTTGGTGCAGGCGGCGACGCCGGCGGCCTGGAGGCCCTCGACGTAGGCGGCGGTGTGCCGGGCGGCGAGGTGGGTGTCGGCGCCGAAGGAGCGGACGCCGATCACCGGGTTGTCCGGGTTGGAGTTGACGTCCGCGGACGGGGCCCAGTTGAGGTCGACCCCGCACTCGGCGAGCCGCAGGCCCAGCTCGTGGGCGACGGCGCGGGTCAGGTCGGTGTCGTCGACGGCGCCGAGGGCCAGGTTGCCGGGGAAGGACGAGCCGCCGCGGACCTCCAGGCGGGTGACGTCGCCGCCCTCCTCGTCGATGGCGACGAGGACCCCGCCCCGCTCGGCGCGCAGCTGCGCGGTGAGCGCGGCGAGCTGCTCGGGCGAGGTGATGTTGCGGCCGAAGAGGCCGACGCCGGTGAGGCCTTCGGCGACCTGGCGCAGCAGCCAGTCGGGGGCGGTCGTGCCCTCGAAGCCGGGCTGGAGGACGGCGAGCGCGTCGCGGGTCACCGTATCGGTGCGGTGCGCAAGGACAGTCATGGCGGCCGTTATCCCTTCACGGCGCCGGCGGTCATGCCGCCGACGGCCTTGCGCTGGAGGAAGATGAAGATGATGAGCACCGGGACCGCGAAGAGCGAGGAGGCGGCCATCGTGGCGCCCCAGTCGTTGCCGAAGGCGCTCATGAATTCGGTCAGCCACAGGGGCAGGGTCTGCGCGGACTTGTCCTTGTTCAGGATCAGGACCATCGCGAACTCGTTCCAGGCGGTGATGAAGCCGAAGAGCGAGGTGGACATCAGGCCGGGAGCCAGCAGGGGGAAGATCACCTTGCGGAAGGCCTGGCCGCGGGTGCAGCCGTCGATCTGGGCGGCCTCCTCCAGCGTCACCGGGACGGCGGCGATGAAGCCGCGCAGGGTCCAGATGGTGAAGGGGAGGATCATCACGAAGTAGATCGCGGTCAGCAGCGGGAGGCTGTTCAGCATCTCGCTGTCGCGGGCGATCATGTACATCGCGATGACCATGACCTCCCAGGGGGCCATCTGCGCCATCATCACGGTCAGTACGAGGCCCTTGCGGCCCTTGAACTTCATCCGGGCGATCGCGAAGCTCGCGGCGAGGGCGACGAGCAGCGACAGCAGGACGGCGCCGACGGTGACCAGGACGCTGTTGGTGACGTACGTCCAGAAGTTCTCGACCCCGATGGCCTTGGTGAAGTTGTCCATCGTCGGGGTGAAGAAGAAGACGGGGTCCTTGGCGAGCATCTGGTCGGCGGGCTTGAGCGCCGACGAGAACATCCAGTAGACCGGGAAGACGAAGACGAGTGCCAGGATCAGCGCGCCGGCGTTCTTGGCCACGGCTGCGGGCCGGACCGGCCGGCGGGTGCGGAGCCGCTGCGCGGGCTTCGCGGACGGGGCCGCGGGCGCGGGCTTCGGGGCGGTGGTCGTGCTCACTGCTCCTCCTCCTGCTTCAGGATCAGGCGGAAGTAGAAGGACATGACGATCACGAGGATGAGGATCGTCAGGACGGAGATCGCGGCGGCGAGGCCGTAGTGGGCCTGGCTCTGGCCCTCGACGTAGGCGAAGACCGGGAGGATCTCGGAGGCGCGGTCGGGGCCGCCCTTCTTCATCGCGTACACCTGGGTGAAGGCCTTGAAGACCCAGATCACCTCGAGGAAGGTGGTGATGAGGAAGAAGGGCTTGAGGTTCGGGAAGACGATCTTCCAGAAGGTCTGCCAGCCGTTGGCGCCGTCCATCCGGGCGGCCTCGTACAGTTCGCCGCCGACCGTGGTCAGTCCGGCGTACATGTTGAGGGCCACGAAGGGGATGGAGCCCCAGACCACCAGGATCGTGACGATCGTCAGGGTGGAGAGGCCGGTGTCGAACCAGTTGTGCTGCTCGTAGCCGGAGAAGCCGGCGGTGCGCATCACCCAGTTCATGACGCCGAACTGCTCGTCGAACAGCCACTGGAAGACCTGGACGGAGGCGACGATCGGCATGGCCCAGGCCATGACGAGGGCCATCGACAGGACCAGGCGCATCCACTTGCCGAGGCGGTTGAGCAGGATGCCGATGAGGCTGCCGAGCACCATGATCAACAGGACGTTGGAGAAGGTGAAGGCGAAGCTTCGGACGACGACGGTCCAGAACGTCGTGTCGCCGAGCAGCTCGGTGTAGTTGGAGAACCCGGCAAACGGGTACTTCCGCTGGATGAACTCGATCTTGTTGATGTCCTGGAAGGACAGGATCACGTTCTTGATCAGCGGGTACAGCAGGAGCGTCGCGAGGCTGAGCACCGCGGGCCCGACCAGCAGGTAGGGCAGCCACCCCGTGGGGAGCGACCTTCTGCCACCGCGAGGAGTCTTATGGCTGGAGCCGGGTGCGGTCACGGGCACCTTGGGCGGCCGTCCGGCGGACTTCGGTGGTGCGTCCTGTGGAGCGCGGGTCGTCGCTCCCTGGGAGTGCACGGTCATGGCTTGGCTTCCTCGCGGTTGACTGTGGAGTCAAATGCGCGACCGGGGGCACGGCAGGCGCCCGGGCGCCTGCCGCACCCCCCGGTGCGTTCACACTGCTGGGTCGTGCGGGTACTGCCGGGTGGGACTACTTGTTGATGCGGTTCGCGATTTCCTTGTCCGCGTCCGCGCCCGCCTTGGCGGCGTCCTCACCCTTCAGGACCTTGGTCATGAACTCCTTGATGGGGTTCGGCTCGGTCTCGACGTTCGCCCAGCCGGCCGTGACCGGGGTGATCTTGCCGTTGAGGCCGGCCTTGGCCATGGCCTCGGCGAAGGAGCCCGCCGGGGCGGCGAAGTTCGCGCCGGCCTGGTTCGGGAGCAGCGCGCCCTTGGTCTCGGCGGCGTACTTGGTCATCTGGTCCTTGCCTGCGGCGAGGGCCAGCCACTCCTTGGCGAGCTCCTTGTTCTTGGAGCGCTCGGAGACCGCGAGGTTCGAGCCGCCGAGGAAGACGGTGCCGGACTTGTCGGCGGTCTTGCCCGGGATCGGGAAGTAGCCGAAGTCGGCTTCCTTGCCCGCGTCCTTCAGCGCCTTCTCGGCACCGCCGGCCTCCCAGCCGAGACCGATCCAGGAGGCGACACCGCCCTTGGGGACGACGTCGGTGGACTGCTGCGGGGTGGCCTCGTCCTTGTCCTTGGGCGCGGTGGAGAACGACTGGAGCTTCTTGTAGAAGTCCATCGCGGAGGCGGCCTGCGGGGTGCCCAGCTGGCCCTTCCACTTGTCGCCGTCCTTGACGGCGAGGTCGGTGCCCTCGTCCCAGACGAAGCCCGCGAGGACGTACCAGCTCTGACCGGGCAGGTAGATCGGCTGCGAGGCCGGGTCCGAGGCCTTCAGCTTCTCCAGGCCGGCGACCCACTCGTCACGGGTGGTCGGCGCGGATATGCCGGCCTTGGCGTAGGCCTTCTTGTCGTAGATGACGACGCGGTTGGCGGCGTACCACGGGGCGGAGTAGAGCTTGCCGTCGACCTCGGCCGAGGCGAGCATGCTCTTCTGCCAGGCGTCGGCACCGAGCTTGGCCTTGTCGCCGGACAGGTCGGCGAGTCCGCCGGTGACCGCGTAACCCGCGGTCTGGGTGTTGCCGAGCTCCAGGACGTCGGGCGGGGTGTTCTCGGAGAGGGCGGTGGTGATCTTCTCCTGGATCCCGGTCCACTTCTGCTCTTCGACCTTGACCGTGACACCGGGGTGCTTGGCCGAGAACTCCTTGTTGACCTCGTCGATCCAGGCCTTGGGCGCCGAGCCGTCCATCACCCATACGGTGATTTCCTTGGGGCCGGCCGCGTCGGTCTTACCCTTGTCGTCGCCGCCGTTGCCGCACGCCGCGACTCCGACCATCATGCCCGCGACACTGACCGCCGCGATGAGCTTGCGCTTCACGCCACCCTCCTCAGGGATGCTGCCTGCAACTTCCCTCGCCCACCGCGGTGACGTACCAAGTACTCCCGTGGGGCCGGGATCTGATCCATATTGGTTTAGACCAGTAGCTGGAGCTTGGCCTAGACCTTTAGGGGTGTCAAGGGTCTAATGAGCGGGTGCTCGGTCCGTTATCGGACCGACACCTGGGCAGAGAGAAGGCCCGTCCCCCCACACGTGTCACGATGTGACCGCACATATCGGAGGAGCCGGTGACGGCAGCGAAACTGGAGTCGGGAAGGCGGGCGGCGATGGCCACCGAAGGGGCACTCACGGAGCCGGAGGGCGGGGCTGCGACCCGCACGGCACGTGTACCCAAGTACTACCGACTCAAGCGGCACTTGCTCGACATGACCGAAACCCTGCCGCCCGGCACACCGGTACCGCCGGAGCGCACGCTCGCGGCCGAATTCGACACCTCCCGGACCACCGTCCGGCAGGCCCTGCAGGAGCTCGTCGTGGAGGGCCGCCTGGAGCGCATCCAGGGCAAGGGCACCTTCGTCGCCAAGCCGAAGGTCTCCCAGCCGCTCCAACTCTCCTCGTACACCGAGGACATGAGGGCCCAGGGACTGGAACCGACCTCCCAGCTCCTGGACATCGGATACGTGACGGCCGACGACACCCTCGCCGGACTCCTCAAGATCACCACGGGCGGACGGGTCCTGCGCATCGAGCGGCTGCGCCTGGCCAGCGGCGAGCCGATGGCCATCGAGACCACGCACCTCTCGGCCAAGCGCTTCCCCGCGCTGCGCCGTTCGCTGGTCAAGTACACCTCCCTCTACACCGCGCTCGCGGAGGTGTACGACGTCCGGCTCGCCGAGGCGGAGGAGACCATCGAGACCTCGCTGGCCACCCCGCGCGAGGCCGGCCTGCTCGGCACCGACGTCGGGCTGCCGATGCTGATGCTGTCCCGGCACTCACTGGACGCGGACGGCGAACCGGTCGAGTGGGTGCGCTCGGTCTACCGCGGCGACCGCTACAAGTTCGTGGCCCGCCTCCAGCGGCCGGCGCTCTGACGGCCGGGCGGCCCGCACGCCCGGCCGCCCGACCCGTCACCCACCCACCCGTCCGGCCACCCGGCCGGCCCCGCATCCGTACGTACCGATATACGGACGGGGTCTTACGTTCACCGGGCAATCCCCCGTAGATTCCCTGCCGCTTACGCAGATGATCGACGAGGGGACGAAGGTCATGCCCAAATCGGAATCAACGGGAACAGAACGGGACACGGCGAGTCCGGGCACCACGCAGGGCTCGCCCTCTCCCAGGTCCATCGCCGTGTGGGTGCTCGTCGGACTCGTCGGTGCCCTCGGCTGGGGAGTGCTGGCCCTCTCCCGCGGCGAGGAGATCTCGGCCGCGTGGCTCCTGGCCGCCGCGCTGGGCTCGTACGCCATCGGCTACCGCTTCTACTCCCGCTTCATCGCGCACCGCGTACTGAAGGTGGACAAGACCCGGGCCACCCCGGCCGAACGCCTTGACAACGGTGTCGACTTCCACCCGACCGACCGCCGCGTGCTCTTCGGCCACCACTTCGCCGCCGTGGCCGGCGCCGGCCCGCTCGTCGGTCCCGTGCTCGCCGCACAGATGGGCTACCTGCCCGGCACGATCTGGATCGTCGCGGGCGTCATCTTCGCCGGCGCCGTCCAGGACATGGTGACGCTCTTCTTCTCCACCCGCCGCGACGGGCGCTCGCTGGGCCAGATGGCCCGGGACGAGATCGGCCCCGTCGGCGGAGCGGCCGCGCTGGTCGCCGTGTTCGCCATCATGATCATCCTGCTGGCGGTGCTGGCACTGGTCATCGTCAACGCCCTGGCCCACTCGCCGTGGGGCGTCTTCTCCATCGGCATGACCATCCCCATCGCCCTCTTCATGGGCTTCTACCTCCGCGTGCTGCGGCCCGGCCGGGTCACCGAGGTCTCCGTCATAGGGGTCGCGCTGCTGCTGCTCGCGATCGTCGCGGGCGGCTGGGTCGCCGAGTCCTCCCTCGCCGACACCTTCACCCTGGAGAAGGAGACGCTCGTCGTCTGGATGGTCGCGTACGGCTTCGTCGCCTCCGTCCTGCCCGTGTGGATGCTGCTCGCGCCCCGCGACTACCTCTCCACCTTCATGAAGGTCGGCACGATCGCGCTGCTCGCGCTGGGCGTGGTCATCGCGATGCCCACGCTGAAGATGCCCGCGGTCACCGAGTTCGCCTCCCGCGGCGACGGCCCCGTCTTCGCCGGCTCGATGTTCCCGTTCGTCTTCATCACCATCGCGTGCGGCGCCCTGTCCGGGTTCCACTCGCTGGTCGCCTCGGGCACCACCCCGAAGATGATCCAGAAGGAGACCCAGGTCCGGGTCATCGGCTACGGCGCCATGCTGACCGAGTCCTTCGTCGCCATCATGGCGATGATCGCGGCCTGCATCATCGAGCCCGGCCTGTTCTTCGCCGTGAACTCGCCCCCCGGCGTCATCGGCACCACCGTGGAGAGCGCCTCGCAGGCGGTGACGAACTTCGGCTTCGCCATCAGCCCGGAAGCCCTCGCCCAGGCCGCGAAGGACGTCGAGGAGACCAGCCTGCTCTCCCGTACCGGTGGAGCACCGACCTTCGCACTCGGGATGTCGGAGATCTTCTCGGCCGTCATCGGCGGCGCGGGCATGAAGGCCTTCTGGTACCACTTCGCCATCATGTTCGAGGCGCTGTTCATCCTGACCACCGTCGACGCGGGCACGCGCGTCGGCCGGTTCATGCTCCAGGACACCCTCGGCAACGTCCACAAGTCCTTCAAGGACGTCAGCTGGAAGCCCGGCGTCTGGTTCGCGAGCGCCATCGTCGTCGGCGGCTGGGGCTACTTCCTGTGGGTCGGCGTCAAGGACCCGCTGGGCGGCATCAACCAGCTCTTCCCGCTGTTCGGCATCGCGAACCAGCTGCTCGCGGCGGTCGCCCTGGCCGTCTGCACCACCCTCCTGGTCAAGTCCGGGCGGCTCAAGTGGGCCTGGGTGACGGGCGTGCCGCTGGTGTGGGACGTGGCCGTCACGCTCACCGCCAGCTACCAGAAGATCTTCTCGGAGGACGTGAAGGTCGGCTTCTTCGCCCAGCGCGACAAGTACCAGGCCGGCATCGACGCCGACAAGGTCCTGCCGCCCGCGAAGACCATGGGCGAGATGGAGACCGTGGTCACCAACGCCACGGTGGACGGCGTGCTGTGCGTGCTGTTCGCGCTCCTGATCGTCGTCGTACTGGTGGACGCGGCCCGGACCTGCTTCAAGGCGATCGCCGACCCGGCGTCCGTGAAGCTCTCCGAGGTCCCGTGGACCGAGTCGAAGATCGTCGCACCGGCCGGACTGGTCCCGACCGCCGAGGAGCGCGCCGAACTCGCGGCCGCCGGACTGGACTCCAGCGGCGGCCGGACCAGGGAACCGGTCGCGTGAGCCCCGCGGCGCCCGGCGCCGGCGGCATCGGCACGAGCGGTACCGGCGCGGGCAGCGCCGGCGCGGGCGGTACCGGCCGGGCCGGGCCCGGGCGGCTGCGCCGGGCGCTGGCCCGGGCCCGGTACTTCGTACGGGAGTTCTCCGGCGAGGCCGCGTACGACCGGTACGTCGCACACGCCCGCTCCCACGACCCCGACGCCGCGGTCCCGACCCGCCGGGCCTTCGAACGGGCCCGCACCGACGCGCGCGAGGCGGACCCCCGCGAGGGCTTCCGCTGCTGCTGACCCGCCCGCCCCGAAGGCCCCGCCGCTCCCCGCGGCGGGGCCTTCGGCGTCCGGCGCCGCGGCGGGGACCGCCCGGCCGACCGGCCTTGCCCGCCCGGCGTCCCGGCACCCCGCACCCGTCCTGCACACTCGACCGCATGGACATGGTGATCAGGGCGGCGCTGCCCGCCGAGTACACGGAGCTGGGCGAGATCACGGCGCAGGCCTACCTCGCCGACGGGCATCTGGACCCGAACGAGAACGACGACTACCTGAACGTCCTGCGCGACGTGGCCGGCCGGGCCGCCCGCGCCGAGGTGCTCGTCGCCGAGCGCGGCGGGCGGATCCTCGGCGGCGTGACCTTCGCCGCGCCCGGGAGCCCGCTCGCCGACATCGCCGGCCCGGACGAGGCCGAGTTCAGGATGCTGGCCGTGGCCCGGGAAGGCCGCGGGCAGGGCGCCGGCGAGGCGCTGGTACGGGCCTGCCTGGACCGGGCGCGGGCGATCGAGGGGGTTTCCGCGATGGTCCTGTCCACCCAGCGGAGCATGGCCGGGGCCCACCGGATCTACTCCCGGCTCGGTTTCGAACGTACTCCGGAGCGGGACTGGGCGCCGATCGAGGGCCTCACCCTGCTGACGTACCGGCTGAAGCTGTAGCCACGCCGACACAACATGTGGGGGCTTCCGCAGACAGCCGCCCCCACATGTATGCTCAGGGCTGCTGTCGCCGCAGGGGAATCCGGTGCGAATCCGGAACTGTCCCGCAACGGTATGAAGTGCACCGATTGGTGTACCTGCAAGTCCGAGGACCTGCCGACAGCGCACCCGGCTCGACCGAACCGGGTGCCGATACGTCCGGGCCTCGCGGTTGGGCCGGTGGACGCCATGCGGTGCACGAGCCGTCTGCCCTGCCCGGGCCGGCCCGTGCGCTGTCCCGCATGCGCCCCTCGCACCCCGCCCCGCCGATGACCGGGCCGAGCGAGGGAGAGCAACCCCCGTGACCATCGCGCCTTCCGCACCGCGCGCCGAGTCCGTTCCGTCCACGGCTCTTCATGGATCTGGCGAAGGTCCCGGGGCCGCACTCCTGCGTACCCTCACCGAACTGACGGCCGACCTGCCCGACACCGACCCCGGCCGGGTCGCCGCCGCCGCGCTGCGCGGCCGCAGCTCCATCGCCGACGAGGCCGAACTGCGCGGGCTGGCCACCGAGGCCGCCGCGGGCCTCATCTCCGAGGACCCGGCGTACTCCCGCCTCGCCGCCCGGCTGCTGACGCTGGCCGTGGCCGGGGAGGCCGCCGGCCAGGGCGCCACCTCGTTCTCCGCCTCCGTCGCCGTGGGCCACCGCGAGGGCCTGATCGCCGACCGCACCGCCGAGTTCGTCAGGGCCCACGCGGCCCGCCTGGACGCGCTGGTCGAGCACACGCTCGCCGAGGGCGCCGACGACCGCTTCGGCTTCTTCGGCCTGCGCACCCTGCACAGCCGCTACCTGCTGCGCCACCCGATCACCCGCCAGGTCGTGGAGACCCCGCAGTTCTTCATGCTGCGCGTGGCCTGCGGCCTCGCCGAGAACGACAGCGTCCAGGCCGTCGAGGAAGTGGCCTCGCTGTACCGGCTGATGAGCCGCCTCGACTACCTGCCGTCCTCCCCCACGCTGTTCAACTCCGGCACCCGGCACCCGCAGATGTCCTCCTGCTACCTGCTGGACTCCCCGCTGGACGAGCTCGACTCGATCTACGACCGCTACCACCAGGTCGCGCGCCTCTCCAAGCACGCCGGCGGCATCGGCCTCTCGTACTCCCGCATCCGCGCCCGCGGTTCGCTGATCCGCGGCACCAACGGCCACTCCAACGGCATCGTCCCGTTCCTGAAGACCCTCGACGCCTCCGTCGCCGCGGTGAACCAGGGCGGCCGCCGCAAGGGCGCCGCCGCCGTGTACCTGGAGACCTGGCACGCGGACATCGAGGAGTTCCTGGAGCTCCGCGACAACACCGGTGAGGACCAGCGCCGTACGCACAACCTGAACCTCGCCCACTGGGTGCCGGACGAGTTCATGCGCCGTGTCAACGCCGACGCCGACTGGTCGCTGTTCTCCCCGGCCGAGGTCCCCGAGCTGGTGGACCTGTGGGGCGACGACTTCGACGCCGCGTACCGCAAGGCCGAGGCGGCGGGCCTGGCCCGCAAGACCATGCCCGCCCGCGAGCTGTACGGCCGGATGATGCGCACCCTCGCGCAGACCGGCCAGGGCTGGATGACCTTCAAGGACGCCTCCAACCGCACGGCGAACCAGACCGCCGAGCCGGGCACGGTCGTCCACTCCTCCAACCTCTGCACCGAGATCATCGAGGTCACCAACGACGGCGAGACGGCCGTCTGCAACCTCGGTTCGGTCAACCTGGGCGCCTTCGTCCTGGCAGGCGCCGGTGACGGAAGCGAGCGGATCGACTGGGAGCGCCTGGACGAGACCGTCCGTACCGCGGTGACCTTCCTGGACCGCGTGGTGGACATCAACTTCTACCCGACCGAGCAGGCGGGCCGCTCCAACGCCCGCTGGCGGCCGGTGGGTCTGGGCGCCATGGGCCTCCAGGACGTCTTCTTCCGGCTGAAGCTGCCCTTCGACTCCCCCGAGGCGCAGGCGCTGTCCACGAAGCTGTCCGAGCGGATCATGCTCGCGGCGTACGAGGCCTCCTGCGACCTCGCCGAGAAGAACGGCCCGCTCCCCGCCTGGGAGCAGACCCGCACCGCGCGCGGCGTGCTGCACCCCGACCACTACGAGGTCGAGCAGAACTGGCCGGAGCGCTGGGACGCGCTGCGCGCCCGCATCGCGAAGACCGGGATGCGCAACTCGCTGCTCCTGGCGATCGCCCCGACGGCGACGATCGCCTCCATCGCGGGCGTGTACGAGTGCATCGAGCCGCAGGTCTCCAACCTGTTCAAGCGCGAGACGCTGAGCGGTGAGTTCCTCCAGGTCAACGCATACCTGGTGGACGAGCTGAAGCGGCTCGGCGTGTGGGACGCCCAGACCCGCGAGGCGCTGCGCGAGGCGAGCGGCTCGGTCCAGGGCTTCGGCTGGATCCCGGCCGAGGTGCGCGCGCTGTACCGCACGGCGTGGGAGATCCCGCAGCGCGGCCTGATCGACATGGCGGCGGCCCGGACCCCGTACCTCGACCAGTCGCAGTCGCTGAACCTGTTCCTGGAGACGCCCACCATCGGCAAGCTCAGCTCGATGTACGCGTACGCCTGGAAGCAGGGCCTGAAGACGACGTACTACCTGCGCTCGCGCCCGGCGACGAAGATCGCCCGCGCGGCGTCCGGTTCCGCCGTCCCGGCGCCCGCCGCCGTCCCGGCATCCGCCGCTCCGCTTCCGCAGGCCGTCGACGCCGACGCGCTGGCCTGCTCCCTTGAGAACCCCGAGTCCTGCGAGGCCTGCCAGTAATGAGCTCCAACGACACCAAGAACCTGCTGGACCCGGGCTTTGAGCTGACGCTCCGCCCGATGCGCTACCCGGACTTCTACGAGCGCTACCGTGACGCGATCAAGAACACGTGGACGGTGGAGGAGGTCGACCTCCACTCGGACGTCGCGGACCTCGCGAAGCTGACCCCGTCGGAGCAGCACATGATCGGCCGGCTGGTCGCGTTCTTCGCGACGGGCGACTCGATCGTCTCGAACAACCTCGTGCTGACGCTGTACAAGCACATCAACTCCCCGGAGGCGCGCCTGTACCTGTCGCGCCAGCTGTTCGAGGAGGCCGTGCACGTCCAGTTCTACCTGACGCTGCTCGACACCTACCTGCCCAACCCGGACGACCGCGCGGCCGCGTTCGACGCGGTCGAGGAGATCCCCTCGATCCGCGAGAAGGCGCAGTTCTGCTTCAAGTGGATGGACTCGGTCGAGAAGATCGACCGGCTGGAGACGGCCGCCGACCGGCGCCGCTTCCTGCTGAACCTGATCTGCTTCGCCGCGTGCATCGAGGGCCTGTTCTTCTACGGCGCCTTCGCGTACGTGTACTGGTTCCGCTCGCGCGGCCTGCTGCACGGCCTGGCCACCGGCACGAACTGGGTCTTCCGCGACGAGACCATGCACATGAACTTCGCCTTCGAGGTCGTGGACACCGTCCGCAAGGAGGAGCCGGAGCTCTTCGACGACGCCCTCCAGCAGCAGGTCACCGACATGCTGCGAGAGGCCGTTGAGGCGGAGCTGCAGTTCGGCCGCGACCTGTGCGGCGACGGCCTGCCGGGCATGAACACCGAGTCCATGCGCGAGTACCTGGAGTGCGTCGCGGACCAGCGCCTGGTCCGCCTCGGCTTCCCGCCGGTGTACGGCTCCCAGAACCCGTTCTCCTTCATGGAGCTCCAGGGCGTTCAGGAACTGACGAACTTCTTCGAGCGCCGCCCGTCGGCCTACCAGGTCGCGGTCGAGGGCACGGTCGACCTGGACGAGGACTTCTAGTCCGCGTCGCCGGCCGGGCCGGCCGGCACGCGCGCGTCCCCGTTCCCGGGAAGTCCGGGGGCGGGGACGCGCTGCTGAGCGGGGACGAACGGCGGCGGGAACGCGCTGCCGGGCAGACGGTTCAGCGCCCCGGCGCGTGCCGTACCGCCAGGCGCGGCGCCGCCGGACGGGGCTCCGTGCGCGTACGCCCGAACCCGGCCCGGACGGTCCGCGGGCGCTGCGGCCCCCGCCCGGCGGCGGTGCGCAGTTGGCGGTCGGTGCGGTGGTCGGCGAGGGCTCCGTGGAGGGCCGGGGCGACGAGGAGGGCCGCGACGGCGAGGACGGTCAGGTAGTCCAGGAACGTGTTCATGACTCCACTCTCGCGAGTGCGGCAAAGATCGAACAGTGGCAGGACTGTCATGGAAGTGCGAATTACTGCCACACTGGCGTCATGCTGAACAACGTGGCCGTGGCCGTGGTCAACGGCGTCGCCCCCTTCGAAATGGGCATCTTCTGCGAGGTCTTCGGGATCGACCGCAGCGCGATGGGCCTGCCCACGTACGACTTCGCCGTCTGCGCGATGGAGGACAACCCCCTCTCCGTCGGCGACGGCCACTACAGCCTCACCCTCCCCCACGGGCCCGACCGGCTGGAGGAGGCGGACCTGATCTGCCTGCCCGCGGACCGCGACGCACCGACCCGCGACTATCCCCGCCCGCTGCTGGACGCCCTGCACCGGGCCGTGGACCGCGGCGCGCGCGTGCTGAGCGTGTGCAGCGGCGCCTTCATGCTCGGCGCCGCCGGCCTGCTCGACGACCGGCGCTGCACCACGCACTGGATGCACGCCCCCGCCCTGGCCGGCCGCTACCCGCGGGCGCGGGTCGACCCCGACGTGCTGTACGTGGACGAGGGCCCGGTGATCACCTCGGCGGGCACCGCCTCCGGGATCGACGCGTGCCTGCACGTCGTACGGCAGGAGCAGGGCGCCGAGGTGGCCAACACCATCGCGCGCCGCATGGTCGTCCCCCCGCACCGGGACGGCGGGCAGGCCCAGTACATCCAGCGGCCGCTCCCCCGCACCTCCTGCGACACGGTCGGCGAGGTCATCGCGTGGATGGCGCGCCACCTGGCGGACGAGATCACCGTCGAGCAGCTCGCGGAGCGCGCCCACCTGTCCCCGCGCACCTTCGCCCGCCGCTTCCTGCAGGAGACCGGCAGCACCCCGTACCAGTGGGTGCTGCGGCAGCGGGTGCTGCTCGCGCAGGAGCTGCTGGAGTCCACCGACGAGACGGTCGACGCGATCGCCGGGCGCTGCGGCTTCGGCAACGCGGCCGCGCTGCGCCACCACTTCCTGCGCGCCCTGGGCACGACCCCGAACTCCTTCCGCCGGGCCTTCCGGGGGCCCCGGGCGGTGGCCTGACCGGGGCCGCGCACCCCCCGGGCCCGGTCGCGTGACCGATATGCGACTGGCCGAAACCTTGAGCACACTTGACCCGAACCGACCCCATTCGTAGCCGTTCGATGACGTACGGTGAGCATGCCCGGCCCGACCGCCCGCACAGCGCCCGGGCCCCGCACCTCTCACCAAGCCCAGGGGGCCTGCATGTCCCGTACGAGCCGTACCGCTCGCATTCTCACCGCCGCCGCGTTCGCCGCGCTGCTCCTCGGTGGTGCGGCCGCCACCGCGTCCGCGGACAGCGGCTGGGGCGCCGCGCCCGCCGACAGCAGCCGGGGGCCGAAGCCCTCCGACAGCGGCTGGGGTTCGGCCCCCGCCGACAGCGGCTGGGGCTCGGTGCGGAAGTAGCCCGCCTCCCGGTCGCCGCCCCGGCCGTCTCACCGGTCGTCGCCCCGGCGCCCGTACCGCACGTCGACAGGGCCCCGCTCCTCACCCGGAGCGGGGCCCTGTCGACGTGCGCGGCGGCCGTCGCGGCCGGGACGGTCTACGCGTTCGGGACGGTCTCGTAGCGCGGGGTGCCCTCTTCCATCTGCCGCAGGGCGTCCTTGCGGTCGCGCTTGGAGAGCCGGTCGATGTACAGGTACCCGTACAGGTGGTCGGTCTCGTGCTGCAGGCAGCGCGCGAAGTAGCCGGTGCCGCGCACCTTGATCGGGTTGCCCTGAGCGTCCTGGCCGGTGACCTCGGCGTAGTCCGGGCGGGCCAGCGAGGCGTACGCCGTCGGGACCGACAGGCAGCCCTCGTTGGAGTCGTCGAGCACCCGCGCGCCCGCGGGCAGCTCGACGAGCTTGGGGTTGACCACGACACCGGTGTGCCGGTTGCCGTCGTCGTCCGGGCAGTCGTAGACGAAGACCTTCGCGTCCACGCCGATCTGGTTCGCGGCCAGGCCCACGCCCTCGGCGGCCTTCTGGCTGGCGAACATGTCGTCGATCAGCTGCGCCAGCTCGTCGCCGAACTCCGTGACGTCCTTGCACTCCCGGTGCAGGACCGGGTTGCCGACCACCGTGATCGGACGGGCGGTGCCACGCTCGCGGTGGGCGAGCTCGCGCTCCGCACAGCCCTCGGTGTCCACGACGTACCCGTCGTTCAGGTTCTCGACGACCTCGTTCTCCTGCTGCGCCATGTCCGCCGTACGCCTTCCGTAAGTCCTGGCACCGGTGGTCGCCAATGGCCACCGATGTGCCCGTACAGCCTACGGCCCCGGCTCAGCAGACTTCTTCGAGATCCCGCCACTCGCGGCTGTCCGGACTGTCGGCGACCCAGCCGTCGAGCAGCCCGCGCACCAGCCCGGCCGGCGCCGCGATCCCGCACTCCCGTTCCGGCACCCACAGCGAACCGGAGCCGGCCGTGCGGTGCCCGAGCGGCCCGGGGTGCCCCGGCTCGCTGTGGTCGTGGGGGTCCAGGTGCTCGCCGTCGCCCTCGTCGCTCGGCATCTCGCTCTCCGAGCAGGTACGGCACAGCAGCCGCACCGACGAGGACCAGTCCTCGGCGGCGAAGCCCGCGTCGGAGGCCAGCTGCTCCAGCGCGTCACGGTCCGACTCGGTGGCCGCCTCCAGCAGCACCACCCAGGTCGGCACCGGCGACGGCGCCCACAGCTCGATCTCGTCGAAGACCGGGTAGGAGGGACCGGCCGCGGTCACCCGTTCCCCGTGCGGCACCCCGTCGTGGAGCACGACCTCGCCCCAGCGCCGCCCGGACGACGGCAGCGGGATCGACAGGACCTCCAGCCGGGCCGGGTCCAGCCGGCGGCCCCAGACCACCTCGGCCTCGCCCTCGGGCGACAGGCGCACGGCGGCGCTGCCCAGCTCCATGCCGACCGGCTCGCCGCCGGACTTCCCGCCCGCGCCCGAGCCGTGGGAGTCCCCGGGCACCTTCAGCCCGTACGCCTGCCAGGCCCTGCGGGCCAGCGGCCAGTCCTGCAGCGCGGTGGCCGCGATGCCGACGTTCCACCAGTCCGGGGCGCCGGCCTCCCGGTCCAGCAGGGCCACGGCGCGCAGCCCGGCGGCCCGCGCCTGCTCCCAGTCGTGGCGGAACTTGTGCAGCAGGGCCAGATTGAACCAGGACTCGGACAGCCACGGTTCCAGGTCCGCCGCTCTGGTCAGCAGCGCTCCCGCGTCCTCGTACCGACCGTCTCCGATCAGCGTGAACGCGCGGTCGGTGGCCTGCCGCCACGAGGCGGAGGGCCGATGCCGTACCTTCCCGAAGATCCTCACGTTTCCCGCCTGCCGGTCCAACGGTGCAGCCTTGCGGACACTGTCACGGTCACTCTTACTGGCATCCAACCATGCCCGCTCGGACGGCCGCTCATTACCCATGGGTTACCCAGGCGGGACGGGAACAACTCTGTCACGCCCCTCCCTGGCCAGAACCCTCGCCAGGGACTCCACGACCTCCGGCTCGTAGTCCTGCCCGGTGCCCAGCCGCAGCTGCTCCAGGGCGGCCAGTGAGCCGCCCGGGTGACGACTGCCCGCGACCAGGTCGTCGTACGCGTTCACCGCGCGCACGATCCGGGCGGCCACGGGCTGCTCCCGGTACGGGTCGGCCTGCAGTTCCACGACCACCGCGACCTCGGCCGGCACCCCGGTCTGGCGGGCCACCGCCCCGCCGAGCCCGGCGATGCGGCGGGCCTCGGCGGGGGGCAGCTCGGCGGTCGCCCCCTCCGGGACCGGGTCGACCAAGGACAGCTGGCCGATGTCGTGCATCAGGGCGGCGTACTCCAGCACCGTGAGGTCCCGCTCCGAGAGGCCCAGCTCCCGGCCCACGGCGCAGCTCAGCGCGGCGACCCGGCGGGAGTGGCCCGGCCGGGTGTATCCGGCGATCTCGGTGGCCCGGGCGAGGGAGGTGATGGTCTGCCGGTAGGTGGTGCGGACGGCGGCGATCCGGTGGAAGGACATCTGGGTCAGCAGCAGGGGCACGCTGAAGACGGGCAGGGCCCACAGCCCGGCGACGGCCACGCCCAGGGCCATCACGACCCCGGTGGCGCAGATCGCCGAGCCGATGCCCAGCTGGGCGCGCAGCTCGTCGCGCAGCAGCGGCCCGTACGGCCATCCGGTCCGGTCCCCGGCCAGGGCGGCGGCGAGCACCGCGTCGCACAGGGCGGTGAGGAAGAGCAGGAAGAGGAGGAAGAGGACCAGGTACGGGCTCTGCCCGAGCCACTGCTCCAGCCGGCCGGAGTTGTACAGCGGCTGGAAACAGGCGGCGGCGAACGCGACGGTCAGCACCCGCCGGGCGACGTGGTCGAGGGCGGGGCCGCTGCCCCGGGCGATGTGCGGGACCACCCCGACGAGGGCGGCGGCGACCACGACGGCGACGGTCTGGAGGACCCCGTGGTGGGAGGGCTGCCCGGCGATCTGGCCCAGCAGGGCGTACGCGAGGGCCCCGGCGGAGCCGAGCGGCGCGGGCCGGCGGTCCTCGGCCGCGCCGGGCCCGGGGCGGTCGGGGCGGCCGTCGGTGCGGCGGTCGCGGCGGGCGAGCTCGCCGACCGCGACCAGGGCGCCGAAGGCCAGGGCCGGGCCCGGGTCCAGGACCCCGGTCCACAGGGTGTGGCCGAGGGCCGCGACGGTGACCAGCGCGGCGGCCCCGCGGACGCTCCACGCGGCGGCCCCGCGCAGGCCCGATGCGGCGGCGCCGCGCAGGCCCCGCGCGGCGCCGGTCCCCTTCACGCTCCCGCTCCCGGCCCGCGCCGCTCGTCGGGCGGCCGGAAGGTTCCTGCTCCGGGGCCGCCGGGCGGCGCCGCGGGGGCCGCCGCCGGCCGGCCCGCCCCCTGGAAGGCGGCCCGCCCCCCGTCGCCCGGCCGGTCCGGGGCCGCGTCCCGGCCCTGCCCCGGGAGCCCGGGGAGCCCCGGCCCTGTGGCGGGGGCGGCGGGGCCCGCGCCCGGGGCGGCGGCGCCGATCACCTGGAGGTCCTCGTCGGAGGTGACCACGGGGTGCCAGCCGTGCCGTCCGATGGCCTCGGCCAGCGCCAGCACCATGGCCGGGTCGAACTGCGCCCCCGCGCACCGCTCCAGTTCCGTCAGGGCGGCCGGAACCGGGCGGGCCCGGCTGTAGGAACGGGTGGAGGTCATCGCGTCGAAGGCGTCGGCGACCGCCACGACCCGGGCCAGTACCGGGATCTGGTCGCCGGTCAGCCCGTACGGGTAGCCGGAGCCGTCGACCCGCTCGTGGTGGTGCAGGATCGCGGACCGCGCCTCGCCCAGGAAGCCGATGCCGCGCACCATCTCGTGGCCGTACTCGGGGTGCAGTTCGATGATCCGGCGCTCCTCGGGGGTGAGCGGCCCGTCCTTGCGGAGCAGCCGGGTGGGGACGCCGAGCTTGCCGACGTCGTGCAGGATCCCGGCGATGCGGACGACTTCGAGGCGGTCCTCGGCCATCCCCAGCTCGCGGGCGATCATCGCGGAGGCCTGGCCGACCCGCTCGCTGTGGCCGCGCGTGTAGCGGTCCTTGATGTCGACGGCCTGGACGAGGGCGCGGATGGTGGCCCGGTGGGCGGCGCGCTCGCGGTGGTACTGGGCGAAGACCCAGCAGGAGATGTACATCGGCAGCAGGACCAGGAGCGCGGCCGTCAGCCCGTACGGGCTGCGCCACAGGACGGCCATCATCAGCCCGGCCAGGCCGTGCACGCAGTGCGGGGCGAGGGACCGGGCCAGCGGCCCGCGCCAGACCGTGGCGGCGGAGCGGCGCTCCGCGGTGACCAGGACGCCGGTGTCGAGGGCGGTGAGCACGAGGCAGAAGACGACGACGGCGGCCGCCGCGGGGACCAGGACGTACGGGAAGTCCGCGAGCCACACGCCCGCTTCGGAAGCCGCGGCGGACACGGCGGCCCCGGGTGCGCCCGGAGGCCCGCCCCGCGAGCCGAGCGCGTCCGGCCCGCCCAGCAGCGCGAACGCCTGCCCGGCGGTCCAGGCCGCCATCGCCTGCTGTGCGCCGTGCCAGGCCCGGCGCACCCGGACGGGCGGCTCGGCCACCGTCCCGGCGAGCCCGCCGGGCAGGGCGACGAGCGCGGCGGCCGCGGGCGGCAGCAGGAACACGGCGGCGAGCAGGACGGGGAAGAAGGAGCCGATGCCCTCGGGGACCCGGGAGCCCAGCAGCGGGCAGAACCTGACGAGTTCGCAGCCGAGGTAGAGCGCCGACAGCAGGACCACCGCCGGCCACGGGGTGCCGGCGCCGGTGAATGCGGGCGTGATGCAGGCGAGTGCCGCGAGGACGCCGCAGAGGATGTATCCGCGCGCCGCCGGCGGAAGTGCCCGCATGGCGCTCTCCTCCCGTGTGGCGTCCGAGCCGGGTACCGAATCCGACCGGTACCGAATGGGGAGAATAAGTGGGGCCCCGATGCCGGTGGGCCACATTTCCGCATTGCGCCAAGCGGACGCCCCCGGATTAGCACCTTCGGGTGAACGAAGTGCCCTTCCGGGGGCGGTCGTCGAAACGGGGCCGGGGGCCCGGGACCGGCCGGGTCAGCCGGTGGCCGGGTTGTCGGCGGTGACGTCGTGGTCCGGCACCGCCTGGCCCGACCGGATCAGCTCGATCCGGCCCATGACCTTCGAGCGCAGGTCGCTCGGCACGTCGTCGGACCCGCAGCAGCGCTTGACCAGCTTCTTCACGGCCTGCTCCAGGCCGTACTTCTCCAGGCAGGGGTTGCACTCGCCGAAGTGTGTCTCGAACTTCGTGCAGTCACTGTCGGGCATCTCGTGGTCGAGGAACTCGTACAGGTGGTCCAGGACCTCAGCGCACTCCGTCTCGTGCGGCTCTCCGCAACTCATGAGCCCGAGCCTTTCCTGTCGTTCGACTCTCCCCCGCCGGCGGGTACCAGCCCGCGCTCACGGGCATAGTCCTCCAGCATTCCGCGGAGTTGACGGCGGCCACGGTGCAGTCGCGACATGACCGTACCGATGGGTGTACCCATGATGTCCGCGATCTCCTTGTACGCAAAGCCCTCTACGTCGGCGAGATAGACCGCGATGCGGAACTCCTCCGGAATCGCCTGGAGGGCTTCCTTCACGTCCGAATCGGGCAGGTGGTCGAGCGCCTGCGACTCGGCCGAGCGCAGTCCCGTCGACATGTGCGACTCGGCGCGCGCCAGCTGCCAGTCCTCGATCTCCTCCGCGGCGCTGCGCTGGGGCTCGCGCTGCTTCTTGCGGTAGGAGTTGATGAACGTGTTGGTCAGGATCCGGTAGAGCCACGCCTTCAGGTTGGTGCCCTCCCGGAACTGGTGGAACGACGCGTACGCCTTCGCGTACGTCTCCTGGACCAGGTCCTCGGCGTCGGCCGGGTTGCGCGTCATGCGCAGCGCGGCCGAGTACATCTGGTCGAGGTAGCCGAGGGCGTCCCTCTCGAAGCGCGCGTTGCGCTCCGGGGTCGTCTCCTCCGCGTGGCCTTCGTCGGTCCCGGCGACAGGACCCACCTCCTCCGACAGCGTGGCGGCTCCGAAAGCGGATCCGCTCGAATCGGAGAATAGTCGACCTTCCCGGCCCTCCGCCGCTCGGAGCGAGCTGCGCTTGGGCCCGGGCAGTACCGTCCAGTCCAGGTCAGCGGCCTGCCTGCGGTTCTGGCTGATGGCCTGGGTCATGCGCTTCCTCTCCTGCCGACGAATTGCCGTGCGTTCCGACATCCGGGACAACAGAAGGGCCGTACGGCGCATTCCCCGGCGGGCGGCGGGGTTTCGCACCCCCGTCGCGCCACGGGGCGGCGGGGTGCCGCTCCGCCGCCGCGATCCGCCGCGCGAATGTGTCAGGTCGCGGTCAGGGGGCGAGCCCCTCCAGCCAGGCGCCCACCGCGTCGGTGATCACGTCGAGGGCCTGCTGCTGGGTGGTCGGCGCCCGCTTGGGCACCGCGAAGCCGTGGTCGCCGTCGGGCACCTCGACGAGCTCGTACGGGTCCTGCGCCCCCGGCGCCGGGAACTCCCCGGGGCGGCCGAAGGCGTCCCGGCCGCCCTGGACCACGAGGGCGGGGCGGCCGGCGCCGAGCAGCTCGTCGGCGCGGGACTTCTCGGGGCGGCCAGGCGGGTGCAGCGGGAACGCCAGCGCCAGCACCCCGGCGGCGCCGAGGCCGGCGGCGGTCCGGCAGGCCACGCGTGCGCCGGCGCTGCGGCCGCCCGCGACCACGGGCAGTCCGGGGCGCGCGAGCACCGGCCAGAGCCCGCGCCAGCCCTCGTCCAGCACCTTGGGCGCGGCGGCCACCTTCTTCCCGGCGACCCGCCAGGGCTGCTCGACCAGGGCCACGGTGATCCCGCGCGCGGGCAGGGCGGCGGCCAGCGCCCGGAGGTCGCGGGCCTCGATGCCGCCGCCGGCGCCGTGGCCCACGGCGAGCACGAGGCGGGCGGAGGCGGCGGGGTGCCAGGTCACGCGGGCCTCGCCCGGCGGGGTGTCGACGCTTTCGGTACGCGGGGTCATGGGCCGATCATGCCGGGTCGGCGCCGGTCAGAAGAGCGTCGCCTCCTCCGGCGCGGCCAGCTCGTCCAGCAGTTCGGGCCCGTTGTTGCGGACGTTGCTGACGGCGGTGGAGACGGGGTAGGCCCGCATCAGCCCGCCCGGCGGCGGCGCCAGCAGTTCCCGCAGCCCGTCGGGGTCGGTCCGGGCCGGGTCCAGCCAGGCGTCCCACGTGTCGGGGGCCAGCATGAGCGGCATCCGGGGGTGGATGTCGGCGAGCGAGGCGGGCCCCTCGGCGGGGGCCACGCCCAGCGGGCCGGTCTCGGCCTCGGTGGTGATCACGGAGCAGGTCGCCCACCAGGACCGGGGGTGGTCGGCGGGCAGGGTCGCGTCGCGCCAGAACTCGTATATCCCGGCCATGGCGAAGACGGAGCCGTCGGCGGGGAGCACGAAGTACGGCTGCTTGCGGGCCCGCTTCTTCTTGCCCTCGACCTCCAGCTGCCGCTCGTCGTGGGCGGTGACCCACTCGTAGTAGCCGTCGGCGGGGACGATGCAGCGGCGCTGTGCGAACGGCCGCCGGAAGGACGGCTTCTCGTGCAGGGTCTCGGACCTGGCGTTGATCATCCGGGCGGCGCCGTCGGGGTTCTTGGCCCAGGACGGCACCAGGCCCCACTTCAGGACGCGGAGCTGGCGAACCGGACGCGGATCCGGAGCGTCCTTCACGGGACGGTCGAGGACGACGAGGACCTCCTTGGTCGGCGCCACGTTCCAGTCGGGCTCCGGGGACTCCTCCGGCTCCCACTTCTCGACGCCGAAGGCCTCCACCAGGTCCTCGGGGCTACGACTCGCTGCATACCGTCCGCACATGGCTGCCACACTGCCATGGCACCCGACCACCACCGCAAGGAGTCCGCCACTTCATGGACAGCAGCTCTACGGCCGGCCTCTGGGACCGGCTCACGGGGATACAGACGGCGCCCGACCTGTGGCTGGTGATCGTGACGGGGCTGGCGGCGCTGGCCGCCGTGGGGCCGCGCCCGCTGTGGCGCCTCTCGCGCAACGCGGTCACCATCGCCCACGAGGGCGGGCACGGCCTGCTGGCGCTGCTCACCGGGCGGCGCCTGGACGGCATCCGCCTGCACTCCGACACCAGCGGTGTCACGGTCAGCCGGGGCAAGCCCTCGGGCCTCGGCATGGTCCTGACGGCGGCCGCCGGGTACACCGCCCCCTCGCTGCTCGGGCTGGGCGGGGCCGCGCTGCTGTCCGCGCACCGGATCACGCTGCTGCTGTGGGCGGCGACCGCCCTGCTCGTCGTGATGCTGGTGATGATCCGCAACGCGTACGGGGCCCTGACGGTGATCCTGACCGGCGGAACCTTCCTGCTGGTGTCCTGGCTGGCCCCCGCGGAGGTCCAGGCCGCCTTCGCCTACGCCGTGGTGTGGTTCCTGCTGCTCGGCGGGGTGCGGCCGGTCTTCGAGCTCCAGGCCAAGCGCCGGGGCGGCGCCGCACCGGATTCCGACGCCGACCAGCTGGGGCGGCTCACGCACGTCCACCCGGTGGTGTGGCTGGTCCTCTTCCACGTCGTCGCGCTCTGCTCCCTCGTCGGCGGCGGCCGCTGGCTGCTCGGCCTCTGAGACGGCGTCGCGATCAAGATCCGGCACCGGGCGGAGCCACTAAAGTGGGGGCCATGACCGATTCCCCCGCGCTCCCCGCCCTCTGGCCCGCTCCGCTCGCCGAAGCGGCCGTACACGCCACCGTCACGGTGCCCGGGTCCAAATCGGTCACCAACCGGGCCCTGGTGCTGGCCTCCCTCGCCTCCGAGCCCGGCTGGGTGCGCCGTCCGCTGCGCTCGCGGGACTCCCAACTGATGTCCGACGCCCTGCGCGCGATGGGCGTCGGCATCGAGGAGACCGTCTCCTCCAGCTCCGCCGGCGACGGCGCGAGCGGCGAGGCCTGGCGGGTCATCCCGGCGGCGCTGCACGGTCCGGCCACGGTCGACGTCGGCAACGCGGGCACGGTCATGCGCTTCCTGCCGCCCGTCGCCACCCTCGCCGCGGGCGACATCCGCTTCGACGGCGACCCCCGCTCCTACGAGCGTCCGCTGGGCCAGGTCATCACCGCGCTGCGCACGCTCGGCGCCCGCATCGACGACGACGGCCGGGGCGCGCTGCCGCTGACCGTCCAGGGCGGCGGGGCGCTGGAGGGCGGGGTGGTCGAGATCGACGCGACCAACTCCTCGCAGTTCGTCTCCGCCCTGCTGCTCTCCGCCCCGCGCTTCAACCAGGGCGTCGAGGTGCGGCACGTGGGCACCAACCTGCCGTCCATGCCGCACATCCGGATGACCGTGGAGATGCTGCGCGCGGCGGGCGCCCAGGTCGACACCCCCGAGGCCGGCGGCGAGAAGAACGTGTGGCGGGTCTCCCCCGGCGCCCTGCTGGGCCGCGACATGGTCGTGGAACCGGACCTCTCCAACGCGCAGCCCTTCATGGCGGCCGCCCTGATCACCGGCGGCACGGTGACGATCCCCGACTGGCCGCGCCGCACCACGCAGCCCGGTGACGCGCTGCGCCGGATCTTCACGGAGATGGGCGGCTCCTGCGAGCTGACCGACGACGGCCTGGTCTTCTCGGGCACCGGCAAGATCCACGGCATCGACGTGGACCTCGGCGAGGTCGGCGAGCTCACCCCGGGCATCGCCGCGGTGGCGGCCCTGGCCGACTCGGAGTCCGTCCTGCGCGGGGTCCAGCACCTGCGGCTGCACGAGACCGACCGGCTGGCGGCGCTGACCAAGGAGATCAACGCGCTCGGCGGCGACGTCACCGAGACCGCGGACGGGCTGCACATCCGGCCGCGCCCGCTGCACGGCGGCACCTTCCACACGTACGACGACCACCGGATGGCCACCGCGGGCGCGGTGATCGGCCTGGCGGTGGACGGCGTGCTCATCGAGAACGTGGCGACGACCGCCAAGACCCTGCCGGACTTCCCGGCGATGTGGGCGGACATGCTCGCCGGGGCCTCCGGCGCCCCCACGGCCTCCGCTGCCCCCGCGGCCTCCGGCGCCCCGGGTGCCCGTACGGGCGCGGGTGCGTCCGGGACGTCCTCCGGCGGCCCCTCCCGGGCCGGAGCGGGTGCGGGAGCGTAGGGCCCGTCATGCGCAGGTACGGCAAGAACACCGACGAGGACGACATCCGGTCCCGCCCCAACCGCAAGGGCAACCGGCCCCGGACCACCATCCGGCCCAAGCACGAGGACGCCTCGGAGGGCTTCGTCCTCACCGTCGACCGGGGCAGGCTGACCTGCCTCGTCGAGGACCGCACCGTGCACGCGATGAAGGCCCGCGAGCTGGGCCGCAAGGCGGCGGTGGTCGGCGACCGGGTCTGGATCGTCGGTGACCTGTCGGGCAAGAAGGACACCCTCGCCCGGATCGTGCGCATCGAGGAGCGCCGTTCCGTCCTGCGGCGCACCGCGGACGACGACGACCCGTACGAGCGGGTGGTCGTCGCCAACGCCGACCAGCTCGCGATCGTCACGGCCCTGGCCGATCCGGAGCCGCGGCCGCGCATGATCGACCGCTGCCTGGTGGCGGCGTACGACGCCGGGCTGGAGCCCCTGCTGGTGCTCACCAAGTCCGACCTCACGTCCGCCGACAAGATCCTGGAGATCTACTCGACGCTCGGCGTGAACTACGTGGTGACCAACCGCGAGGAGCTCGCCACGGGCGACGCCGCCGACCGGGTCCGCGAGCGCCTCAACGGGCGGATCACCGCCTTCGTCGGGCACTCCGGCGTCGGCAAGACCACCCTGGTGAACTCGCTGGTCGCCGAGGGCCGCCAGCGCGCCGTCGGACACGTCAACGCGGTCACCGGCCGCGGCCGGCACACCACCACCTCGGCGCTCGCCCTGCCACTGCCCTCGGGCGACGGCTGGGTCATCGACACCCCGGGCGTGCGCTCCTTCGGCCTGCACCACGTGGACCCGTCCCGGGTCATCCTGGCCTTCCCCGACCTGGTGCCCGGTACGGAGGGGTGCCCGCGCGCCTGCAGCCACGACGAGCCGGACTGCGCGCTCGACAAGTGGGTGGAGGACGGCCACGCGGACCAGGCCCGGCTGTACTCGCTGCGGCGGCTGCTGGAGACCCGCGAGCGCCGCGACGGCGACTGACGGGCCCGCTCGCGGGCTGCCCGCGGCCCTCGGCGCGGGCGGCTGCGGCGCGTCCGGCGGGGTTTGCGGACGGCCGCGCCTGGTAAATGCATACTCGCACCGAGTGGCGCGCAGGCCGGGGCCCGGACTCCGGCCCCCGGCCGCGCCACGTGAGGCGGGGAGGCATTCGACATGGCGTGGCTGCTGGTCGTGGTCGCGGGGATCCTGGAGACCGGTTTCGCGGTCTGCCTCAAGCTGTCCCACGGGTTCACCCGGCTCTGGCCGACCATCGCCTTCGCGTGCTTCGCGCTCGGCAGCTTCGGCCTGCTGACCCTGGCGCTCAAGAAGCTGGACGTGGGCCCGGCGTACGCGGTGTGGACGGGCATCGGAGCGGCCGGGACGGCGATCTACGGCATGGTCTTCCTCGGCGACCTGGTCTCCACCCTCAAGCTCGTCTCGATCTCGCTGGTCATCCTGGGCGTCATCGGGCTCCAGCTGTCCGGTTCGGCTCACTGAGCAGGCGCAGCATCTCCCGCGCGTCGGGTTCCTCCCCGGGGGCGACCACGTAGGAGAGGGCGAGCCGTACGACGAGCTCGCACCGCCGGGCGTCCTCCCGCGGGGCCAGTGCTCCGGCGGCCCGGTCGCGCACGGCGCGGGCCAGCTCGCCCGGCCCCGGCGCCCGCCCGGCCGCGGGCAGCGCCGCGTCCCAGGCCCCGGTGAGCAGGGCCCGTACGAGGGGACGGGTGCGCGCCGCCCGTACGGTCCACTCCGCGACGGCGGCGAGCCGTTCGGCGTCCGGGGCCGGCGCGGCCAGGACCCGGTCCACCCCGTCGAGGTAGCGCTCGGCCTCCCGGCGGACCAGGGCGCGGCCCAGCCCCGCCTTGCCGCCGAACTCGTTGTAGAGGGTCTGGCGGGACACTCCGGCGGCCGCGGCCACCTCGACCATCCGGACGGCGGGCCAAGGACGGGCCGAGAGCGCCGCTCCCGCCGCGTCCAGTAAGGACTCCCGGGCTGCCGGCATGGGTCGCCTCCCCCTCCGGGCGTCCCGACGGGCTTTCCCGCCGGACCCCCTCCGCCAGAGTTGACGGGGCGCCAGATCCTGTCAAGGGCGCGTCCCGGGCGCGGAGGCGGCCGCGATACTGTTCGGCCATGTCCGAGTATGACGATGACCTGCGCCTTGCCCTCGACCTCGCCGACGCGGCGGACGCCGCCACGATGGAGCGTTTCCGTGCCCTCGACCTGGTGGTCGAGACGAAGCCGGACATGACGCCGGTGAGCGAGGCGGACAAGGCCGCCGAGGAGATCATCCGGGCCGGGATCGCCGCCGCCCGCCCCGACGACGCGATCCTGGGCGAGGAGTACGGCCTGGAGGGCACGGGCCCGCGCCGCTGGGTCGTGGACCCGATCGACGGGACGAAGAACTACGTGCGCGGGGTCCCCGTGTGGGCCACCCTGATCTCCCTGATGGCCGAGGGCGCCGACGGCGTCTTCCGCCCGGTGGTCGGCGTGGTGTCCGCGCCGGCGCTGGGCCGCCGCTGGTGGGCGGCGCAGGGCGGCGGCGCGTTCGCGGGCGGCGCGCTCGGCGCGACGACGGCGATCGGCGTCTCGAAGGTGGCCGGACTGGGCGACGCCTCGTTCGCGTACTCCTCGCTGTCCGGCTGGGAGGAGCAGGGCAGGCTGCCCGGCTTCCTGGACCTGACCCGGGCCTGCTGGCGCACCCGCGGCTACGGCGACTTCTGGCCGTACATGATGGTCGCCGAGGGCTCGCTGGACCTGTGCGCCGAGCCGGAGCTGAACCTGTGGGACATGGCGGCCATCGCGGTCGTCGTCCAGGAGGCGGGCGGCCGCTTCACCGGCCTGGACGGTGCGGAAGGCGTGCACGGCGGGAACGCGGCGGCCTCGAACGGACTGCTCCACGACGAGATGCTGGACCTGCTGCGCCCGCGCGCCTGATCCCCGCTCCGGCGCGGGCCCGCGGGCCCGGTGCGCGCTACGCGCCTCCTTGCTGACCCTCCGTGTCCGTGGGAATCTAAGGATCCGCCCGCTTGTGCCTTTGTGAACGATTTCTCGATCGGCACCCTTCCAGGCGGGCGGACTCACCCCAGGAGGTGGCTCTCTTCATGCTCGTCCGCGACGCAATGAGCTCCGTGATCCTCACCCTCGGACCAGCGCACACCCTCCGGCAGGCGGCCTGCCTGATGTCCGGCCGGCGCGTGGGCGCGGCCGTCGTACTCGACCCCGAGCACAGCGGGGTCGGCATCCTGACCGAGCGCGACATCCTCAACTCCGTCGGCGCGGGACACGATCCCGACCGCGAGTCCGTGGGGGCGCACACGACCAACAACGTCGTGTTCTGCACCCCGGAAGCCACCGTGGAGGAAGCCGCCGAGGCCATGGCGAACGGGGGCTTCCGGCACCTCATCGTGCTGGAGGACGGCGGCCCGGTGGGCATCGTCTCCGTGCGCGATGTGATCCGCTGCTGGGTCCCGAGCCGGCGCCGCACGGCCGAACTGGCGGGCTGAACGGCGGGAGGGCCGGATCCCGTCGGGGATCCGGCCCTCCTGCTTTTCGACGAGCGGCGGGGTTCTAGCCGCGGAGGGCCTGGACCGCGACGTCCAGCCGCTTGCCGAAGTCGGCGTCCGCCTGGCGGAAGTTGTTGACCGCGCGCTCGACGATGTCGTCGCGGGAGACCTTGGCGATGAAGCCGGCCAGGTTCTCCACCAGGCGGGACTTCTCGTCCTCCGAGTACAGGCGGTACAGGTTGCCCGCCTGGACGAAGTCGTTGTCCTCGCGGTGGACCGGTGCGGCGTGGTTGCCGGTGCCGCCGGTGAGCGGGACGGGCTGCCACAGCGGGCGGTCCGTCTGGTGCGGGCCGCCGAAGCTGTTGGGCTCGTAGTTCTTCGCGCCCTTGTGGCGGCCGTCGTACAGGTGGCCGTCGCGGGAGTGCGTCCGCGCCTCGGTGGCGTGCGGGCGGTTCACCGGCAGGTGGTCGGCGTTGATGCCGACGCGGTAGCGGTGGGCGTCGCCGTAGCCGAACAGGCGGCCCTGGAGCATCTTGTCCGGGGACGGGCCGATGCCGGGCACGAAGTGCGCCGGGGAGAAGATCGACTGCTCGACCTCGGCGAAGACGTTCTCCGGGTTGCGGTTGAGCTCCAGCTTGCCGATCTCGATCGGCGGGTAGTCCTCGTGCGGCCACACCTTGGTGAGGTCGAACGGGTTGAAGCGGTACTCGGCGGCCTCGGCGGCCGGCATGACCTGGACCTGCACGGTCCAGCTCGGGAAGTCGCCGCGCTCGATGGACTCGCGCAGGTCGCGCTGGTGCGAGTCGGGGTCCTCGCCGGCGAGCCGGTTGGCCTCGGCCTGGGTGAGGTTCTTGATGCCCTGGTCGGTCTTGAAGTGGTACTTGACCCAGAAGACCTCGCCGGCCTCGTTGTTCCACTGGAACGTGTGCGAGCCGAAGCCGTTCATGTGGCGGTAGGACGCCGGGATGCCGCGGTCGCCGAACAGCCAGGTCACCTGGTGGGTCGACTCGGGCGACAGACCCCAGAAGTCCCAGACGTTGTCCGCCTCCTGCGAGCCCGTGTACGGGTCGCGCTTCTGGGTGTGGATGAAGTCGGGGAACTTGATGGCGTCCTTGATGAAGAACACCGGGGTGTTGTTGCCGACGAGGTCGTAGTTGCCCTCTTCGGTGTAGAACTTCAGCGCCCAGCCGCGGGGGTCGCGCACCGCGTCGGCGGAGCCGAGGTTGCCGGCGACCGTGGAGAAGCGCAGGAAGGTCTCGGTCTCCTTGCCGACCTCGGACAGGAACGCCGCCCGGGTCCACTGCGAGACGTCGCGGGTCAGCGTGAAGGTGCCGTACGCACCGGCGCCGCGGGCGTGGACCACGCGCTCCGGGATCCGCTCGCGGTTGAAGTGCGCGAGCTTCTCCAGCAGGAGCTGGTCCTGGACCAGAACGGGGCCGCCGACGCCGGCGGTCTCGCTGTTCTGGTTGTCGGCGACCGGGGCTCCGGCCTCCGTGGTGAGCGGTCCCTGCGTCACGTGCGCCTCCTGCGTGGTTCCGGTGTCCTGTCCCTGGCCTGAGCCGTAACCGATCCTACAATGGACATTGTCTAAGTCAAGCAAGCATCCAAGTTCACACCGGTTCGGGAGTTACACGGAGTTCCCCCGCTGTTAGGCTGGCGCTCATGAGTGACCTGCTGGAACGACTTCGCGGACGCGGCTGGCGCATGACGGCCCAGCGACGCGTCGTGGCCGAGGTGCTCGACGGTGACCACGTTCACCTGACGGCCGACGAGGTGCACGCGCGCGCCGTGGCCAAACTTCCCGAGATCTCCCGGGCGACCGTCTACAACACCCTGGGCGAGCTCGTCACCCTCGGCGAGGTCCTGGAGGTGTCCACGGACCGCCGCGCCAAGCGGTACGACCCGAACGCCCACCGGCCGCACCAGCACCTGGTGTGCGCCCAGTGCGGAGCGATCCGCGACGTCCACCCGGCGGGCGACCCGCTGGCCGACCTGCCGGACACGGAGCGCTTCGGCTTCACGGTCTCGGCGGTCGAGGTGACGTACCGCGGGGTCTGCCCGAACTGCGCGGGCGCCTGAACGCGAGACTGACGGAGAAGGGGCCCGGAGCGCATGCTCCGGGCCCCTTCTCCGTCGGACTCACGCGCCCGGAAACGACTCGAGGCCCGGATCCATGGGATCCGGGCCTCGGGCCTTCAGTAGCGGGGACAGGATTTGAACCTGCGACCTCTGGGTTATGAGCCCAGCGAGCTACCGAGCTGCTCCACCCCGCGTCGGTAAACCCGACTCTACGGGGACGCGGACGGCAGATGCAAATCGGTTGGCGGGCAGCCCGCCGATCGCCGCAGGCCGGGCGGCTGCGGACCGTCCCCGGCGGCTCAGGCCGACAGTTCCTCGGCCAGCGCCTCCCGCAGGCGGGCGGCCCGCTCCGAGACCTCGGCCGGGCCCAGCTCCATGGCGCGTACGCACCACTTCTGGCCCTCCGCGAGGTCGCCGTGCCGGGCCGCCAGCAGGCCCAGCCGCAGCGCGGCGCGGCCGTGCCCGGCGACCGCCGCACGGGTCCACCACAGCGCCGCCTCGGGCTCGCTGCCCTCGCGGGCCAGCAGCAGCCCGAGGTTGAACGCCCCGTTGCGGGAGCCCGCCTCGGCCGCCTCCCGGTACCAGCGCGCGGCGACCGCCAGGTCACCGCGGGCGGCGGCCAGCATGCCGACCCGCACCTGCGCCCGGCGGTGCCCCAGCTCGGCGGCCCGCTCGTACCACTCCTCGCTCTCGGTCCGCTCGGTGCCGCCCGCCGACTCGCCCAGCGCCAGCGGCTCCGGCGGCGGGGCCAGCGACTCCAGCAGCGAGGCCAGCCGGAAGGCCGCCTCCGCGCTGCCGCCGCCCGCCGCGCACCGCAGGTGCCGCTCGGCGGCCCGCTCCTCGCCGTCGCGGACCAGGGCGATGCCGACCTGGAGCGCGGCGTCGGTGTGCCCCGCCGAGGCGGCCCGCTCGTACCACTTCAGGGCCGTGCGGTCCTCGTCGCGGCTGGCGAACAGGATGCCGAGGTTGAACGCGGCGTCGACGCTGCCCGCCTCGGCGGCCTTGGAGAACCACGGTTCGGCGCCCTCCGCGTCCCCGCCCTGCAGCAGCAGGATGGCCAGCGCGTTGGCCGCCTCGCGGTGCCCCGCGTACGCCGCCCGCCGGTACCACTGCTCGGCCTGCGCGGTCCGGTCCTGTGCGACGCACAGCAAAGCAAGGTTGTACGCCCCGTTTTGATCGCCCGCGTCCATCGCGGACCGGTACCAGCGCTCCGCGGTCTGGGTCTCCCCGCGCGCGGCGTGCAGCGCGCCCAGCGCGTTGGCGGCGTTGCCGTCGCCGTCCCGCGCGGCCCGGTTCCACCAGGCGGCCGCGCTCTCCTCGTCCCCGGCGTCGCGCAGCAGGAAACCGAGGGCGCACGCGGCGCGCGCCTCCCCCTGCTTGGCGGAGGTGAGGTACCAGCGGCCGGCCTCCTTGAGCTCCCCGCGCGCCTCCAGCAGGGCGCCCAGGTGCAGCGCGGCACGGCGGTGCCCGCGCGCGGCGGCCTGGCGGTACCACTGCTCGGCCTCGGCGGGGTCGCCCTTGCGCAGGTGGCGCGCCAGCCGGTACGCGGCCTCGCGGTGCCCCTGCTCCGCGGCGGCCCGGAACCAGCGCTCGACTCCCTTGTCCCCGCGGTGCTCCAGCAGGTCCGCCAGCCCGTACGCCCCCAGGGCGTGGCCGGATTCCGCCGCCTGGCGGAGCCAGTACTCGGCGGCGGGCTCGTCCCCGCGCTCGCGGAAGTGGCGGCCCAGGGCGTGCGCGGCCGGAGCGGATCCGGCCACGGCCGCGACCCGCCACCAGCCGGCGGCCTCGTCCGGGTAGCCCCGCTGGTGCAGCAGTACGCCGAGGTTGTTCGCAGCGGCGCGGTCGCCCTCGCCGGTCGCCCCGCGCAGGTACGGCTCGGCCCCGTCCAGGTCTCCGCGGCGCAGCAGGAGGGCGCCGAGCACGCTCATGGCCCCGGGGTCGCCCTTGTCGGCGGCCACCCGGTGCCGGGCTTCGAGCTCGGCGTCGCTCGCCGCGTCGGTCTCGGCGAACATGTCCTCCGCGAAATCCGCATCGGTCAGCACGGTCTGCGCGTTGACAGCGGGAACCGTCTCGCCGGCTCCCGTATCCGGCTCGGCCTCCGCCCTCACAAACCGCCCTGTCTCCAGCAGAGTTGACCTGTCCCCCATAAATCCCATCGTCGCATCACCTGCTACCCGCGTACACCTGGTATGTCGCAGCCAGTGAGGTCACTACAGCGTTTTGTCGACATGCCCACAGTTAGCCAAGTCAAACACGCTCCACCCCCAACTCACCCGTCTCAGCGACCCGCGTGTCCCGCCGGACCGCCCCCACGGACCCCGGACGGACCGCAACCGGACCACAGGCGGGCCCGGACGCGACGAAGGCCCGGATCCCATGGATCCGGGCCTTCGTTTTCAGTAGCGGGGACAGGATTTGAACCTGCGACCTCTGGGTTATGAGCCCAGCGAGCTACCGAGCTGCTCCACCCCGCGTCGGTAGACAAACAGTACCACGGACGGGGGACGGTCCCGTACCGACGGTCCGGCCGCGCGGGGGCGCCGCGCGGCCGGACCGTACGGGCTAACCGCTCGGCTGGGGAGTCGTCAGCTTCGCCTCGGCGTCGATCGCCCGCTTCAGCGCCGCCTTGATGTCCTCCTGGGCCTTGCCGAAGGCGGTCCAGTCGCCGGCCTGCCTGGCCTTCTCGGCGTCCTCGATGGCCTTCTGCGCGTCGCCGAGGGCGGCCTTGACCGTCGGGTCCTGGACGACGGGCGGCGTCACCGTGCCCTCGCCCGGGGGCTGCTCCGGCGGAACCGGAACGGTCGGGGCCTCGGCCCCGAAGACCACGTTCAGCGCCTTCTCCAGCGTGTCCTCGAAGGCCGTCTGGCCGCCGTAGGTCACGAGCACCTTGCGCAGCAGCGGGTACTTCAGCCCGGAGCTGCGCACGTAGACCGGCTCGACGTAGAGCATGCCGCCGTCGAGCGGGACCGTGAGCAGGTTTCCGTACTCGACCTCGGAGTCGCCGCCCCGCAGGAGGCGGATGGACTCGGCGATCTTCGGTTCGGACTGGAACTTGCTCTGGACCTGCTTGGGGCCGTCGACCGGCTTGCTGGTCGGCAGCTTCAGCAGGCTGATCTTGCCGTAGTCCGGGGTGCCCGGATCTGCGTTGACCGCCATGAAGGCGCTCAGGTTGTCCCGCTCGTTCGGCGTGAACGTCGTCGTGAGCGAGAAGACCTGGTCCTTCTCGGTCTGGCCCGGCATCTTCATCGACAGGTAGTACGGCGGGACCGCCGTGCCGGCCTTGGTGGTCGGGTCGTCGGGGACGGCCCAGGCCTCACTGCCGCTGAGGAAGGTCTGCGGGTCGGTGACGTGGTAGCGGGTCAGCAGCTCGCGCTGGACCTTGAAGAGGTCCTGCGGGTAGCGCATGTGGTCCATGAGCGGCTTGGAGATGTCGCTCTTGGGCTTCACCGTGCCCGGGAACGCCTTCATCCAGGTCTTCAGGACCGGGTCCTGGGTGTCCCACTGGTACAGGTCGACCGTGCCGTCGTACGCGTCGACGGTGGCCTTCACCGAGTTCCGGATGTAGTTGACCTGGTTCTCCTGGGCCACCACCGCGCGCTGGCTGTTGGTCAGCGAGTCCGCGGTGCTCTGGCCCAGGGTCGTGCGCGAGGCGTAGGGGTAGCCGTTGGTCGTCGTGTACGCGTCGACGATCCACTTGACCTTGCCGTCGACGACCGCCGGGTAGGGGGCGCCGTCGATGGTCAGCCACGGGGCGACGGCCTCGACGCGCTCCTTGGGCGTGCGGTTGTACAGGATGCGCGAGCCGTCGCCGATGGCCCCGGAGTAGAGGATCTGCGGCTCGCTGAAGGTGAGCGCGTAGGCCGCCCGGTTGATCGGGTTCTGCAGGCTGACGCCGGAGTTGCCCTGGTAGCTGGTCTCCTTCTCGCCCTGGTCGTCCGAGTAGTCGAGCTCCTTCTGCGGTCCGCCGACGATCGAGTACTGCTTCGTCTGCTCGCCGTAGTAGATGCGCTGCTCGAAGTCCGTGCCGAACATGCCCTTGGAGGGCAGGTCGGACTGGGTGAAGTCCGGAGCTCCCTGGTCACCGACGGTGGTTCCCTTGGCGGCGACCACGCCGTAGCCGTGCGTGTACTTGAAGTGGTCGTTGATCCAGTTGTTCTTGGGGATGCCGCCGATGTTCAGCTCGCGCAGGCCGATCACCGTGTCCTGGCCGCTGTACCGGTCCACGGCCAGCGTGGACGGGAAGGCGTAGTAGCCCTTGACCTGCTGGAGCTGCTGGAACGCCGGCGAGACGATGTTCGGGTCGAGCAGGCGCACGCTGGCGGTCGTGTCGGCCGCCTGGCGCAGCTTGGCCTTGTCGGTCCCCGCGGCCGGTACGCCGGGGTAGTCCTTCACCTCGGAGTCGGCGACGCCGTAGGCGTCGCGCGTGGCCTTGATGTTCTTCTGGACGTACGGGGATTCCTTGGCCTGCTCGTTCGGCTGGACCTGGAACTTCTGCACGATCGCCGGGTACAGCCCGCCGATCAGGATCGCCGAGAGCACCATCAGGCCGAAGCCGATCACCGGCAGCTGCCAGGTGCGGCGCCACAGCGTCGCGAAGAACAGCACGGCGCAGATCGCGGCGATGGCGACGAGGATCGTCTTGGCCGGCAGGTAGGCGTTGGCGTCGACGTACCGCAGGCCGGTCCAGTTGTCCGCCGCCTTGAAGTCGCTCGACTTCACCGCGAGGCCGTACCGGTCGAGCCAGTACGCGACCGCCTTGAGCGTCACGAACAGGCCGAGCAGCACCGACAGGTGCCCGGTCGCCGCGGCGGTGGCCCGGGCGCCCGGGCTGGTCACGCGCAGTCCGCCGTACAGGTAGTGGACGACGGCCGCGGCGATCACCGAGAGCACGACCGCGGCGAAGCCGAAGCCGAGCATGAAGCGGTACCAGGGCAGGTCGAAGGTGTAGAACGACACGTCCAGGTTGAACTGGGGGTCCTTCTGGCCGAAGGCCACCCCGTTCACGAACATCAGCCAGGTCTTCCACTGGCCGGCCGCCGAGGCGCCCGCGATCAGGCCGACGAGGACGGCGATGCCCAGCAGCAGCCACTTCTTGAACGGGGCGATGCTCATCCGGTAGCGGTCGAGGCTCTGCTGTTCCATCGACATCGCGCTGAGCGGCGGCCGCAGCCGGTGGGCCAGCCAGATGTTGAATCCGACGGCCCCCGCCATCAGCAGACCGAAGACGGCGAAGAGGCCGATCTTGGTCCACAGCGTGGTGGTGAAGACGCTGGAGTACTTCACGGAGCGGAACCAGAGCCAGTCCGTCCAGAAGCCCGCGAACATGATGAAGAGCATGGCCAGGACGGCCAGTACGCCCAGGGTCATGAGGAGAGTGCGGGCTCGCCGGGACGGGCGGCCGACTCTCATCCGTGGCCCCGAAGGGCCTCCGCCGCGGTCCGGCATCTGGAAAGCCAAGGTGCGCACCTCGAAAGTCGCTGTCTGGTAATGAACGGGCCCCCGATCGTAGAGCCCACTCATTGAACTTACTGAGGCTTTAGTCAGTTCCCGGTATCCGGTGGAAAGGAGGCAGGATGTTGCCCATGTCCAACCTTTCTCCTTCCCCCGGCACTCCCATGGCGGCCAGTCCGCTGACCCGTGCCTGTCTCGAGATCGACGAGTACGCGGCCGGACTCGGCTGGGACAGGCCCGCACGGCTGTTCGCCCTCGTCGACACGGCCCGGCTCAAGAAGCAGGAGCCGCGCCTGGCGGGCCAGCTCGGTCTCGACCAGGACGACGCCGGCAAGTCCTCCCTCACCCCGATCGAGCAGGACGAGGTCCCGGCCGGGACCCCGCTCGACAAGTTCCTCGGCACCATCGCGTGGCCGGACGCGGTCGTCGGCTGCGCCCTGACGGTGGAGCGGCTGATGCTGCCGCCGTCGGCGGAGGCCTCCGTGCCGGAGGGGCTGAGCGACAAGCAGCTGTCCCGCTGGGTCGCCGGTCACCCGGAGCGCCAGGAGGTGCGCCTCACGGTGGCCGTGCTGCGCGACGGTTCGCGCGAGTCGGCCGTACGGCTGCGGGAGAAGGACTCCTCGACCGAGGTGCTCACCGGCGGGGGCCTGGTGCCCGGGCTGGCCGAGGCGCTGGCGGCGACCTTCTCGTAGCGGAGCCGGACGGGGGGCCGGTCAGGGCGTGGCGTCGCAGCGCGTGAGCCCGGCCGTGTCCCCCTTGCCGATCTTCTCCAGGGCGGCCGTGGCGTCGCCGATGGTGGAGACCTTCACCAGCGTCAGGCCGTCGGGCACGTCGCGGGCCGCGGCGGCGCAGTTCTCGGCGGGCGTCAGGAAGAACCGGGCGCCGGCCTGGCGGGCGCCGATGGTCTTCATCTGGATGCCGCCGATCGGGCCGACCTTGCCCGCGTCGTCGATGGTGCCGGTGCCGGCGATGAACTTCCCGCCGGTCAGGTTCCCGGGGGTGAGCTTGTCGACGATGCCGAGGGCGAACATCAGGCCGGCGCTGGGACCGCCGACGTCGGCGAGCTTGATGTCGATGGCGAACGGCAGCGTGTGGTCGGTGCCGGCCCGGATGCCGACGATCGCGTGCCCGTCCTCCTCGGCCTTGCCCGCGGTGACGGTGACCTTGGTGGCGCCGGTGGGCTCGCGGTTCGCCTTGGCCGCCTCGGCCGCCTCGGCGGCGGGCACGAGGGTGAACTCGACGGGCTCTCCGGGCTTGTGCTTGGTGACGAGCTTGGCCACGTCCCCGGGGGCCGTGACCGGCGTGCCGTCGACGGCCTTGACCACGTCGCCGGCGTGCAGCCGGCCCTCGGAGGGGCTGTCCTTGACGACCGAGGAGACGATCACGCGGGCGGTGACCGGGATGCCGAGCTCCTTCAGGGCGGCCACCTTGGCGCTCTGCTGCGACTGCGTGAACTCCTCGGCGTTCTCCTGGGTGGACTGCTCGTTCGTCTTGCCGTCGGGGTAGAGGTTCTCGTGCGGCACGACGATGTTGTCGTCGGCCAGCCAGCCGTACACCGCTTCCAGCAGGTTCATGTTGAAGTCCGCGCTGGTCACGCGCACCGTCGTCATGTTGAGGTGGCCGCTGGTGGGGTACGTCTTGCGCCCCGAGATGTTGAGCACGGGCTCGCCGTGCGAGTCCCCCAGTGTGTTCACCGTCGGACCCGGGCTCATCTCCGAGTACGGGACCTTGATGAAGACGCCTGCGCAGAGCAGCGCGAACAGCACGAGGGTGGAGGCGAGCATCGTCGCGGTGCGGCGTGGCATGGATCCGACAGTACGTGACGGGCCTGTCGGGCGGCCCGTGGGGCCGGGCCGTACGGGGGCCCGGCGGGGAAGTCTCAGGGGATTCTCACGGGACGCGTCACACGGCGTCCGAACCGGAGTGGGCCTCCGCCTTCACCCTCGCCCGGTCGGCCGTGCCGGCGGGACCGGCTGCGCCCGTGTGGTCGGTCCTGCCCATGGCCTCGCGGAACCGCGCGTAGCCGGCCAGTTCCGATATGTCGCCTTGGGTGCGGTCGCGTGCCGCCCAGCTGCCCCATATCGCCGCTCCGATCGCGGCGAACAGCGGAATCAGCAACCACGCCAGTGACGCCATGGGCGTGCCTCCCTACCCCGGTGATGCGTGTCGTTGGTGGCTTCAACGCTCGTGCCCGGAAAGGGGTTACGCAAATCGAGGGCGTGTTGCGCGGCCGAACGGGTGCGACGTTACCCCCTGCCGGGGACGGCCCCCCATCCGGGGCCCCGCCCGCGCGGGAGGGGCCCGGGACGGTCGGCGCGGAGCCGTCTCAGCAGGCGCCGACCCACTCTTCCGTGCCGTCCGCGAAGGTCTGGTGCTTCCAGATCGGCACCTCGTGCTTGAGGTCGTCGATCAGCATCCGGCAGGCCTCGAAGGCCTCCCCCCGGTGCGGGCAGGACACGGCGACGACGACCGCCAGGTCGCCGACGGCGAGGTCGCCGACGCGGTGCACGGCGGCCAGGGCGCGGACCGGGTACTTGGCCACGACGCGCTCGGCCACCCGGCGCATCTCGGCCTCGGCGGTCGGGTGGCAGGAGTAGCCGAGGGAGTCGACGTCCGCCCCGCTGTCGTGGTTGCGCACCGTGCCGACGAAGAGCGTCGTACCGCCCGTCGCGTCGTCGCCGACGGCCTGGAATACCTCGTCGATCGAAAGCGGGGTCTCACGGATCCCGAGCAGGCGGATCGGGTCCTGAGCGGCCTGCTCGCCGGGGTGGTCGAAGTGCGGTGCCATGCCGTCCATCGTGCCCTAGGTGCCGACGCGGCGGAATAGCCGATTCGCCCGGGGCACCGCTCCCGCGTTGGGAGCCTCCTACAGGAAACCGCTGGTGGCGGCCGTGTCCGTCCCCCGGCCGGAGGACGGACACGGGACGGACGGGTCCGGGCGGGGCGTCAGATGCCGCGGCGCTTGCGGGCGCGGCGGACCGCCGCCGCGGCGCCCAGCAGGGCCACGGTGGCGCCGGCGGCCCCGGCCGCCGTGGCCGCGTCCTTGCGGCCCAGGCGCCGGCCGGCGACGGTGTGCCGCCCCGCGACCTCCTGGAGGAGCTCGGCGAGCACCTCCTCGTTGGTCCAGCGCGGCCGCCAGCCGGCCGCGTGCAGCCCGCTGACGCTGACCACCCACGGGTGCATGGTGTACGCCAGGTCGCCCGCCGGGGACGGCGTCAGGCCGATCCGGTGCAGCCGGGCCGCCGCGCCCAGCGCGACCGCCGAGGGGAGCTCCATGCGGCGGATGCCGCTGAGCTCCTCGACCTCCTCCTGCTCCAGCCAGCCCTCGCAGCCCACCGCGAGCTCGCCCTCGACCTTCTCCAGGGCGGCGTACTCCAGCGCGCTGACCAGGTCCTCCACGTGGCAGAACTGCCAGGTGGGGCGGGAGCCGGCCACCACGAGCAGCCGCGGGGACTCGAAGTACCGGGTCAGCGCGGTGTCCGTGCCGCCGACCAGGACCGCCGGGCGGACCACGGTGACGTTCAGGCCGGGGTGCGCGCGGGGCGCCCGGCGGCCGAGCCGCTCGATCTCCAGCAGGTCGCCCACGCCGGTGGCCTCGGCGGTGGCCCGCAGCTCGGAGTCCTCCGAGAGCGGGATGTCGTTGTCCGGCAGCGCCCCGTAGACCATGGCGGAGGTGCAGAGCACCACCCGGTGCACGCCGGCCGCCGCGGCGGCCGTCAGCACGGTCTGCGTGCCGCGCACGTTGTACGCGGTGCGGGCCGCCGGGTCGGTTTCGAGGTCGAGGTCCAGGGCGAGGTGGACCACGACGTCCGCGCCGCGCAGCTTTTCGGCGATCGCGGGGTCGCGCACGTCCAGCACGTGCCACTGCGCGTCCGCGCAGTCCCCGCGCCGTTCGTCGATCGCGACGACCTGCTTGACCTCCTCGGAGGCGGCCAGCCGGGTCACCAGGGCCGCGCCGACACCCGACGCGGCGCCGGTGACGGCGATCACGGGGCCCCGCGCGGCGGGGTTTCGCGGCCGGCGAACGCCGTGGGCGCTGTCGCCTGGCTCGGGGCGGATGTCGGCGTCGTCGGTCGCGCGAACCTGTGGATCTGGGGAACTCACCGGGCGTCTCCAGCGGTTGTCTTCAGTGGGGACGCGCCGTGACGCGTACCCACCAGGTGATGTCCATCCTGCCGCAGCCCAGGAGTCGGCGGAGCACCGAGCCCGTAAGCGGCTGTGGTGTCTACGCTGGGTGGTGTTGTCGGACCATTGCCCGTCGGCTCCCGCCGGCGGCCCTACGAGCCGAGGAAACCCGTGAGCGACACCCCATTCGGATTCGGCCTTCCGCCGGAGGAGCCGGAAGACGGCGACGAGGGCAAGAAGAAGGGCAATCAGGGCGGCCAGGGCGGCCCGCCGAATCCGTTCGGGTTCCCCGGCATGGGCCTGCCGGGCGGCGTCGGCGGCCCGGGCGGGGCGGACAACCCGTTCGCCGCCATGTTCGGCTCGATGGACCCGAACGACCTGGGCGCGGCCTTCCAGCAGCTCGGCCAGATGCTGAGCTACGAGGGCGGTCCCGTGAACTGGGACATGGCCAAGGACATCGCCCGCCAGACCGTCGCCCAGGGCACGGCGGACGGGGTCAAGGACACCAGCGTCGGCCTCGCCGAGAAGTCCGCGGTCGAGGAGGCCCTGCGCCTGGCGGACCTGTGGCTGGACGGTGTGACCTCGCTCCCCTCGGGCGCGAACACCGCCGTGGCCTGGAGCCGCGCCGAATGGGTCGAGGCGACCCTCCCGGTGTGGAAGGAGCTCGTCGACCCGGTCGCCGAGCGCGTCGGCGCGGCCATGGGCGGCGTCCTGCCCGAGGAGATGCAGGCCATGGCGGGCCCGCTGCTCGGCATGATGCGCTCCATGGGCGGGGCCATGTTCGGCCAGCAGATCGGGCAGGCCGTGGGCACGCTCGCGGGCGAGGTCGTCGGCTCCACCGACATCGGACTGCCCCTGGGCCCGGTCGGCCGGGTCGCGCTGCTCCCGCTGAACATCGAGGGCTTCGGCAAGGACCTGGGCGTCGCCTCGGACGAGGTGCGGCTGTACCTGGCGCTGCGCGAGGCGGCCCACGCCCGGCTCTTCGCCCACGTGCCGTGGCTGCGCTCGCACCTCTTCGGCGCCGTCGAGGCCTACGCCCGCGGCATCAAGGTCGACACCTCGAAGCTGGAGGACGTGGTCGGCCAGCTGGACCCGTCGAACCCGGAGCAGCTGCAGGAAGCGCTCCAGGGCGGCATGTTCCAGCCCCAGGACACGCCCGAGCAGAAGGCCTCGCTGGCCCGCCTGGAGACGGCGCTCGCGCTGGTCGAGGGCTGGGTCGACGCGGTGGTCCACGAGGCCGCCAAGCCCCGTCTGGCCTCGGCCGACGCCATGCGGGAGACCATGCGCCGGCGACGCGCCTCGGGCGGCCCCGCGGAGCAGACCTTCGCGACGCTGATCGGTCTGGAGCTGCGCCCGCGCCGGCTGCGCGACGCCTCGCGGCTGTGGGCCTCGCTGACCGACGCGCGGGGGGTGGACGGCCGCGACGGCCTGTGGGAGCACCCCGACATGCTGCCGACCGCCTCCGACCTGGACGACCCGGACGGTTTCGTGCACCGCGAGCAGCTGGACTTCTCCGAGATCGACAAGATGCTCGGCGAGGCCGCCCGGAAGCGCGGCGGCGACGCCGGTCCGGCGGACCCGTCCGACCGCGCCGACGGGACCGAGGGGACCGAGGGGACCGACGGGACGGACGGGACCGGGGACGAGACCGGGGGCGAAGAGAAGAAGTGAGCCTGCACGACGAAGCGGTCCTCGCCCTGAAGCGGTACGAGGACCAGCCCGAGCTGCGCGACGTGTACCTGGAGCACCTGGCCGCCCACCCGGACGGGGTCTACAAGCCCTGCACGGCCGGCCACCTCACGGGCAGCGCGCTGGTGGTCGACCCGGACCGCGGACGCGTCCTGCTGACCCTGCACAGGAAGCTGGGCATGTGGCTGCAGATGGGCGGCCACTGCGAGCCCGGTGACGCCACCCTGGCCGACGCGGCGCTGCGCGAGGCCGTGGAGGAATCCGGCATCGCCTCCGGGCTGACGCTGCTGCCCGGCGGCCCGGTGCGCCTGGACCGGCACGCGATCCCGGCCCCGTGCCACTGGCACCTGGACGTGCAGTACGCGGCGCTGGCCCCGGCCGGTGCGGTGGCGGAGATCAGCGAGGAGTCGCTGGAGCTGCGCTGGTTCCCGTACGCGGAGGTGGCGGAGGTGGCCGACACCTCGGTCGTGCGGCTGCTGGAGGCGACCCTGGCGCGACTCGGCGGCCCGGGCCGCTGAGCACCCCCGCCGGGGTGCGGCGAAGGGGCGGTCCCGTGCGGGACCGCCCCTTCGCCGTCGTACCCGGGACGGCTAGTTCCAGGCGTTGTTCTGGTTCTGCGCGTGCGCGCCCTGCTGGCCCATGCCGAACTGCGCGGCGGCGCCCTGTCCGAGCTGGGCGTTCTGCGGCGGCAGCACCTCGCTGGGCTGCACCAGCGCGAAGCCGGTGCCGAGGAAGCTGAGCTCCCAGCCCTCGCCGGTGTTGCCGCGGCGCCGCCAGACTCCGGTGGAGTGGGTCTGGGCCTGCATCTGGACCCGCAGCGACGTGGACCAGGCGACGATGGCGTCCGCGTCGGCGTTGACGTACTTGTCCGGCGTGACCTGCATCATCAGCGGCTGGCCGGAGGTCATGAGGGCGACCTTGCCGCGGCCGGTGATGTTGAGCTGGTACTTGCCGGACCCGGAGATCCCGTACTGGCTGTCCACCGCGATGGCCTCGGTGTGCAGCGTGGAGTCCAGGGCGAGCACGTAGCTGCTGTCGACGGTGAGGCCCTCCTGGTCCACGTCCACGACGTGGACGTACTGGGCCAGGTTGGCGAGGTAGACGGTGCCCTGCCCGGAGCAGCGCATGAGGTCGAGGCCCTCGCCGGTGCGGGCGCGCGCGTTGCGCTGGGTGGAGCTCTGGTACTCGCCGTCGAAGTCGATGATGCCCTGGTAGGCGACCATGGCGCCCTTGCGGGCGAGGACGTCGTCGGTGCCGGTCAGCGAGACCCGCAGCAGCTGCGGGTTCTGGACCGCGTACCGCTCCTGGGACTGTGCCTCGGCGTGGGCGAAAAGTGCGCTCTGCATGATGTGTCCGCTCCCCCTCAGCCCCGGGCCCGGAGCCGGTCGGTGCTGTCCTCGCTGGGCTGTACGACGACGATGCCCTGGCCGGAGAAGGCCATCTGGTAGGCCTCCCCGCTGCCCCGGCCGATCATCGACGAGGCCTTGAAGCTGCGCTTCCCCTTGACCTTGAGGTTCGGGGACCAGGCGACGAGTGCGTCGGGGTCCACGTACGTCTCGTCGTCGCCGCGGCCGCAGTCGACCACGATCGGCGTGCCGCGGGAGGTGATGGCGACCCAGCCGGTGCCGGAGACCTGCACGTTGAACAGGCCCTGGCCGGCGAACTTCGCCATGCCCTTGACCCGCTCGACGCCCCACTGGAGGTGGGCGTCGAAGGCGAGCAGGTTGCTGCCGTTGACCGACAGGGCGTCGTTGTCGAGGTTGATGACGACGACGTCCGCGCCGTAGTCGGCCAGGTAGAGCAGGCCGTCGCCGGTGCACTTCATCAGCGGGGCGCTCTCGCCGGTGAGCCACTGCGAGGCCATCTGGCGCACGGCCGGCGGGTTCGGCTCGTACTGGACGAAGCCCTCGTACGCGACCATCGAGCCGGTGCGCGCGAAGAGGTCCTGGCCGCTCTGCATGGCGACCTTGAGCATGGCCCGGCCGTGGTTCTCCATGCGGGCCGTGACGGGGGTCGGGGCGTAGCCCGCGAGCTGCTGGTTCATTGCGTTCATGTCGGGCTCCCTCAGACCTCGTACGGCTGGACGACGATGAAGTTGCCGGGAGCGCCGCGGAACTGGAGGTTCACGGTCTCCCCGCTGTGACCGGGGTAGGCGTTGCGCCGGAGCCGGACCTGGCTGGAAAGGATGACCTGCGAGGCCGCGGACCAGGCGACGATGGCGTTGCTGTCCGCGAACGTGGTCGGGGTGACGGGCAGGACGACCGGGACGCCGTGCGTCTTGACGATCACCGTGCCGGTGCCCTGGAACTGCATGGTGAACAGGGCGCCGCCGGGGATGCCGTGGCCCTCGATGCGGCGGACCTCGTGCTGCAGCGACTCGTCGAAGGCGAGGACCGCCTCGGCGGAGACGCAGATGGCGTCGCCCTGGAGCTCGATGGCGTGCAGGTGGGCGCCGTTCTCGGCGAGGAAGACCTGGCCGCGGCCGGTGCAGCGCATGAGCTGCATCTCCTGGCCGGTGGCGTTGCCGACGATGCGCCCGGCGAAGCCCGCACCCTTGTAGCTGAAGTCCACCTTGCCCTGGTACAGCACCATGCTGCCCTGGCGGGCGAGGACGGCCTGGCCGCCCATCGACAGGTCGACCCGCATGAGCTGCTGGTTCTGCGGGGTCCAGCGGGCGCCGGTGGGGGCTTCCTTGTACGGCTGGAGCGCGGCGGCCAGTCCAGCTCCGGCGCGCTGCGCGGGGGCGGGCTGCTGGCCGTGGCCGGGGGGCTGGCCCGGGACCTGTCCGTAGCCGGGGGGCTGGCCGTGCCCCGGCTGCTGGCCGTAGCCCGGCTGCTGCCCGTAGGGCGCGGGGGCCGGGGCCGGCGGGGGGACCTGGCCGTACGAGGGCTGCTGCGGCTGCCCGTACGGCGCGGGGGCCGGCGGGGCGAGCGGCGCGGCCATGGTCGGCGCGGCGTGCACCGGGGCCGGGGCGGCGGGCTGCTGGTAGGGCTGCGGCTGGTGGACCGGGGCGGGGGCGGGCGCGCCGAAGGACGGCGCGGGGGCCGGGGCGGCCGGGGCCTGGTGGGCCGGGGCGCCGAACGAGGGCGCGGGGGCGGCGCCCTGCGGGGGCGGGGCGAAGCCGGGGGCGGCGCCGCCCTGGGCCGGTACCTGCTGCTCGGGCTGCGCCTCCTCGGCGACCTCGCCGCCGAAGTTCCGCAGCAGCGCGTCGAGCCCGCCGTCGAAGCCCTGGCCGACGGCGGCGAAGCGCCACACGTCCTTGAGGTAGAAGTCACCGAGCATCACGGCGCGCTCGGTGGTGAACTCGGAGCCGGTGAACGCGTACCGGACGACCTCTTCGCCGCCGGCCACGACGCGGATGTAACCGGGGCCGATCTGCGACATCTGTCCGGCGCCGTCGATGGTGGCGGTGAAGGACAGCTTGTGGATCGAGGCCGGGATGCGGTCCAGCGTCACCCGGAAGGATTCGCTGTCGCCGGCCTGGGCGCCCAGCTGCTGGATGGACTCCTCCGGCGACTTCGGCTGGTTGAAGAAGACGAAGTAGCGGTCGTCCGAAAGCTGCTCGTTCGCGTCGAGGCCGAAGCAGCTGATGTCGAAGGCGAGTCCGGGTCCGGAGATCTGGACGCCCACGTACAGGTCGGTGCCCGCCGTCAAATCACTGATCTTGGCCTTGTGGCCGCGTTGGAATTCCCTGGCCATACGTACGACCGTCCCCCATCCCGACTGTGAATGCGTGCCGCTCAGGCTAACGGCAACGACGGACATCCGGCCAAGTCGGTACCGACCCGGTACATATCACCGTGCGTGACGTCCGGAGGGGTCCGCGTCACTCCTCGGCGTCGGCGGGGACCTTCGGGAGGCGCTCGGCGGCGACCACGCCCTCCAGGTACCCGCGGGCCCGTTCGGTGCGGGGGTAGGCCTCCAGCAGCTCCCAGAACCGGGGGCCGTGGCCGGGTACGAGCAGGTGCGCCAGCTCGTGCAGGAGCACGTAGTCGACGACGTACTCCGGCATCCCCTGGAGGCGGTGCGAGAGCCGGATGCTGCCCTCGGACGGGGTGCAGGAGCCCCAGCGGGTGTTCTGGTTGGTGACCCAGCGGACGGTGCGGGGACGGGCCCGGCCGCCGAAGTACTGCTCGGACAGGCGCTCGGCGCGCGCGGTGAGCTCGGCGTCCCCGAGGGTGCGCCGGCCCTCCTGGGCGGCGAGCTTGTCGAGCATCACGCCCACCCAGCGCTGTTCCTCGGCCTCGGACATCCGGGCAGGGATGAGGACGACCGTACGGTCACCCTCGCGGTAGGCGGATACGGTCCTGCGGCGGCGCGCGCTCCGGCGGACTTCGACGGCGCGCTGCGGTGGATCGGCGGACACGCCACGACGGTACCCGCTCGCCGTCGTGGAAGTCCCGCAGGTCCGGCGTTCGAACAGGACCGATTCGCGGGCCGCGGCCGGAACGCTCCTTTTTCCTGCTCATATGCCTGATACCCCCAGCCTGTGGACGAACTTCCGCAGCGTTCGCGGCGGGCGGGCACTGTGGGTGACGAGACGGGACGTGGGTGCGGGAGCGAATCGAGGGGGCGGCGATGTATCCGAAGGTGAAGCCGGCGCTGGCGCGGGCGTGGCGGGATCTGCGGACGGTGCAGTTCGGGGTGACCCCGGCGCACGCGGTGGTCTTCGGCCCCGTGGACACGGCGACCGGTTCGCTCATCGACCGGATCGACGGGACCCGGGGGATGGACCTGCTGCGGGCCGAGGCCTCGGGGATGGGACTGCCGGCCGGCCGGGCCGACGAACTGGTGCGGCGGCTGGCGGGGGCCGGACTGCTCGACGACGCGACGGCCGGCGGGCCGCGGGCGCAGGCCGTGCGGGGGCGGCCGGAGGAGCTGGAGCGGCTGGGTCCCGATCTGGGCTCGCTGTCCCTGGTGCGCCGGGAGCCCGGCGGGGACCTGCGGGGCGTGGCCGCGCGCCGGGCGGTACGGGTCCAGGTGCGCGGCGGCGGCCGGGTGGGGGCCGTGATCGCCGCGGTCCTGGCGGGCGCGGGCGTGGGCCGGGTCGAGGTGCTCGACGGGGGCCGGGTGGAGCCGGCGGACGTGGCGCCGGGCGGGCTGGGGGCGGCGAGCGTGGGCCGGCTGCGCGCCGAGGCCGCGGGCCGGCTGGTGCGCGAGTCCGCCCCGGGGCGGACTCCGCGGGCCGGGGAGCGGGACGGACCGGAGGCGGGGCTGGCGCTGGTGGTCGTGGCCCCGCGGGACGGCTTGCACGCCTGGGCACCGGACCCGGAGACGGCGGCCGGCTGGGTCGCCTCGGGAGTCCCGCACCTGTACGCGGGGGTGCTGGAGGGCACCGGGCTGGTGGGCCCGCTGGTGCTGCCGGGGGTCACGGCGTGCGCGGGGTGCATGGAGCGCGACCGGGTGGAGCGGGACGGGGCCTGGGCCAGGATGCTGGTGCAGTGGCGCTCCGCCCACCGGCGGCGCGCGACCGCCGCCTGCGACCTGGGGCTGTCGACGGCGACGGCCGGCTTGGCCGCGGCCCACGCGTTGTCCTTCCTCGACGGGGAGCTGCCCGCTTCCACGGGCGCCCGCTGGGAGGCCGCCCTCCCGTCGCTCCACTGGGAGCGCTCCGCGGTCGGCCCCCGGCCCGACTGCCCCTGCGGTGCGGCCGCCGGCCGTCCGGCCGTGCTCGAGCGGACGGGAGGAGGATCGGGAGCCGGCCGGGCCGAGGGGCCATGACAGGATGCCTTGGGTCCGAGGGGTCTTCGCGAACCGCCGCTTGCGGCGCAGCTGTCTGGGAACAGGAGGGGCGCATGTCTGATCTTCCCCGGAAGGCGGTCACCCGCACCGTCAAGCTGGCCGCGCTGCCGCTCGGCATCGCGGGACGGGCCACGTGGGGGCTGGGCAAGCGGATCGGCGGCAAGTCCGCGGAGATCGTGGCGCGCGAGCTCCAGCAGCGCACCGCCGAGCAGCTCTTCAAGACGCTCGGGGAGCTGAAGGGCGGGGCGATGAAGTTCGGCCAGGCCCTGTCGGTCTTCGAGTCCGCCCTTCCCGAGGAGGTCGCGGGGCCCTACCGGGCGGCGCTGACGAAGCTCCAGGAGGCGGCCCCGCCGCTGCCCGCGGCGACGGTGCACCAGGTGCTTGCGGAGCGGCTGGGCGAGGACTGGCGGGAGCTGTTCGAGGAGTTCGAGGACAAGCCGGCCGCGGCTGCCTCGATCGGGCAGGTCCACCGGGCGGTGTGGCACGACGGCCGGCAGGTGGCGGTCAAGGTCCAGTACCCGGGGGCGGGCGAGGCGCTGCTCTCGGACCTGAAGCAGCTGGGGCGGTTCGCGGGGCTGCTGGGTCCGCTCATCCCGGGCATGGACATCAAGCCGCTGATCAAGGAATTGCGCGACCGGGTCTCCGAGGAGCTGGACTACGAGCTGGAGGCCGAGGCCCAGCGCACCCACGCGGACGCGTTCGTGGACGACCCGGACGTGGTCGTGCCGGACGTGGTGCACCAGGGCGACCAGGTGCTGGTGACCGAGTGGATGGAGGGCACCCCGCTGTCGGAGGTGATAGCCGACGGCAGCCGGGAGGAGCGCGACCGCGCGGGTCAGCTGCTGACCCGTTTCCTCTTCTCCGGCCCCGCGCGCACCGGCCTGCTCCACGCGGACCCGCACCCGGGCAACTTCCGGCTGATATCGGGCCCGGACGGCCGGACGCGGTTGGGCGTGCTGGACTTCGGCACGGTCGACCGGCTGCCCGGAGGCTGGCCGGGGCCCATCGGCCGGTCGCTGCGGATGACCGTGGACGGCGACGCCGAGGGGGTCTACGGGCACCTGCGGGCCGAGGGGTTCGTGAAGGAGTCCATCGACCTGGACCCCGACGCGCTGCTGGCGTACCTCAAGCCGATCATCGAGCCGGCCGAGGCCGAGGAGTTCACCTTCACCCGGCCGTGGCTGCGGGGCCAGGCGGCGCGGATCGCCGACCCGCGCTCCCCCGCGCACCAGTTGGGCCGGCAGATCAACCTGCCGCCGTCCTACCTGTTGATCCACCGGGTGACGCTGAGCACCATCGGCGTGCTGTGCCAGCTGGGCGCGACGGTGCGGCTGCGGGACGAACTGGACTCCTGGCTGCCGGGGTTCGCCTCCGCGGAGTGACGCCGTGACGGCGGCTGCGCCGCGGGCGCGGCGGAGGCGGCGGGCGGGTCACCACCAGGAGGAGTCGAGCCGGCCTTCGATCGCCCGGAGGTTGGCCCGGGCGCAGTCGTCGCAGAAGTAGAGCCGGTCGCCGTTCTCCACGGAGCAGGTCCAGGTCGGCGGTGCGCCGTCCGGGGACCGGGCGGCGCAGCTCGCGCAGACGACGGGCTGGGCCTCGGGTCCCCGCGGGGCGGGGTGGGGGGTCGGCTGGTCCACCTCCGGACGATATCCCCGTACCCGGCGGCGGCCGCGCGCAACGCACCGGGGGGACCGGTCCGTTCGGACCGGTCCCCCCGGGACGTGGTGGAGCTCCGTACCGGCCGTCAGTGCATGACGGCCATGGCCAGCGCGCGCCGGGCGCGCAGCGAGACGCGCTCGGCGCGGCGCTGCATCCGGCGGGCGGCGACCAGGCGCAGGGCGTGACGCTCGGCGTCGGCCTCACGCATGCGGTCGTCCATATGGGCACGGGCCAGGGCTTCTGGGATGAGTTGCATTTCGCGGGTCCTGTTCTGACGCGAGGTCATCGCGCCGGCGGTGATGAAGTCTGCGTGGGCGGCGCCGTGCGGCTGCTCGCTCGTGGTGTGAGGGGTCATGGGGGCCTGCTTCAGGGGGTCGTGCGTGAGGGGGCGGTCGATGGTTCCGTGGGCGGTCATGCCGAGACGACCGGGTTCTTGCGGGGACGGCCACGGGGACGCTTGCGGGCGACGACGACGCCCTGGACGAAGAGCTCGCCTCCCCAGACACCCCAGGGCTCGCGGCGCTCGGACGCCCCGGCGAGGCAGGCCTCGACGAGCGGGCAGGTCCGGCAGAGGGACTTCGCGTACTCGACGTCCGCCGGGGACTCGGCGAAGAAGACCTCGGGGTCGAAGGTGCGGCACGGAACGGGTACGCCGAGGTTCTCGATGGCGTCGTCGAGCGCGGTCAGCGCGGTGAGCGGGGTCAAGGCGTGGTCCTCCGGGACTGCGGGCGGGGAGATCGTGTGGGTCTGCGGTACGGACGGGGCGTGCGCTTCGAGTTGCACGGTGGTTTTTTCCTCGTCTTGGTGGCTAGTCGTTCCGGCCGGTCGGCCGGGTTCGGCTGGTCTGCCCTCACACCGACTGGTTCTGCCAGTCCCGAGGCCCCTTCGCTGCGTCGTCCCCGTTCGGGGACAAACAAAAGGGCCGCGGATCCCGGGTGGGGTTCCGCGGCCCTGAAGGCGCCGGCCTGACACAGGTCAGGCTGGATCACTCCAGGGTTCGAGCCCGCGGAAGGCCCACATCAGGTGGTGCTGCTGCTTCTTCGTCTGCGTCGTCTTGGATCCGGCACCGGCCGCGGCGGCAAACCCATAGGCGCCATGTGCCTGGGCTTCCCTTACTGCCGCCAGTGCCTTGATCGGTCGCTCATTGCGCTCACTGACCGGAAGGGTCGCCAGCAGGGCGGCGGGGCTGCCGGCGGAAATCGCAGACAGACCGGTACCCAGGAGCGAGACGGAACCGAGCAGGCAGGAAGCGTCGACCGAGCGATCGGTCATTTTGGTGAAGGTCATGAAGCTGGTCACTGGTCTCGCCTCCTCTCGGCGTCTCGGGGACCGGCCCGGAGGCCCGTCCCATGCGTATTCGGATAAGTACAGCACGGATCAGGGGCTTCGGAGAAGCCACCGTTTCCGTTGCTAAGAACCTATGGGGCTTCGCTGGGCATGTGCAAACTATTTTTCCGACGATTTTCTACGCGTCGTCAGATTCTCCGGTGCCGGGCTCTTGACCTGCACAGATGGCCAGGACATCGGCTCCGTACCGGTCGAGCTTGCGGGCGCCGACGCCGGAGATCATCGAGAGCTCTCCGCCCTCGGACGGCGCGGCCTCCGCGATGGCCATCAGCGTCTTGTCCGTGAAGACGCAGTACGGGGGCAGGCCCTGCTCCTTCGAGCGGGCCGCGCGCCAGCCCCGCAGCCGCTCGTAGAGCCCCTCGTCCATGTCGGAGGGGCAGTCCTCGCAGCGCATCAGTTTCAGCTCGCCGGCCTCGGTCAGCGTCCTCCCGCAGACCCGGCACAGCACCGGCCCGCGCCGGCCGCGCTTGCGGGGGCCGCGCTCGGCCGCGGAGGCCGTCCCGGCGCCCGGGGCCGCGGAGCCCGGCCGCAGGCCGTTCAGGAAGCGGCTGGGGCGCCTGGAGGGCCGTCCGCCCGGAGCGCGGGAGAGCGACCAGGAGAGGTTCAGGTGGTGCCGGGCCCGGGTGACGCCGACGTAGAGCAGCCGGCGCTCCTCCTCGACCTGCTCGTCGGTCTTCGCGTACGTGATCGGCAGCATGCCGTCGGTGAGGCCCACGAGGAACACGGCGTCCCATTCGAGGCCCTTCGCCGCGTGCAGCGAGGCGAGGGTCACGCCCTGCACGGTCGGGGCGTGCTGGGCGGCCTTGCGCTCGTCCAGCTCGACCGTCAGGTCGGCCAGGGTGGCGCCGGCCCGGGCGCGGGCGAAGTCCTCCGCGAGGCGGACGAGGGCGGCCAGCGATTCCCACTGGTCGCGCACGGCGCCGGAGCCGGCGGGCGGCTCGGCGGTCCAGCCGGTGGAGCTGAGCACGGCCCGGACCTGGGAGCCGAGCTCGACGACGTCGTCGAGCAGGGGGTCGTTCCCCCCGGAGCGGGCGGCGCCGCGCAGGGCGAGGATCGCCTTCTGGACCTCGTTCCGCTCGAAGAAGCGCTCGGCGCCGCGGAGCTGGTAGGGGACCCCGGCGTCGGCGAGGGCCTGCTCGTAGACCTCGGACTGGGCGTTGATGCGGAAGAGCACGGCGATCTCGCCGGCCGGCACTCCCGCCGCGATCAGGTCCCGGACGCGGCGGGCCACACCCTCGGCCTCGGCGGGCTCGTCGGGGTACTCGGCGTACACCGGGTCGGGGCCGGCCTCGCGCTGGGAGACGAGCTCCAGGCGGTGCTCGGCGGCCCGGCCCTTCGCCTGGTTCAGCAGTCCGTTGGCGAGGTGGACGACCTGGGGGGTGGAGCGGTAGTCGCGGACCAGCTTGACCACCGTGGCCTGCGGGTAGCGGGTGCGGAAGTTCAGCAGGTGGTCGGGGGTGGCTCCGGTGAACGAGTAGATCGTCTGGCTGGCGTCGCCGACCACGCACAGGCTGTCGCGCTCGCCGAGCCACAGGTCGAGCAGCCGCTGCTGGAGCGGGCTGACGTCCTGGTACTCGTCGACGACGAAGTGCTGGTACTGGGCGCGGATCTGCTCGGCGATGTCGTGGCGGTCCTGGAGGATGGCGACCGTGAGCAGCAGCACGTCCTCGAAGTCGATCATGCCGCGGTCGCGCTTGAGCTGCTCGTACATGGCGTAGATCTGGGCGATCTCGGCCGTGTCCCGGGGGGCTTCGCGGCCGGCCTTCAGGACGGCGGCCGGGTAGTCGGCGGGCACGGTCTGGGTGACCTTGGCCCACTCGATCTCGCCGGTGACGTCGCGCAGCTCGCCCCGGTCGAGCCGGACGCGGCAGCGCGCGCCGGCCTCGGCGACGAACTGGACCTTGCGCTCCAGCAGCCGGGGCATGTCCCCGCCGATGGCTTTGGGCCAGAAGTAGTGGAGCTGGCGCAGGGCGGCGGAGTGGAAGGTCCGGGCCTGGACCCCGCCCGCGCCGAGGCCGCGGAGCCGGCCGCGCATCTCGCCGGCCGCGCGGTTGGTGAAGGTGACGGCGAGCACGCTGGCCGGCATGAGCTGGCCGGAGTGGACGCCGTAGGCGATGCGGTGGGTGATCGCGCGGGTCTTGCCGGTACCTGCGCCGGCCAGCACGCACACCGGCCCGCGCAGGGTCGTCGCGACCTCGCGCTGCTCCGGGTCGAGGCCCAGGAGGACCGCGTCGGCCGGGTCGGCGGCGGCGGGGAAGGACGGGGAGTGCGTTGCTGCTGTCACCCCGCCATGCTGCCAGGTCCGGTGGGGCGGGCGGGAAAGCTGTCCACAGGCGGTCCGTATCCGTCGTACTTACGGGAATGACCGGGCGGTCGCGTACGTTCGACTACTCGGACTCTCGGACCGCCGGGGCCGCACGAAGGAGAGCGCAGCATGCAGGAGACGGGCACCGTCACGATGTACAGCACGACCTGGTGCGGCTACTGCCGCCGGCTGAAGAGCCAGATGGACCGTGAGGGCATCGCGTACAACGAGATCAACATCGAGCTCGACCCGGAGTCCGCGGCGTTCGTGGAGAAGGCCAACGGCGGCAACCAGACGGTTCCCACCGTGCTCGTGAAGTCCTCCGCCGGCAAGGAGTCCGTCATGACGAACCCGAGCCTGGCGCAGGTCAAGCAGGCCCTCGCCGTCTGAGTGCCCCCGCGCCCACCAGAAAGGCCCCCGCCGAGGCGGGGGCCTTCTGCTGTCACGGGCCCGCTGTGAGATGCGTTACGGAGCCCGCGCCCCGGCCGGAGCCGGACCGGGCGCCGGCTACGCGACCGGCCGCGGCAGCGGCTCGCCGTACCAGAGCTCGACGAGGCGCGCCGCGATGGAGACGCCCGACGGGGGCAGCACCTCGCCCTTCTCGATCGCCTCGCGCAGGTCCGCGCGGGAGAACCAGCGGGCCTCCTGGATCTCCTCGCCGTCCACCGTGATCTCGGAGGTGGTGGCGCGGGCCGTGAAGCCCAGCATCAGGCTGTACGGGAAGGGCCACGGCTGGCTGGCCACGTAGGCGACGTCGCCGACCTTGACGCCCGCCTCCTCCCACACCTCGCGGACGACGGACTGCTCGATCGACTCGCCGGGCTCCACGAAGCCGGCCAGCGTCGAGAAGCGGCCCTCGGGCCAGTGCACCTGGCGGCCGAGCAGCGCGCGGTCCTGCGCGTCGGTGACCAGCATGATCACGGCCGGGTCGGTGCGGGGGTAGTGCTCGGCGCCGCAGCCCGGGCAGCGGCGGATGTGCCCGGCGGCCGCGACCACGGTGCGCTCGCCGCAGCGGGAGCAGAAGCGGTGCATGCGCTGCCAGTTCTCCAGCGCCACCGCGTGGACCATCAGGCCGGCGTCGCGCTGGGACAGCAGCAGCCCGGCCTCGCGCAGCCCCGCCGGGCGCGCCGACTGGTCGATGCGGCCCGGCAGCGAGTCCTTCTGCAGCGCGAAGTACCGTACGCCGTCCTCGTCGGTGCCCAGGAAGTAGCGGTGGGTCTCGGTGACCGGGGCCTCGAAGGCCGGGGTCATCACGATCGCGGTGCCGCCGTCGGGGGTGTCGTCGATCAGGACCTGGCCGCCGGAGACCACGAAGACGCGGGTGCTCGGGTGGCTCCAGGCCGCGGCGAGCCACGCCTCGTCCAGGCGGTGGTGCGCCGCGCGGTCGATGCCGCTGGGTGCGGCGAGCGAGATCGGGCGCTCGGGCTCGGTACGGGTGCTCACAGGTACTTCCAACTCCCCCGGTGGTAGGGCATGGCAGGCTCGGCAGGGCGGTGCGACGGGCGCCGGGGCGGCGGGTGCGCCGGGCGCCGGGCCGCGGGTGGCGGGCCTCAGGCGGGTGTGCGGTGGGTGGCGGCCAGGTCGGCCCAGAGGTAGGCGGTCGTCTCGACGCCCTTGAGCAGGAGGTCCAGCTCGACCTTCTCGTTCGGGGAGTGCCAGCCGTCGGAGGGCACCGAGATGCCGAGGAAGAGGACGGGCGCGCCGAGGACGTCCTGGAGGTCCGCGGCGGGCCCGGAGCCGCCCTCGCGGGTGAAGCGGACCTTCTGGCCGAACGCGCGGCCCATGGACCGCACGACCGACCGCAGCGCCGGGTGGTCCAGCGGGGTCAGGCACGGGCGGGTGGGGGCGCCGAAGGTGACGGAGTACCGGATCCCGTCCGGGACCCGGTCCTCCAGCCAGCGCTCGAAGGTGGTCTCCACCTCGTACGGGTCCTGCCCGGACACCAGGCGGAACGACAGCTTCACGTGGGCGGAGGCGGGCACGATCGTCTTGCCGCCGGGGCCCTGGTAGCCGCCGCCGATGCCGTTGACCTCGGCGGTCGGGCGGGCCCAGACCCGCTCCAGGGTGGTGTAGCCGGCCTCGCCGGCGGCCGCGTGGGACCTGGCCGTCCGCAGCCATTCGGACTCGTCGAAGGGGAGCTCCGCGATGAGCTCGCGCTCCGCGTCGGTCAGCTCGGCGATGCCGTCGTAGAAGCCGGGGAGGGTGACCCGCCCGTCCTCGTCGTGCAGCGCGGCGACGACGCGGGCGGCGACGGCGGCCGGGTTGGGCACGGCCCCGCCGAAGGCTCCGGAGTGGATGTCCTGGTCCGGGCCCTGGAAGTCGATCTCGCAGTCGGCGACGCCGCGCATACCGGTGCAGACGGTGGGGGTCGTCTCGGACCACATGCCGGTGTCGGAGACGATCACGACGTCGGCGGCGAGCTCGGCGGCGCGGGCCTCGACCAGCTCGCGGAAGTGGACGGAGCCGGACTCCTCCTCGCCCTCCACGATCAGCTTGAGGTGCACGGCGGGGGCGGCGGCGCCGGTGGCGGCCAGGTGGGCCCGTACGCCGAGGGTGTGGAAGAAGACCTGCCCCTTGTCGTCGGCGGCGCCGCGCCCGTACATCCGGCCGTCCTTGACCACCGGGTCGAACGGGTCGGTGTGCCAGCCGTCGGCGAGGGCCGCGGGCTGCACGTCGTGGTGTCCGTACACGAGGACGGTCGGGGCGTCCGGGTCCTCGCTCGGCCAGTGGGCGAAGACGGCCGGGGCACCCGGGGTCTCCCAGACCTCGGAGACCGGGAAGCCGGTCTCCTTGAGCTTCGCGGCGAGCCATTCGGCGCTGCGGCGTACGTCGCCCGCGTGCTCGGGCTGGGCCGAGACGGACGGGATGCGGAGCCACTCGGCGAGGTCGTCGAGGAAGGCGGCGCGATGGGTCTCGATGTACGTGCGGACGACGCTGTCCGGCTGGCTGTCGCTCATGCCCACGAGCCTAGCCGTCCGCCTGGCGGTCACCGTCCGTGCCCGTTTTGCCTTGGAGGATCCGCTCAAGGCGGGCCCGGTCGGGGAGGTCCCGGGGCCGGATCACGCGCCCGCTGCGGACGTGGAGGAAGACGGCGGCGACCCGGTCGAGGGGGGTGCCGGTGGCTTCCGCCCAGGCGAGGCGGTAGACGGCGAGCTGGAGCGGGTCGGCCTCGGTGGTGCGGCCCGTCTTCCAGTCGACGATCTCGTACGAGCCGTCGGGGTTGGCGTAGACGGCGTCGATCCGGCCCCGGATGACGCGGCCGGCCAGGGTGATCTGGACCGGCGCCTCCATGCGGTGCGGGGGCCGGTCGGCGTACGGGCTGCGCTCGAAGGCGGCCTTGAGGGAGGCGAGGTCGGCCTCGTCGGCGATCTCCTGGTCGGAGCCGGGCAGCTCGGTGGCGGGGTCCAGGACGTCGAGCATCGGGAGCGGGAGCTCGTCGAACCGGGACTCGACCCAGGCGTGGAACCGGGTGCCCTGGCGGGCCGCGGGCTGCGGCGGCTTGGGCATGGGGCGGGCCAGGTCGCGGGCGAAGCCCTGCTCGTCGGCGGCGAGGCGGAGCAGCTGGCTGGCGGACAGCGCCGAGGGCAGCTCGACGTCCCGCACGGCCGCGCGGGCCCGGCGGAGCTCGCCCTCCAGGGCGTCGAGGTCCCGGTCCCAGGAGGCGATGGCGCGGGCGTCCTCCGGGGTCGGGCGGCCCGCGGCGGGCCCGGCGGGCGGTACGTGCGCGTCCCGCGCCCCGGGCCGGGCGGCCCACGGCTCGGTCGCCCAGGCGTCGGTCGCCCAGGGGTCGTCGGCCCCGGGGTCGTCCGCCCCGGGGTCCGCGGCCGGCGGCCCGGCCGGATCCGCGGCACGGGGCCCGGCGGCCCGGGGGCCGGTCGCCCGGAGGTCCTCCGGAGCGGCGGCCCAGAGGTCGTCCTCCCAGGGGTCCTCGGGGTGCGGGCGGGCGTCCGCGGGCCCGGGGGCGTACGGGCCGCCGCCGGGGGCCGCGGAGGCGTGCGGGGCGTCGTCGGGGGCGTACGGGTCGGTGTCCGGCCACGGGGCCTCGTCGTGGGCCGGGTCCTCGCAGTCCGGGGGCCAGAGGTACGGCTCCTCCCCGGCGGGCGCCGGCGGCGGGGCCGCCAGGTAGGACTCCACCAGGGAGGCCGCCGCCCGGCGCAGCCGCAGGGAGTCCGGGTCCAGCGGGAGCGGCCAGGAGTGGTCCGCCTCGGCCTCGCCGGCCAGGGCCGGGTTCTCCGCATCGGCCTCGGGCTCGGGCGCCCAGGCCTCGATCTCCCCGAACCCGGCGGCGCAGTGCCCGTACAGCGCGCTCAGGAACGCGGACGGTCCGCGGCGCTTCTTCTGGGTCGGACCCCACCAGTGGCCGGAGGCCAGGAGGAGGGAGCGCGGGCGGGTGAAGGTCACGTAGCCGAGGCGGAGCTCCTCCACCGCCTTGTGGTCCTTCAGTGCGGCCTTGAAGGCCTTCAGGCCGGCCGAGGTCCACGCCGGGTCCCCCGGCAGGGTGGGGGCGTCCCCGCGCAGCGCGTACGGGAGCACCTTGGCGTACGAGGTCCAGGACTCCGGCGGCTTCTCCTTGGGGAAGGCGCCCGCGCAGAGGTCGGGGACGACCACCACGTCCCACTCCAGCCCCTTGGACTTGTGGGCCGTCAGCACCTTCACCGTGTTCTCGCCGCCGGGCAGCGCGTGGTCCAGGCCCTTCTCGTACTGGGCCGCGGTCCGCAGGAAGGCGAGGAAGGCGAGCAGCGAGGCCTCGCCGTCCAGGGCGGCGAAGCCGGCGGCGACGTCCATGAAGTTCGACAGGGTCTCGCGGCGGCGGGCCGCCAGCGCGTGCGGGGACGCGGACAGCTCGACCTCCAGGCCGGTCGCCGTCAGCACCCGGTGCAGTACGTCCATCAGCGGGTCGGCGAGCGAGCGCCGCAGGTCGCGCAGCTCCTGGGCGAGGTGCGCGAAGCGGACCCGGGCCTCCGGCGAGAAGGGCAGGTCGTCGGGGGCCTGCCCGGCTCCGTCGAGGAAGGTTTCCAGGGCGTCGGCCAGCGACACGATCTCGGCCGGGTCGACCCCTTCGACGGCCGCCGCGAGCCGCTCGTCGGCGTCCGTGCCCGGGCTGCCGGGGGCCCGGCCGATCAGCAGCCGCGCCCGCCGCCCCAGGAGGGCCAGGTCGCGCGGGCCGATCCGCCAGCGCGGGCCGACGAGGAGGCGGACGAGGGAGGCGTTGGCGCCGGGGTCCTGGAGGACCTCGCAGACCGCGACGAGGTCGGCGACCTCGGGCAGGTGCAGGAGCCCGGAGAGGCCGACGACCTCGACGGGGACGTCCCGGTCCACCAGGACGGCCTGGATGCGCGCGAAGTCCCCGGCGGAGCGGCACAGCACGGCGATCTCGCGCGGCTGCGTCCCCGTGCGGACGAGGTGGGCGACGGAGTCGGCGAGCCAGTCCAGCTCCTCGGCGTGCGTGGGCAGCAGGGCGCAGCGGACGACGCCGTCGCGCTCCGCTCCGGGCGCCGGGCGCAGTGCCTCGACTCCCTCGTGCATGGCCCTCAGCGGGGCGGCGAGGCCGTTGGCCAGCTCCAGCAGGCGGCCGCCGCTGCGTCGGTTCTCGCTGAGCGAGAAGCGGGTGGCGGGGCTCCCGCCGGCGTGCGGGAAGTGCTCGGGGAAGTCGTCGAGGTTCGCGACGGAGGCGCCGCGCCAGCCGTAGATCGCCTGGCAGGGGTCTCCGACGGCGGTCACGGCGTGCCCGGTGCCCGCGCCGAAGAGCCCGGACAGCAGCAGCCGCTGCGCGACGGAGGTGTCCTGGTACTCGTCGAGCAGGACCACCCGGAACTCCTCGCGCAGCAGCGCGCCCACCTCGGGCCGGGTGGTGGCGAGCCGCGCGGAGAGGGCTATCTGGTCGCTGAAGTCGAAGAGGTCGCGGGAGCGCTTCGCGGCGCGGTAGCGGGTGACGAGCTCCAGCAGTTCGAGGCGGCCGCGGACGGCCTCCGGCACCTTGCGCAGGTCTTCGTTGGAGAGCTTGGTTCCCGCGAGGGTGTCCAGCAGGGCGGTGTCCCAGGCGCGCAGCTCGGGCGGCTCGACCAGGTGCTCGGAGAGCTCCGCGTCGAGCGCGAGCAGGTCGCTGACCAGGTCGGGGACGGACTTGGTGAGGGAGGGGTACGGGCCGGGGGCCTCGCGCAGCACCTTCGCGGCGAGCTGGAAGCGGGTGGCGTCGGCGAGCAGGCGGGAGCTGGGCTCCAGGCCGATGCGCAGGCCGTGGTCCTTCAGCAGCTGGCCGGCGAAGGCGTGGTACGTGGAGATGCGCGGCTCGCCGCCGGCCGCGTCGGCGTCGGCCGGGGAGGGGTCCGGGTCGGTGATGCCGGCCCGGGCGAGGGCCTTGCGCACGCGCTCGGCGAGCTCGCCGGCGGCCTTGTTGGTGAAGGTCAGGCCGAGGACCTGCTCGGGCGCGACCGCCCCGGTGCCCACGAGCCAGACCACGCGGGCCGCCATGACGGTGGTCTTGCCGGAGCCGGCGCCCGCGACGATCACCTGGGGGGCGGGCGGGGCGGTGACGCAGGCCAGCTGTTCGGGCGTGAAGGGGATGCCGAGGAGCTCCTTGAGCTGCTCGGGGTCGGCGAGGACGGTCGGGCGCGCGGACACGTGAAAAGGCTAGCCGCCCGCACCGACACTCCCCGCCGACCCGGTCGCGCGCCGGGTCCGGACCCCGGGCTTCCCCGCTCCCCCGGCGGCTACCGCGCCTCCCCCGAAGGAAGTCGCGCCCCTCCGCGGATCCCGCGCCGTCCGTGCCGTACGGCGTCACTCCACCGTCTGCCGGCCCTCCGGGCGGGCGCTGCACGAGCTGCGGAAGGAGCAGTGGTCGCAGTGGCGGCCGACGGCGGGCGCGAAGCGTTCGTCCAGGACCCGTCCGGCGGCGGTGGCCAGCAGGTCGCCGACCCATTCGCCGTCGAGCGGCTGCTGCGCCTGGATCCGGGGCACGGTCTCGCCGCCGTCCCGTACGGCCGCGCCCTGGCGGAGCTGGACCAGCTCGGCGCCGCCGGGCGGCGGGCGGCGGCCGTCGAAGGCGTCGTCGACGGCGCCCTCGCGGACGGCGAGCTGGTAGACGGCGAGCTGGGGGTGGCGGGCCACCTCTTCCTTGGTGGGCGACGCCTTGCCGGTCTTGAAGTCGACGACGTACGCGCGTCCCTGCGGGTCCGCCTCGACGCGGTCCATGGAGCCGCGGATGCGGACGGCGTACTCGCCGGCGTCGAGGGTGACGTCGAACTCGTGCTCCGTGGCGACGGCCTCCCGGCCACCCCGGTCGGTGGTGTGCCAGCGCAGGAAGCGCTCCAGGGCGGTGCGGGCGTTCTCCTTCTCCTGGGCGGACTTCCAGGGGGCGTCGAAGGCGAGGGCGTCCCAGACGGAGTCGAGGCGCTCCATGAGGACGGCGAGGTCGGCGGGGGTGCGGCCGGAGGCGACCTCGTCGGCCAGGACGTGCACGACGTTGCCGAAGCCCTGGGCGGCCGTGGAGGGGGCGTCGGCCTTGACCTCGCGGCCGAGGAACCACTGGAGGGAGCACGTGCGGGCGAGCTGCTCCAGGGCGCTGCCGGACAGGGCGACGGGCCGGTCCCGGTCGCGGAGCGGAACGGTGCTGCGGGTGGGCTCGTACAGGCCCCACCAGCGCTGCGGGTGCGCGGCGGGGACCAGCGGGCGGTCCTCGTCGTCGGTGAGCGCGGCGAGCCGGGCGAGGCGGCGGGCGGCCGCGTCGCGCAGGGCGGGCGAGGCCTCGGGGTCGACGGTGGTGGCGCGGAGCTCGGCGACGAGCGCCGGGACGGCGAGGGGCCGGCGGGGGCGGCCGGTGACGTCCTTGGGCGGTACGCCGAGCTCGGTGAGGAAGCGGGAGGGCTGGTCGCCGTCCTCGGCGGGGGCCTTGACGGCGGTGACGACGAGGCGCTCGCGGGCGCGGGTGGCCGCCACGTAGAAGAGCCGGCGTTCCTCGGCGAGCAGGGCGCCGGGGGTGAGGGGCTCGGCGAGGCCGTCGCGCCCGATGCGGTCGGCCTCCAGCAGGGAGCCGCGGCGGCGCAGGTCGGGCCAGAGGCCCTCCTGGACCCCGGCGACGACGACGAGGGACCACTCCAGGCCCTTGGAGCGGTGGGCGGTCATCAGGCGGACGGCGTCGGAGCGGACCGCGCGGCCGGTGAGGGTGTCGGCGGCGATGTCCTCGGCTTCGAGCTGTTCGAGGAAGTTGAGGGCGCCGCGGCCCCCGGTGCGCTCCTCGGCGCGGGCGGCGGTGTCGAACAGGGCGCAGACGGCGTCGAGGTCGCGGTCGGCGTTGCGGCCGCCCGCGCCGCCGCGGCGGGCGCTGCGCTCCAGGCGCTGCGGCCAGGGCGTGCCGTCCCAGAGGGTCCACAGGGCCTCTTCGGCGGTGCCGCCGCCCTGGAGCAGCTCGCGGGCCTTGCGCAGGAGCAGGCCGAGGCGCTGCGCGCCGCGGGCGTAGGCGGGGTCGTGGGCGGTGAGCCGCTCGGGCTCGGCGAGGGCGCGGGCGAGCAGGACGTCGGAGGGCGCGGGCACCGTGACGCCGGCGGCGCGCTCCTCGTCGCGCAGGGCCCGGCCGAGGCGGCGGAGGTCGGCGGCGTCCATGCCGCCGAGCGGCGAGGCGAGCAGCGCGAGGGCCGCTTCGACCCCGACCCACCCCTCGCCCGCCGGGTCACCGGCGGCGGGCCCGGACGGCTCGGCGGGCCCGGACGCCTCGGCGGGCCCTGACGGCTCGGTGTCGGCGGTGGAGGCGGCGCCCTCGGAGGCCGGGGCCTCCTCCTCCGCGTCGCCGGGCGCCGTCTCCGGCGCGGCGGCGGGGTGCGGGGACGCGTCGGCGTCCGGTTCTGCGGCGCGGGGGGACGGGAGGGGGTCCGGAGTGGCGGCCGCGGCCGCGGTGCGCAGGGCCGTCAGCAGGGGGGCGACCGCCGGTTCGTGCCGCAGGGGGGAGCCCGAGGCGTCCGTCTCGGTCGGGACCCCCGCCGTGTTCAGCGCCCGCCGCATCGCCGGGAGGGTGCGGCCGCCGGAGCGGACCAGGACGGCCATGTCCTGCCACGGCACCCCGTCCTCCAGGTGGGCCCGGCGCAGGACGTCGGCGATGTTGTCGAGCTCCGCCCCGGCCGTGGGGTACGTGTACACCTCGACCCGGCCGCCCTCCCGTACGGGCCGGAGCGCGCGGTGGGCCCGTACGGCGGCGGACGGCAGCCGCGGCACCGGCATCCGCGTGGTGAGCAGCCGGGTGGCCTCCAGCAGGGCCGAGCCCGAGCGGCGGCCCACCGTCAGCGCGCGGACCGCCGCGCCCGGGAAGGCCGACTCGAAGTCGAGCACGTTGTTGATGTCGGCGCCGCGGAAGGCGTAGATCGACTGGTCGGGGTCGCCGAAGGCGACCAGCGTGCCCCCGGGGCCGGTCAGCGCCCGCAGCAGGCGCAGCTGCGAGGCGTCCGTGTCCTGGTACTCGTCCACGAGGATCACGTCGTACGCGGAGGCGAGGGACGGGGTGCGCTCCGCGAGGAGGACCGCGCGGTGGAGGAGTTCCGCGTAGTCCAGCGTGCCCTGCATGTCCAGGACGTCCAGGTACTCGGAGAGGAAGGCCGCCGCCGCCTTCCAGTCCGGGCGCCCGGTCCGGGTCGCGAAGGAGTCGAGGGCGGCCGGGCCCAGGCCCAGCTCGCGGGCGCGGGCCAGCACGGCGCGGACCTCGTCGGCGAAGCCGCGCGTGGTCAGCGCGGCCCGCAGGTCGTCGGGCCAGCGGATGGACCTGATCCGGCGCTGGCCCTCCAGCAGGGTGCGGACCATCACGTCCTGCTCGGGTCCGGACAGCAGCCGCAGCGGATCGGCGAAGAGGTCCGTGTCCTGGTGGGCGCGGACCAGGCCGTAGCAGAAGGAGTGGAAGGTGGTGGCCTGCGGCGCCCGCGCGCCGCCGAGCCGGACGGCGGCCCGGTCGCGGAGTTCGACGGCGGCCTTGCGGCTGAAGGTGAGGATCAGGATCCGGGCCGGGTCGGTTCCCGCCTCCACGCGGGCGGCGACCGACTCCACCAGGGTGGTGGTCTTCCCGGTGCCCGGTCCGGCGAGGACCAGCAGGGGTCCGCCGGCGTGGTCAACCACCGCGCGCTGCGCTGCGTCCAGAACAGGGGGATCCACCCGTTCCGGCCCGGTGCGCACGAGGCGGTACGCGTCGGGGGTCCGCGTGCGCCGCCGTGCGGTGCGGTCGGAGGAAGAGGTGATCACGTGAGCTGCCGGTCCTGGTGGGTCTGCGGGTGGTACGGGGGTCGCGGTGCCCGGAGCGGGCGGGCGGTCCGCGCGGTGCGGCGGTGCCGCGGGGGTCCCGGCGGCGGCTGCCGCGACGCCCGCCGCGACGGCCCCGGCCGGGGCCGAAGGGGCAACGCTACGTCAACCGCGTGCCTCCGCGCAGTTCCCCCGCGTCCCCCGTACGGGCCTTCGCACGGGCGCTCGACCGCCCGTCCGGGCCGCGCATGGCCGAAGCTGTCAGGTGTGAGCCTCGTCGCGCTTGTCGTCCCGTCCGGGGTCCGGGCTCCCGTCCCAGCGCGCCCGGCGCATGTCCAGCCGGGGCCCGCCGCCGGCCGTCGGACGCAGCGGCGTGGCCTCGGCCCGGTAGTGCTCCAGGGCGCGCCGCTCGCTCCCCGGGAGCGGTACGCCGTCCGCCCGCACCACGCGCCACCAGGGCACGGCTCCCCCGTACAGGGCCATGACGCGCCCGACTTGGCGCGGACCGCCGTCGCCGAGCCACTCCGCGACGTCTCCGTACGTCATCACCCGGCCGGGCGGAATCCGCTCGGCCACCTCCAGTACGCGCTCCGCGTAGGCGGGCAGTTCCTCGCTCATCCGGCCCATGGTGCAGCACGTCGGGCGCCCGTCCACGGAGGATCGGGTTCCGCACCGGCGCGCACCCTGATGCCCCGCGCTCCCGTCGGTCCGTGCCACCATCTTCCGGGCGGTGACTGGTGATACGTGATCAAGAAGAGACGGAAGTGACGACGAAGGAGCAGGGTGTGAGCCCTCCGGACGGCGCGGATCCAGACGATGGCGCGCGCCCGGACGACGGCCCCGCCCCGCGCCCCGGCCGACCGCGTCCGGACCGCTGGGAGCCGGACCACCGGCGTCCGAACGGCGACCGCGAGAGCGACGGGCCGGACGCCGGCGACGGCCGCGGCGGCCACAAGGGCCCGGCGGGCCCCGGCGGCCCCGCGGGCTCCGGCGAACCCGGCCGCGGCCCCGACCCCGACCGCGACCCCGGTCGCGGCGGCGGAGCCGGTGGCGAACCCGTCCCCGGTTCCGGCGACGAGCCGGAGGGCCCGCACGGCCACGCCCCGACGGAGGCCGACCGCGTCGAGGTCGACGAACCGCTGCTCGCCGCCCGTGTGCACCGCCCCTCCGACCTCGTACGGCTCCTCGTCGGCGTCCTCGGCATCGCCGTCGTGCTCGGCATCTCCGCCTTCGCCCACGGCACGACCGCCGGCCTGCAGGCCGACATCAAGGAGGGCACGGGCGCGGCGCCGGACCTGCTGATCAAGGTCGCGGCCCTGGTGTCGAGCATCGCCGTGCTCCTGCTGCCCGTGGCCTTCGCCATCGAGCGGCTGATCAAGCGCGACGGGCTGCGCATCGCCGACGGCGTGCTGGCCGCCGTCCTCGCGCACGGGGTGACGCTCGCCACCGACCTGTGGGTCTCCCAGGCCGCCCCCTCCACCATCCAGGAGGCGCTGACCCGCCCCGCCGGGGTCGGCGGGGCGCTCACCGATCCGGTGCACGGCTACCTCGCGCCCGTGATCGCGTACATGACCGCGGTCGGGATGACGCGCAGACCCCGCTGGCGGGTCGCCCTGTGGGTGGTCCTGCTGCTCGACGCGTTCACGATGCTGGTCGGCGGCTACACCACCCCCTTCTCGATCATCCTGACGGTGCTGCTCGGCTGGAGCGTCGCCTACGGGACGCTTTACGCGGTCGGCTCGCCCAACGTCCGGCCCACCGGCCAGACCCTCCTCGCGGGGCTGCGCCGGGTCGGGTTCCGCCCGGTCAGCGCGATGCGCGCGGACCAGGGGGACGGGGCCGAGGCGAGCGAGGTCAGCGACCGGGGCCGGCGCTACCACGTCACCCTGGAGGACGGCCCGCCCCTCGACGTCACCGTCGTCGACCGCGAGCAGCAGGCCCAGGGGTTCTTCTACCGGGTCTGGCGCCGGCTCACCCTGCGCGGCATCACCACGCGGCGCAGCCTGCAGTCCCTGCGCCAGGCGCTGGAGCAGGAAGCGCTGCTCGCGTACGCGGCGATCGCGGCGGGCGCGAACGCGCCGAAGCTGATCGCCACCTCCGAGCTGGGCCCGGACGCCGTGATGCTCGTCTACGAGCACCTGGGCGGCCGGACCCTGGACTCCCTGTCCGACGAGGAGATCACCGACGAGCTGAGCCGCAACGCCTGGGAGCAGGTGCGGGCCCTGCAGTCGCGGCGGATCGCGCACCGGCGGCTCACCGGTGACGCCCTCGTGGTGGATCGTTCCGGCAACGTGATCCTCACCGACCTGCGGGGCGGCGAGATCGCGGCCGGGGACCTGGTGCTCCGGATGGACATCGCGCAGCTGCTGACCACGCTCGGCCTGCGGGTCGGCGCGGAGCGGTCGGTGGCCTCGGCGGTGTCGGTGCTCGGCCCGGACGCGGTGGCGGACTGTCTGCCGCTGCTGCAGCCGATCGCCCTGAGCCGCTCCACCCGGTCCACGCTGCGCAAGCTGGCGCGGGAGCGGGCGGAGCGGGAGCGGGAGGCCGTACTGGAGTCCTCGCGGGCGGCGAAGGCGGCCCGCGAGGCGGACGCGGCGGCGAGGTCGGCCTCCGCCGACCGCAAGGCCGAGAAGAAGGCGCTGGACGACGCGCTGGACGGGGCGCGGGAGGAGGACCTGCTGAGCCAGATCCGCCGGCAGGTGCTGCTGATCCGTCCGCAGGCGCCCGTGGAGCCGGCCCGGCTGGAGCGGATCCGGCCGCGCACGCTGGTGTCGTTCATCGCGGGCGCGTTCGGTGCGTACTTCCTGCTGACGCAGCTGGCGCACGTGGAGTTCGGGACGATCGTCGGCGAGGCGCAGTGGGGCTGGGTCGGGGCGGCGATGGCCTTCTCGGTGCTGACCTACTTCGCCGCGGCGATGAGCCTGCTGGGCTTCGTGCCGGAGCGGGTGCCGTTCCTGCGGACGGTCGTGGCGCAGGTGGCCGGGTCGTTCGTGAAGCTGGTGGCTCCGGCGGCGGTCGGCGGTGTCGCGCTGAACACCCGGTTCCTGCAGCGGGCGGGGGTCCGCCCCGGGCTCGCGGTCGCGAGCGTCGGTGCCTCGCAGCTGTTCGGCCTGGCCAGCCACATCCTGCTGCTGCTGTCGTTCGGCTACCTGACCGGCACCGAGAAGACCCCGGAGATGACCCCGTCCCGGACGGTCATCGCCGGTCTGCTGACGGTGGCGGTGCTGGTGCTGGTGGTGACGGCGGTCCCGTTCATGCGGAAGTTCGTGGTGACGCGGGTCCGGGCGCTGTTCGCGGGCGTGGTGCCGCGCATGCTGGACGTGCTCCAGCGGCCGCAGAAGCTGGTGACGGGCATCGGCGGGATGCTGCTGCTGACGGGCTGCTTCGTGATGTGCCTGGACGCCTCGATCCGCGCGTTCGGGGGCGGCCAGGCCATCAGCTACGCGAGCATCGCGGTGGTGTTCCTCGCGGGCAACGCGCTGGGCTCGGCGGCGCCGACGCCGGGCGGCATCGGCGCGGTGGAGACCACGCTGACGCTGGGGCTGATCGCGGCGGGGCTGGAGAAGGAGGTCGCGATCTCCGCGGTCCTGTTGTTCCGGCTGATGACGTTCTGGCTGCCGGTGCTGCCGGGGTGGATCTCGTTCAACTTCCTGACGCGCAAGGAGGCCATCTAGCCACCTGGCCTCCCGGCCGGGGCACCGCACCACCACCGCCGGGGCGCAGCCCCCGCTCCCCTCCCGGGCTGCGCCCCGAACCCCTCGGGGCTGCGCCCCCGAACCCCCTACGGCGTTCCGCGCCGCGCCTCAAACGCCGGCGAGGCTGGATTTGCCCGCCGCGGGACCACTCTGAGCCTCGCCGGCGTTTGAGGCGCGGGATTAGAAGGCCAGGGGCAGGGTCAGGAGGAGCGCCGCCGAGCAGGCGAGTTCGACCGCCCCGACCACGGGGACGCGCAGCCCCCGGCCCGGGAGGGCGGCGGCGCGGGCGAGGTAGGCGGCGAAGGGCAGCGCCAGCCAGGGCGAGAGGCAGGCGGCCACGGCCAGGGCGACCGCGTGGCAGGCGACCGAACCCCGGCGGTAGGCCCGCGAGTTCCGCTCCCGGATCATCGTCTTCACGTACGGGACCGTGCCCGCGAAGTACAGCAGGCAGGCCAGCGCCGGCGCCCACGCGGCGCCCGTGGCTCCGCCGCCCAGCCGCTGCGCGACCAGCAGCATCCCGCAGGCCGGGACCACCGCCGCCAGGCCGTTGACCAGGGCCCGCTCGCGGCCCCGCAGCGCGTGCCAGGTGTTCACCGCCACGAACGGCGCGGCGATCAGCGCCGCCACGACCAGCCAGGGGTGCGCCACCGCGAGCGGGAGCGCCGCCGCCGCGAACGCCGCCCCGAAGACCACGCCCGGCCGGCCGTGCCGCCGGGCCGAGCGCAGCCCGCGCGCGTGCAGCCGGAGCCACTGCTGGGCGTGGAACACGGCGACGTACCCGAGCAGCCAGGCCGTGAACAGCAGCGCGTGCGCCCACCCCGGGCGGGGAGCGAGCAGGGTGCCCGCGAGGAACGGCACGGCCAGCATGGCCCACGCGCCGTGCTGGTCCGGGAGCCACGTGTACCCCCCGCGGCGGCCGCCCGCCCCGCGCTGCGCCGCCGCACCCGTTCTCGTACCCGCTGCCGCTCCCGCTCCCGCTCCCGCCACCGTCCGCCGCCCTTTCCGCCGGGACTCCCCGCAAAGGGGAATTCCATCGCGTAATTTCCCGTCGCCCTCCACGAGTTGGGCCCTTCCAGCCTGACATCCACTCGGCCCGGAAAAGAGCGGAAGGAGGTCACGCCCGTACGGGACCTTTGTCACCGCTTTCACCGATTTCACCGGCGTAGCGTCAGGAGCGGGTCCTCTTGCCCGGACCGCCACTCCTTTCTTTTCTCCGGCCTGGAGGGTCGCCTTGCACGAGCGTCAGGGACATCACGACGCAGTCGATTCGCTCATCAGGGCGGGCAGCTTCTTCACCCGCGCCGAGGTGTCCGGGGACCTGCGCACGGTCCACCGGAAGGGCGGTCGCGAGGCGGAGGCCTTCTACCGGGACCGGTGGAGCCACGACAAGGTCGTGTACTCGACCCACGGCGTGAACTGCACCGGCTCGTGCCGGTGGAAGGTGTACGTGAAGGACGGGATCATCACCTGGGAGACCCAGGCCACCGACTATCCGTCCGTCGGCCCGGACCGCCCCGAGTACGAACCCCGCGGCTGCCCGCGCGGCGCCTCCTTCTCCTGGTACTCGTACTCCCCCACCCGAGTCCGCTACCCGCTCGTCCGCGGCGCCCTCCTGGAGATGTACCGCGAGGCCAAGGGGCGGCTCGGCGACCCGGTCGACGCCTGGGCCGACATCCAGGCCGATCCGGAGCGCCGCCGCGCCTACCAGCGGGCGCGCGGCAAGGGCGGTCTCGTACGGGCCACGTGGGAGGAGGCGTCGGAGATCGTCGCCGCGGCGCACGTGCACACGATCGGGGAGCACGGCCCGGACCGGGTCGCCGGCTTCTCGCCGATCCCCGCGATGTCGATGGCCTCGCACGCCGCGGGCGCCCGCTTCCACTCGCTCATCGGTGCGCCGATGCTCAGCTTCTACGACTGGTACGCCGACCTGCCCGTGGCCTCGCCGCAGGTGTTCGGCGACCAGACCGACGTGCCCGAGTCGGGCGACTGGTGGGACGCCGCGTACCTGATGATGTGGGGCTCGAACGTCCCCGTCACGCGGACGCCCGACGCCCACTGGATGACCGAGGCCCGCTACCGCGGGCAGAAGGTCGTCACCGTGTCCCCGGACTTCGCGGACAACACGAAGTTCGCCGACGAATGGATGCACCCGCACCCCGGAACGGACGGCGCCCTCGCCCTCGCGATGGGCCACGTGATCCTCCGGGAGTTCTTCGTCGAGAAGCAGACCCCCTTCTTCACGGACTACGTCCGCACCTACACCGACCTGCCGTTCCTGGTCTCGCTGCGGGAAACGGACCGGGGACTGGTCCCGGGGAAGTTCGTCACCGCCGCCGACCTCGGCCGGGACACGGAGAACGCCGACTGGAAGACCGTCCTGGTCGACGACGCGACCGGTGAGCCCGTCGTCCCGAACGGCACGCTGGGGCACCGCTGGGGAGAGAACGAGACGCCCGAGTGGAACCTCGACCTCGGCGACACCGTCCCGCGGCTGACCCTCCTCGGGGAGGGCGAGAGCGCCGAGATCGTCCTGCCGCGCTTCGAGGACGACGAGCGCGGCGGGACCGTGCGCCGCGGCGTGCCCGTGCGCCGGCTCGGCGGCCGTCTCGTCACCACCGTCTTCGACCTGATGCTCGCCCAGTACGGGGTCGGCCGGGGCGGCCTGCCCGGCGAGTGGCCCACCGGCTACGAGGACGCGAGCCAGCCCGGCACCCCCGGCTGGCAGGAGTCCCTGACCTCGGTGCCGGCCGCCCAGGCCGCCCGCGTGGCACGGGAGTTCGCGCGGACCGCCGAGGAGTCCGGGGGCCGCTGCATGATCCTGATGGGGGCGGGCACGAACCACTGGTTCCACTCCGAGACCATCTACCGCTCCTTCCTCGCCCTGCTCACCCTCACCGGCTGCCAGGGCCGCAACGGCGGCGGCTGGGGCCACTACGTCGGCCAGGAGAAGTGCCGTCCGGTCACCGGCTGGGCCACCCTCGCCGCCGCGTCCGACTGGTCGCGGCCGCCGCGCCAGATGATCGGCGCGGCCTGGTTCTACCTGCACACCGACCAGTGGCGCTACGACACCCTGCCGGCCGACGCCCTGTCCTCCCCGCTCGCCGAGGGCGCCTTCGAGGGCATGACCGGCTCGGACTGCCTGGCCGCGAGCGCCCGGATGGGCTGGATGCCCTCGTACCCGACCTTCGACCGCAATCCGCTGGAGCTCGGCGCGGCCGAGGACCCGGTGGCCAGTGCCGTCGCGCAGCTCAAGAGCGGCGAGCTCCGCTTCGCCGGCGAGGACCCGGACGCGCCGCGCAACTGGCCGCGCGTGCTGAACGTGTGGCGGGCCAACCTGCTCGGCTCCAGCTCCAAGGGGAACGAGTACTTCCTCAAGCACCTCCTCGGCACCCACTCCAACCTCCCCGCGGACGGCCCGCGCTGCTCCCCGAAGGACGTGGTGTACCGGGACGGCGACGTCGAGGGGAAGCTGGACCTCCTCATGTCGATGGACTTCCGGATGACGTCCACGACGCTCCTGTCGGACGTGGTCCTGCCGGCCGCCACCTGGTACGAGAAGCACGACCTCTCCTCCACGGACATGCACCCCTTCCTGCACGCCTTCACCCCGGCCGTCGACCCTCCCTGGCAGGCCCGGTCCGACTTCGACGCCTTCCGCTGCATCGCCGAGCGCTTCGGCGAGCTGGCCGAAAGCCGGCTCGGGGTGCGCCGCGACCTGGTGGCGACCGCGCTCCAGCACGACACCCCGGGCGGCGAGATGGCCCAGCCCGGCGGGGTCGCCCTCGACTGGTCGAAGGGCGAGTGCGAGCCCGTACCGGGCCGGACGATGTACGACCTGACCGTCGTGGAGCGCGACTACGGGGCCGTCGGCGAGAAGTTCGCCGCGCTCGGCCCGCTGGTCGACACGCTGGGCGTGACGACGAAGGCGATCACCTTCGACGTGGCCGAGGAGGTCGCGTACCTCGGGGAGAAGAACGGCCTGGTGCGCGGCGGGACCGCCGACGGCCGTCCGCGCCTGGACACCGCGCAGCGGGCCTGCGAGGCGATCCTGTCGCTCTCCGGGACCAGCAACGGCCGCCTCGCCACCCAGGGTTTCGAGACCCTGGAGAAGAAGGTCGGCACGCACATGGCCCACCTGGCCGCGGAGGCCGAGGGCAAGCGCATCACCTTCGCGGACACCCAGGCCCGCCCGGTCCCGGTGATCACCTCGCCCGAGTGGTCGGGCTCGGAGGCCGGCGGGCGCCGCTACACGGCCTTCACCGTCAACACCGAGCACCTGAAGCCCTGGCACACCCTGACCGGCCGCCAGCACTTCTTCATCGACCACGACTGGCTGCACGAGGTCGGCGAGTCCCTGCCGGTCTACAAGCCGCCGCTGAACATGCACACGCTGTACGGGGAGCCCGAGCTCGGCACGGTCGACGAGAAGACGAAGTCGGTCGCCGTGCGGTACCTGACCCCGCACAACAAGTGGGCGATCCACAGCCAGTACCAGGACAACCTCTACATGATGACCCTGGGCCGCGGCGGCCAGACGGTGTGGATGTCCCCGCAGGACGCCGACGCGATCGGCGTCCGGGACAACGACTGGATCGAGGCGGTCAACCGCAACGGCGTGGTCACCGCCCGCGCGATCGTCTCCCACAAGATGCCGCCCGGCACCGTCTACATGAACCACGCGCAGGAGCGGACGGTCGGCGTCCCCAAGACCGAGAGGACGGGCCGCCGCGGCGGCATCCACAACTCCCTCACCCGGGTGATGCTCAAGCCCACCCACCTCATCGGCGGCTACGCCCAGCTCACCTGGGCCTTCAACTACCTCGGCCCGACCGGCAACCAGCGCGACGAGGTGACGGTCATCCGCCGCCGCGACCAGAAGGTGGAGTACTAGGACATGAAGGTCATGGCACAGGTCGCGATGGTCATGAACCTCGACAAGTGCATCGGCTGCCACACCTGCTCGGTCACCTGCAAGCAGGCGTGGACCAACCGGCAGGGCACCGAGTACGTCTGGTTCAACAACGTCGAGACCCTCCCCGGCCAGGGGTACCCGCGCCGCTGGGAGGACCAGGAGAAGTGGAAGGGCGGCTGGGAGCGCACCCGCTCCGGCCGGCTCCGCCTCAAGGCGGGCGGCCGGCTCGCCAGGCTGGGCAGGATCTTCGCCAACCCGGACCTCCCGCAACTCGACGACTACTACCAGCCCTGGACGTACGAGTACAAGAACCTCACCGAGGCCCCGGCGGGCGACGACATGCCCACCGCCCGGCCCGTCTCGCAGGTCACGGGCGAGCCGATCGACACGATCGAGTGGGGTCCCAACTGGGACGACAACCTCGGCGGCGCCCCGGCGCACGCGCCGAGGGACCCGATCGTCGAGAAGATCCGCGACGAGGTCGGCGAGAAGATCCGCTTCGAGTTCGAGCAGAGCTTCATGTTCTACCTCCCGCGCGTCTGCGAGCACTGCCTCAACCCCGCGTGCGTCTCCTCCTGTCCCTCGGGCGCGATGTACAAGCGCGAGGAGGACGGCATCGTCCTGGTCGACCAGGACCGGTGCCGCGGCTGGCGCATGTGCGTGACCGGGTGCCCGTACAAGAAGGTGTACTTCAACCACCACACCGGCAAGGCCGAGAAGTGCACGTTCTGCTTCCCGCGCATCGAGGTCGGCATGCCGACCGTGTGCTCGGAGACGTGCGTGGGCCGGATGCGCTACCTCGGCGTGATGCTCTACGACGCCGACCGGGTCGCGGAGGCCGCCGCCGTCGAGGACGAGCACGACCTGTACCCCTCCCAGGTCGAGTGCTTCCTGGACCCGGACGACCCGGCCGTGATCGCCGCCGCCCGCGCGGCCGGCATCACCGACGAGTGGCTCGACGCGGCGCGGCGCTCCCCCGTCTACGACCTGATCGCGACCTATCAGGTCGCCCTCCCGCTCCACCCGGAGTACCGGACGATGCCGATGGTCTGGTACGTCCCGCCGCTCTCCCCCGTCGTCGAGGCGGTCGCCGCCACCGGCAGCGACGGCGAGGACGCCGGCAACCTCTTCGGGGCCATCGACGCGATGCGCATCCCCGTGGAGTACCTCGCCGCGATCCTCACCGCCGGTGACGTCCGGCCGGTGGAGGCGGTGCTGCGCCGGATGGCCGCGATGCGCTCCTACATGCGCCGGGTCAACCTGGGCGAGGAGCGGGACGAGTCGATCGCGCGGGCCGTCGGGCTGTCGGGCCGGGAGATGGAGGACATGTTCCGCCTCCTGGCCGTCGCCAAGATCGAGGACCGCTTCGTGGTCCCGAGCGCCGCCCGCGCCGAGGCCGACGCGCTCGCCGGATCCCACCCGCCGGACCCCGCCGGGCAGGAATGCCCGGTGGGCGCACTGCCCGAGCCCCGGGTGATGCTCAACCTCGGCGCCACCAGGAGGAGCGCGTGAGCCGGTACGCGATGAGCGGCGACGCCCTCGTACGACTGGTCGCGGGCTGCGTGCTGCAGTACCCGGGCGACCGCTTCCACGACGAGCTCCCCCGGCTCCGTGCGGCCCTCGCCGGGGCGCCCGCCGAACCGGCCCGGCTGCTCGGCGCGTTCCTCGACGAGGCCGGACCGCAGACCCCGATCGAGCTGTGCGCCCAGTACACCTCGACCTTCGACACCCGCAACCGGCGCTGCCTCTACCTCACCTGGTGGGTGGACGGCGACACCCGCCGGCGCGGGCTGTCCCTGGTCCGGCTGAAGCGGATCTACCGGGACTTCGGCCTGGAGTTCGCGGGCGAGGAGCTGCCCGACTTCCTGCCGGTGGCCCTGGAGTTCGCCGCCCGCGAGGAGGCGGCCGGCACCGAACTGCTCCAGGAGCACCGGGCCGGGCTGGAGCTGCTGCGGCTCGCGCTCACCGAGTCCGCCTCCCCGTACGCCCGGGTCCTGGAGGCCGTCTGCGCGACGCTGCCCGGACCATCCCCCGAGACCAGGGCGGAGGCGAAGGCCCTCGCGAAGAACGGGCCGCCGCAGGAACTGGTGGGGGCGGGCTCGGCGCTCGAACCCTTCGGTCCGGGCCTCGACATGCCGTTCACCGCGGTGCACCGGGGCGGCCCGTCCGCGGCCCCGGCCGACCTCCCGTGGCCCACCGCACCCGCCGCACCCGCCGCACCCGAAAGGATGCCCGCCTGATGGACCTCCTCCTGTGGGGCGTCGTCCCGTACGTCTCGATCGCCCTGCTCGTCGCGGGCACGGTCTGGCGGGGCCGTTTCGACCGGTTCGGCTGGACCACGCACTCCTCGCAGCTGCACGAGTCGCGGCTGCTGCGCATCGGCTCGCCGCTCTTCCACTTCGGCATGCTCTTCGTGGTCCTGGGCCACGTCGTGGGGCTGCTCGTGCCCAAGAGCTGGACCGACGCGGCGGGTCTGAGCGATCACGCGTACCACCTGGTCGCCCTGGCGACCGGCACGGTCGCGGGCGTCGCGGCCGCCGTCGGCATCGGGATCCTGGTCCACCGGCGCTTCTCGGTGCCGGCCGTGCGCAGGGCGACGCTGCGCAGCGACCACGTGATGTACGCGTGCCTGCTCGGCGCGATGGCGCTCGGGCTGACCGCCACGCTGCTGAACTCGGCCGGTATGACGGACGGGTACGACTACCGCGAGGGCATCTCCCTGTGGTTCCGCAGCCTGTTCACCTTCACCCCGGACCACCACCTGATGGCGGCCGCCCCGCTGGCCTTCAAGCTCCACGTCCTCTTCGGCTTCGTCCTGTTCGCGCTGATCCCCTACTCGCGCCTGGTGCACATGTTCTCGGCGCCGCTGACGTACCTGTTCCGCCCGTACGTGGTCTACCGCCGGCGCGACCCGGAGCTGCTCGCCAACCGCCGCCCCGAGCGCGGCTGGGAGCGCGTGTCGTGACCCGGCGCCCCGGTCGCACCGTCGTCCGCCGGCCCCGGCACGCGGTCTCCGAGCGGCCCTTCATCGTGATCTGGGAGGCGACCCGGGCCTGCCCGCTGGCCTGCCTGCACTGCCGGGCCGAGGCGCAGACCGCCCGGCACCCGGACGAGCTCGACGGCGCGGACGCCCGGCGGGTGATGGACCAGACCGCCGCGTTCGGCACGCCCGGCCCGCTGTTCGTGATCACCGGCGGGGACCCCTTCCAGCGCGCCGACCTCACCGACCTCGTCGCGTACGGGACCGGGCTCGGGCTGCGGGTCGCGGTCTCCCCCTCCGGTACGCCGACCCTGACCCGGGAGAACCTGGCCGCGGTCCGGGACGCGGGCGCGGTCGCCCTGTCGCTCTCCCTGGACGGTGCGACCGCCGCGCGGCACGACGCCTTCCGCGGCGTGCCCGGGGTCTTCGACTGGACCCTGGACGGCTGGCGGGCGGCCCGCGAGCTGGGCCTCAAGGTGCAGGTGAACACCACCGTGGCGCGGGAGAGCCTGGAGGACCTGGCCGACATCGCGGCGCTGGTCCGGGGCGAGGGCGCGATGCTGTGGTCGGGCTTCGTCCTGGTCCCGGCGGGGCGCGGCGGCGACCTGGAGCCCCTCGCCCCGGCCGAGATCGAGGACGTCCTGCACTTCCTCTACGACTGCGGTGCCGTGCTGGCCACCAAGACGACGGAGGGGCACCACTTCCGGCGGGTCGCGCTCCAGCGCACCGTCCTCGACGCCCGCGGGGAGCGCCCGGTGCTCGGGCCGCTGTACGAGCGCCTCTCGGCCCGCGCCGCGGAGCTCGGGCTCTTCGAGGGCGAGGGGCGGGCCGTGCGCCGGCCGCCGATGGACGTCTCCTCGGGGCGCGGCTTCGTCTTCGTCTCCCACACCGGCGAGGTGCACCCCAGCGGGTTCCTGCCGGTGTCGGCGGGCAACGTGCGCCACCACGCGCTGACCGACATCTACCGCGGTTCGGCGCTCTTCACGACGCTGCGGGACCCGGCGCTGCTGCGCGGGCGGTGCGGGGCCTGCGAGTTCAAGGCGGTGTGCGGCGGTTCGCGGTCGCGGGCGTACGGCTTCACCGGGGACGTCCTGGAGGCGGACCCGTACTGCGCGTACGAGCCGGGCAGCTTCCCGTACCAGGACGAGGTGCGGGCTCTGGCCGAAAGCACGAGGCGCTGACGCCCACCAGTCCCATATGTTTCATATGGGAACATACCGGCCGCGGGAGAAGACAATGCGTGCAGTGCGTTCAGTGATCGTCATCGGTGGCGGCATCAGCGGTCTGGCCGCCGCGTGGCAGCTGCGCGGCCGGGCCGACGTCACCGTGCTGGAGAGCCACACCAAGGTCGGCGGCAAGCTGCGCACCGGCACCATCGCCGGGATCACCGTGGACGAGGGGGCGGAGTCCCTCATGGCCCTGCGGCCCGAGGCCGTGGAACTGGCCGCCGCCGTCGGGCTCGGCAACGCCCTGTGCGATCCGGCGAAGGCGCCGACCACGGTCTGGACCCGCGGCGCCCTGCGCCCGCTGCCGGCCGGGCACGTGATGGGCGTCCCCACCGACCCCGCGGCGCTGGCCGGCACCGGCCTGCTCTCGCCCGAGGGCGTGGCCAGGGCGGCCGCCGAGGAGACCCTGCCGGCGGAGCCTCTGACCGGGGACTGCTCGGTGGGCGGCTACCTCGCCGCCCGCTTCGGCCGCGAGGCCGTGGACCGGCTGGTGGAACCCCTGCTGGGCGGGGTCTACGCGGGCCGCGCCGACTCCCTCTCGCTGCGCGCGGCCATGCCCCGGATCGCGGCCCTCGCCGAACAGGGCGGCCCGCTGCTGCCCGCGCTGCGCCGGATGCGGGCGGCGGGCGCCCCCCGCTCGGCGGCCGTGGCCGTCCAGGGCGTGGCCGGCGGCACCGGCCGCTTCCCGCAGGCCGTCGCCGCGGCCTGCGGGGCCCGCATCCTCACCCAGACCACCGCCCGCTCGCTCCAGCGGCTGCCGGGCGACCGGTGGCGGGTCCAGGCGATGACGGACGACGGGCCGCTGACGATGGAGGCGGACGCGGTGGTCCTCGCCCTCCCCGCCTTCGCGGCGGCCGAGCTGCTGCGCCCGCACTCACCGCTCGCCGGGGACGGGCTGGCCGGCATCGCGCACGCCTCGACCGCGGTCGTCACGATGGCGTTCTCCCGGTCCCGGGCCCACTTCCTCCCGGAGGGCAACGGATTCCTGGTCCCTCCCGTGGACGGGCACACCCTCAAGGCCGCCTCCTTCCTGTCCAACAAGTGGGCGTGGCTGCACGCGGCCGCACCCGACACGTTCGTCCTGCGGGCCTCCATCGGCCGGATCGGCGAGGACGACCTCCTGGCCCGTCCCGACCGGCACCTGGTCCGCTCCGCGATCGCCGAACTCCACCACGCCGTCGGCCCGATGGGCGAGCCCCTGGCCGCTCGGGTGACCCGCTGGGACCGCGGCCTGCCCCAGTACGGCGTCGGCCACCGCGACCGCGTCGCCCGTATCCGCGGCGCGGCCGCCGAGCTCCCCGGGCTGGCCCTGTGCGGGGCGGCGTACGAGGGCGTGGGCGTGGCCGCCTGCGTGGCGACGGGCCGGGCCGCCGCCCGGCAGCTGCTCCCCGCGCGCTGATCCGCGCCCGGCCACCCGGGACCCCCGTTCGGGTCATCGCGGGGGCGGGCTCGGCGAAGCGCGCACAGGATGGGCGCATGTCGAGAAACGCCTTGCGGGCCACCGCTGCCGCCGCCCTCGCCGCCGCACTGCTCACCACGAGTGCCTGTTCCGACAGCGGCGACGGGGAGAAAACGAAGGCCGGCGGCGCCAAGGGTGCCGAACCCCTCGAGTGGGGCGAGTGCGAGGCCCCGACCGCCGCCGAAGGGGGCGGACCGGCCCCGGGCAAGGACTGGCAGTGCGCCACCCTCGACGTCCCCCTGGACTACGCGAAGCCCGAGGGGGAGACGATCCCGCTCGCCCTGATCCGCGCGAAGGCCCGCGACGAGAAGAACCGCCTCGGCTCCCTCGTCTTCAACTTCGGCGGCCCCGGCGGCTCCGGCATCACCACCCTCCCGGGCGCCGCCAAGGAGTACGAGGCCCTGCGCGCCCGGTACGACCTGGTGAGCTTCGACCCCCGCGGGGTGGGCCGCAGCGCCCCCGTCCGCTGCGAGGACGACAAGCAGCTGGACGCCTACTACGCCCAGGACTCCTCGCCGGCCACGCCGGAACAGGAGAAGGCGTTCGTCGACAACATCAAGAAGTACCAGCAGGCCTGCGAGACGAACTCCGCGAAGGTCCTCCCGCACGTCGGCACCTCCAACGCCGCCCGCGACCTGGACCGCGTCCGCCAGGCCCTCGGCGACGAGAAGCTCAACTACTTCGGCATCTCCTACGGCACCGAACTCGGCGGGGTCTACGCCCACCTCTTCCCCAAGAACGTCGGCCGGGCCGTCTTCGACGCCGTCGTGGACCCGACCAAGACCTCGGAGGAGGGGGCGCTGGGCCAGGCCGAGGGCTTCCAGCTCGCCCTCGGCAACTTCGCGCAGGACTGCGTCGACCGCGGCGACGCCTGCCAGCTCCAGGGCAGCACCGCCAAGGAGATCGAGGAGAACGTCATCAAGCTCCAGAAGTCGCTGGCCGCGAAGCCGATCGCGGGCATCGGCGACCGGATGCTCACCGAGAGCGCCGCGACGAACGGCATCGCCCAGGCCCTGTACTCCAAGGAGCTGTGGCCCCTGCTGGAACAGGGCCTGGACGAGGCGGGCGGCGGCCAGGGCCAGCTCCTGATGGCCCTGTCGGACGCACTCAACGGCCGCGACCAGCAAGGCCGTTACAGCAACATCGGCGCCGCGAACACCGCGATCAACTGCGCGGACTCCAAGGAGCGCTACACCCTGGCGCAGACCAAGGCCAAGCTCCCGGCGTTCCGCGCGGCCTCGCCCGTCTTCGGCGACTTCCTGGGCTGGGCGATGATGGGCTGCACCGACTGGCCCGTCGACGGCGCCTGGGAGACCCCGGACGTGTCCGCCCCGGGATCCGCCCCGATCCTGGTGATCGGCAACACCGGTGACCCGGCCACCCCGTACGAGGGCGCCCGCAAGATGGTGGAGCGCCTCGGCCCCGGCGTCGGCGTGGAGCTCACGTACAAGGGCGAGGGGCACGGCGCCTACAACAGCGGCGACGCGTGCGTCCAGCAGGCGGTGAACACCTACCTGCTGGACGGGAAGACCCCGCCGGCCGGCACCGTGTGCACCGCGGCGCCGGACCCCACGGGAACGCCCGTGGCCCCGCAGCAGCCGCAGAGCGGCTGAACGGTCCGGGAACGCCGCAGGGGCCGTACGGCGCTTCGAGCGCGGTACGGCCCCTGCGGGTTCACCGGGTACTGCGGGTGCGGGCGGGCGGGCGGGCCTAGTAGACCGGCTTGTCCGGCTCGATCTGGTGGACCCAGCCGATGACGCCGCCGCCGACGTGCACCGCGTCCGAGAAGCCCGCGGACTTCAGGACCGCGAGGACTTCCGCACTGCGGACACCCGTCTTGCAGTGCAAGACGATGCGCTTGTCCTGCGGCAGGTCCTGGAGGGCCGTGCCCATCAGGAACTCGCCCTTGGGGATCAGCTTCGCGCCGGGGATCGAGACGATCTCGTACTCGTTGACCTCGCGGACGTCGATGATCTCGATCGGCTCGTCGGTGTCGATCCACTCCTTGAGCTGCTTGGGAGTGATCGTCGAGCCGGCGGCCGCCTCCTGGGCCTCCTCCGACACGACGCCGCAGAAGGCCTCGTAGTCGATGAGCTCGGTGACGGTCGCGTTCGGACCGCAGACCGCGCAGTCGGGGTCCTTGCGGACCTTGACCTGGCGGTACTGCATCTCCAGCGCGTCGTAGATCATCAGGCGGCCGACCAGCGACTCGCCGACGCCCGTCAGGACCTTGATGGCCTCGGTGACCTGGATGGACCCGATGGACGCGCAGAGCACGCCCAGGACGCCGCCCTCGGCGCAGCTCGGGACCATGCCCGGCGGGGGCGGCTCGGGGTAGAGGCAGCGGTAGCACGGGCCGTGCTCGGACCAGAAGACCGAGGCCTGGCCGTCGAAGCGGTAGATCGAGCCCCACACGTACGGCTTGTTCAGCAGCACGCAGGCGTCGTTGACCAGGTAGCGCGTGGCGAAGTTGTCCGTGCCGTCGACGATGAGGTCGTACTGGCTGAAGATCTCCATCACGTTCTCGGCTTCGAGCCGCTCTTCGTGAAGGACCACGTTCACGTACGGGTTGATGCCCAGCACGCTGTCGCGGGCCGACTCGGCCTTGGAACGGCCGATGTCCGCCTGGCTGTGGATGATCTGGCGCTGCAGGTTCGACTCGTCGACCTCGTCGAACTCCACGATGCCCAGCGTGCCGACACCGGCCGCGGCCAGGTACATGAGGGCGGGCGAGCCGAGGCCGCCCGCGCCCACGGCCAGCACCTTGGCGTTCTTCAGGCGCTTCTGGCCGTCCATCCCGACATCCGGGATGATCAGGTGGCGGGAGTACCGACGGACCTCGTCAACGGTGAGCTCAGCAGCTGGCTCTACCAGGGGTGGCAGCGACACGGGGACTCCGTAGATGTGAACGTCTGAACGGTGGTTCTTTCCGTAACACTGCCACGCCCTCCTTCATTCCGAGACACCCGGTCCGATCCGCGAGACGATTTCGTCCCAGTACCCGGGCATCGAGGCCCACGGATCCCGGGCCGGCGTGCTGCGCCGGTCCGTGAACCAGACGGTCGCGGCCCCCTGCCAGCGGGCGATCCGCGTCGCCTCCTCCAGGTGCGTGCGGGGCACGCCGTGGACGAGGTGACAGAACCGCTCCGGCGGGTGGTCGGCGGTCCACTCCGCGACCTGGGACCAGCGGTAGTCGGCCCAGGCCCCGGAGAAGGTGACCAGCTGGTCGGCGGCCTCCACGTAGCCCTCGCACGGGTGCGTGCCCTGTCCGAGCACGATCAGCACGTCCTCGCCGAGCCCGCGCAGGGCGTCCGACACCCGGCGCACCGCGGCCAGTTCGGCCGGTCCGGCCGGGGCCTGCGCCAGGTAGAAACCGCCCACCCCGTACCAGTCGCGGAAGCGGTGGGCGTCGGAGAGCAGCTCCCCGAAGGACCGCTTTCCGTCCCGCATCGCGAGATGTCCGAGGACCGTGCCGCCCGAGCGGCGCAGTTTCACGGCGGCCTCGGTGCAGTGCGGATCGGGGCGTCCGCCGGGACCGTCGGCGACGTTGAGCACCGCCCAGTGCAGTGGGGTGCCGGGGCGGGTCAGCTCGGCCCATTCGACCGGCGCCAGGAGCGGGTGCGCGTAGCCGGGGATGCCGAGGCCCAGGCGGCCGGCCTCGGTCCCCTCGGCCAGCGCGGCCCCCGGCGGCGTGGTCAGATGCGGCACGCCGCCTCCATCCAGATGTCCGCCAGGGACTCCTCCAGGTTGATCCGCGGCCGCCAGCCGAGCCGGTCGCGGGCCGTGCGCACGTCGGCCTGCTGCCAGGCCCCGCAGCCGTCCGGGTACGGGTACGGCTGGGGCGCCTGCGCGGCGAGCTGTTCGGCCGTCGCCTCGGAGCGGGGGGATCCGATGGCGGCGAGGCCGGCCGGCCGGCCGGGGTGGGCGTGCGCCTGCGGTCCGCCGTGCGGGACGTCCAGCTCGTGCAGGGCGCCCCCGTACCCGGCGACCCGGGCCAGGACGGCGGCGGCGTCGCGCAGCCGGACCGCGCGGCCGGTGCCGATGTTGACGACGCCCTGGGCGGCGGAGAGGGAGGCGGCGTGCACGGCGCGCGCCACGTCCCGTACGTCCACGAAGTCGCGCTGCACGCCGAGCCCGCTGAGCTTGAGCTCGCCGTCCCCGGACTGCATCGCGCGGCGCATGGCCTCGGCGAGGCGGCCGAGCGGGGAGCCGGCCGGGGTGCCGGGGCCGACGGGCGAGAAGACCCGCAGGACGACGGCGTCCAGGCCGGAGCCGAGCACCAGCTCGGTGGCGGCCAGCTTGCTGACTCCGTACGGTCCGCCGGGTCTCGGCACGGCGTCCTCGGCCGTGGACGAACCGGGCTGGCTGGGCCCGTACTCGGCGGCGCAGCCGAGCTGGACCAGGCGGGCGCCGCAGCCGCTGCGGCGCAGGGACTCGCAGATGGTGGCGACGGCGACGGTGTTGTGCCGGGTGAGGTCGCGGGCTCCGCCGCGGGTGGCTCCGGCGCAGTTGACGACGACGCCCGGGTGGACGGCGTCGAGGAAGCGGGTGAGCGCACCGGGGCTGCCGGTGGCGAGGTCGAAGCGGACGTCGGCGTCGTCGCCGCGGCCGAGCGCGGTGAGCTGGACGGCCGGGTCGGCGAGCAGCCGGTCGGCGACGTAGCGGCCGAGGTATCCGTTGGCTCCGATCAGCAGCACCCTCATCGCGTGGCCCCTTGGTTGGTTGGCTGGCCGGTCATGTCCTGTGTCTCCTTGCGGGTGGGTGGATGGGGCGTGGACAGGGGTACGCGCTCCGGCGTCGGCTCCGAAGTGCGGTGGCCGTCACGGGGACGGGGCTCAGGGCCGCGCATGGGCGGACGCGCGGGACAGGGTGAGGAAGGCGTGTACGAGGAGCCCCGCCGCGGCGGCGACCGCCGCGGCCGGGACCGGGACCAGGGCGAGGACGAGCGCGGCGGCGACGGGGCGCCGCTCGGCGCCGTGCCGCAGCAGCATCCGGACCAGGAACAGCAGCACCGCGAGCGGCACGGCCGCGGCGAGGCCCGCCCCGGCGAGCGCGGCGGCCCCGGCGGCGGCCGCGGTGAACACCGCCGCGCTCCCGGCGAGCAGCGGCCGGGCCCGGTCGGCGAACTCCCCGAGGCCGCGGCTCCCGGCCAGCCGGGCCCGGGCCCGGGCGGCGAACGCGGCCGCCACCAGGTGTCCGGGGGCCACGGACAGCGCGAGCGCGACGGCGAGGGCCGGGCCGTGGCGGTACGCGGCCCAGCCGACGACGGCCGCGGCCAGCAGGTGCGCGGTCAGGGGGAAACGGCCGGCGGCGCGACCGGGCCACACGAGGGCGGCGACGGCGGCGGCCCCCGCGGCGGCCCCCGTCCAGGGCTGCCCGGCGCCGGCCGCGCCGAGCGCGAGCACCCCGGGCAGCAGCGCGAAACCGAAGCCGCGCAGGGCCCGGGGGCCGGGGGCGGCCCGGCCGGCCGGGAGCGGCGCGACGGCGGGCGCGGCGGCCTCGCCGCGGGGGGTACGGGCGTACAGCTCGTCGGCGAGCGAGAAGACGTCGCGGTGGCGGAACCGGGCGGCCGTGCGGTCGGTGATGCCGTGGGCTTCGAGCCCGGCGGCGATCTCCAGCGGGTCGACGGCCCGTTCGCACAGGTCGCGGTGGCGGTGCAGGAGCGCCTTGACGGGATCCCCGCCGGACCGCCGCCGCCCGGGACCAGGAGCGGGAACGGGACCGGGAGCGGGAACCGGAGCGGGACCGGGAGCCCGAACGGGACCGGGAACCGGAGCGGGACCGGGAGCCCGAACGGGACCGGGAACCGGAGCGGGACCGGGAGCCGCATCCGGACCCGGCACCGCGGCCGGAGCAGCCACCGCGGCCGGCCCCGGCGCCGCCCCGTGCTCCCCCGCCGGGAGCGGGTCCGGTACCGCGGCCGCGTCCGCGTCCGCGGCCGCGCGTTCGTCCAGGGTGGTCATGCGGTCGCCTCCGGCACGGGGGCCCAGGTCGGGGTGGTCCAGTGGCCGGGGACCCGGGCCTCCGGGGGCTGCGCGAAGGGGACCTCGCCGTCCGGGCGGGCGGAGCCGCGGGCGAGCAGGCGCAGGTAGACCTCCTGGAAGGCGGCGACGTTCTGCTCGACGGTGAAGAGTTCCAGGGCCCGCGCGCGGGCCGCCGAGCCGAGCCGCTGGGCCCGCTCGGGGTCCCGCAGCAGGGAGAGGCAGGCGTCGGCGAGGGCGCGCGGATTGCGGGGCGGGACGACGAGGCCGGTGCCGCCGATGACCTCCTGGACCGCGCCGACGTCCGTGGAGACGGTGGCCCGACCGCAGAACATCGCCTCGGCCAGGGTGATCGGGAAGCCCTCGATGACGGAGGAGAGCACGACGACGCGTCCGGAGCCGTACGCCTCGGCCGTCGAAGGGGCGTCGGGGCCGCCGATCTCCTCGAAGGTGACGGGGTTCTCGCCCGCGGTCACCGCGTCGACGGCCTCGTCGGGAAAGAGCTGCGCGGCCAGCGACCGGCAGTCGGCGAGGTACTGGGGGGCCACGGCCGTCGCGAAGATCCGCAGGCGGGACCGGGGTTCGGCTCGCCGCACCTCGGCGAAGGCGTGCAGCAGCGCGATGAGGTCCTTCGCGGGCTCTATCCGGCCCACCCACACCAGCGTGTCGGGGTCCCCGCAGTCCGCGGCCTCCCCGACCGTGGCGAATCGGTCCGCCTCCATGCCCGGGTAGACCGTCCGGAGCTTCTCGCGCGCGGCTCCGCAGCGCTCCTGCCAGCGCCGGGCGTGCGCGTTGCCCGGGGTGAGCAGGTCGGCCCGGTCGTAGATCTCGCCGGCCAGCCGTACGTGGAAGGCGGCGAGCAGCGCCCGGGCGGCGGGCCGGGCCTCGGGGCCCTGCTCCAGGTAGTGGGCCCGCAGGTGCACCCCGTACTCGGTGACGAGCAGCGGCACTCCGAAGAAGCGTTTGGCCAGCAGTCCGGGGAGCGCTGCCACTCCGCCCGCCGCCGCGTGGCTGATGTCGACCTCGCCGAGCCCGGACTCCCCGTACCAGTCGAGCGACAGCGGGCGGAGCATCCGTTCCAGTGCGTCCACGAAGTCGAGCATGTCCGGGACCTGGGCGGCCCGGACCGCGCTGCTCGCGCCCGTCGCCCGGCACGCGGACTCCACGGCCCGCACCGCGGACTCGGAGCGCAGGGCCGCGTACAGCCCGCCCTGCTCGCGGGCGAGTTCGGCCAGCCCGTACAGCCCGGCCGCGAAGGGCGCGGCCCCGGCGGCGCAGACCCCGTGGACCAGCTCGCGGAAGCATCCGGCGAAGCGGCGCCGCTCCCGCCGGGAGTACGTCCGGCCGTCGTCCGCCGGGGCCCACAGGGGGGCCGTGCGGACCCGGGTGACGTGCTCGGGCAGCGGGACCCGGGCGCGCTCCTGCTCGGCGCTGCGGCTCAGCGCGTACAGCTCGAACTCGTGCTGCGGGAGCCCGCGCACGAGCCGGTCGCACCACAGCCTGGCCTCTCCCGTGGCATACGGATAACCACCTTCCGTGAGCAGTCCGATCCGCACGAGTGGCACCCCCGATCTCCCGTTCAGGCGGTCGCCGTCGGTCCGGTGACCCGCCGCGGATGAACTCAAGCGGATATGCCGAAGGCGCGACGGACGGTTGTCCGTCGCGCCACCGGAAGGGGTGAAGAGTCGTAACTTTCCCGTACGGTTCGCGTTCGAGCACGCTAGAAATGGGTGCGCCTACGCGAAGACCTCCCGCCGCACGGTGCGGCGCTCGGCGGCCAGGCCCGGGTCCAGTGCCGGTACGGCGGCCAGCAGCCGGCGGGTGTAGGCGTGGGCGGGGCGGTCGTAGACCTCGTCCACCGGCCCCTCCTCCACGATCTCGCCTCCGCGCATGACGGCGACCCGGTCGCTGACCTGCCGGACCACCGCCAGGTCGTGCGCGATGAACACCAGGGCGACGCCCAGCTCCCGCTGGAGCCGCGCCAGCAGGGCGGTGACCTGCGCCTGCGTGGTCACGTCGAGCGCCGACACCGGCTCGTCGCAGACGATCAGCCGGGGCGCGGGGGCGAGTGCGCGGGCGATGCCCACGCGCTGGCGCTGGCCGCCGCTGAACTCGTGCGGATAGCGGTCGTAGTGGCCGGGCTCCAGCCCCACGCGCCGCAGCAGCTCCGCGACCCGGGCGCGGAGCACGGCACCGTCGCGCTCTCCGGCCGCGCGCAGCGGGTCGGCGATGGACTCCCCCACGGAACGGCGCGGGTTGAGGGAGGAGACGGGGTCCTGGAAGACCATCTGCGCGCCGGGGGCCACCCCGGTCGTCTCCCGGCCGGCGTGCCGGACCTGCCCGGAACTCGGTTCGAGCAGGCCCACCAGCATCCGGCCCAGCGTGCTCTTGCCGCTGCCGCTCTCGCCGACGATCCCCAGGGTCTCCCCGGCGTGTACGGCCAGGGACACTCCGCCGACGGCCGTGACGGCCCGCTTCCCGCGCCCGAACTCCCGCCGCAGGGCGAAGGCCTCGACGACGGGCGGGCCGCCCTTCCCGTGGAGCGGCGCCGGGTCCCCGGTCCGGTCCCGGTTCTCCCGCGGGGCGTCCAGCCGCGGCACCGCCGCCAGCAGGGCCCTGGTGTACGGGTCGGAGGGGGCGGACAGGACCTCGGACACCGGACCGCGTTCCACGGCGGCGCCGTCCCGCATCACCAGCAGTTCGTCCACGTTCTCGGCGGCGACGCCCACGTCGTGCGTGACCAGCAGCAGTCCGAGGCCGCGCTCTTCGCGCAGCCCGTGCAGCAGGTCCAGGATCTGCGCCTGGACGGTGACGTCGAGGGCGGTGGTGGGCTCGTCGGCGATCAGCAGCCGCGGCTCGCAGGCCAGGGCCATGGCGATGAGCGCGCGCTGGCGCATGCCGCCGCTGAACTCGTGCGGCCGGGCCCGGGACCGGCGTGCGGCGTCGGGGATGCCGACCCGGTCCAGCACCTCGACGGCCCGCGCCCGCGCCGCCCGCCGGGAGACGTCCGCGTGCACCCGGTGGACCTCGGCGATCTGGTCGCCGATGGCGTAGTACGGGTCGAGGGAGCTCAGCGGGTCCTGGAAGACCATGGCGGCGGTCCCGCCCCGCAGCCGGCGCAGTTCGGCGGGCGTCGCGGCGGCCACGTCCGTCCCGCCCACCCGGACGGTGCCGGCGAGCCGGGCGCCCGTGCCGCGGTGCAGCCCCAGCAGGGCCGCCGCGACGGTGGACTTGCCGCTTCCGGACTCGCCCACGATGCCCAGGGCGCGTCCCGCGCCGAGGGTGAAGGAGATGCCGTCCACCGCCCGGACCCGCTCCCCCGGTCCGCCGACCGGGAAGTCGACCACGAGGTCCCGTACCTCCACCAGCGTCCCGGTCATGCGAGGGCCACCCTCCGGTCGGCTGCGGCGTGGAGCAGGTCGGCGATCGCGCCGGCGACGACCACGGCGGTGCCGATGGTCAGGACGACGCCGACCACGACGGGCAGGTCGACGACCCGCACGCCCTCGATCAGGGTCTTGCCCAGGCCGGGGATCCCGAAGAGCGACTCGGTCAGTACGGCTCCGCCGATCATCGTGCCGAAGTCCACGGCGCTGAGCGCGATCACGGGGGCGACGGCCCCGCGCAGCGCGTGCCGGGTGACGACGGCCCGCTCGCCCACGCCGTACGCGCGGAAGGTCCGGATGTGGTCCTCCGCGAGGGTCTCCAGGGTGGAACTGCGGGTGAGGCGCGCGTACTTGGCGCTCTCGAAGACGCCGAGCGTGACCCAGGGCAGCAGCATGTTCCAGGCCCACTGCTCGGGGTCCTCGCCCAGCGGCACGTAGGTCGGGAAGGGCAGCCACTGGAGGTACGCGCACACCGCCATGAGCAGCAGCAGTCCCAGGATGAAGACGGGGGTGCCGGTTCCGGCGAGGGTGAGGACGGTCAGCGCCCGCTCGGTGAGGCCGCCCCGGCGCAGTGCGGAGAGCAGGCCGGTGCCGACGCCGACGACGAGCCAGATCACCAGCGCGCCGAGGGCCAGCGACAGGGTGGCGGGCAGCCGGTCGAGGATCAGCTCGGTGACCTGCCGGTCGTTCTGGTACGAGAATCCGAGGCAGGGGGCGTCGCAGTGCAGGACGAGCCCGGCGCCGCCGGAGTAGTCGCGGCCGGCCAGCAGTCCCTGGAGGAAGTGCAGGTACTGGACGGGCACCGGGTCGCCCAGTCCGAGCTGCGCGCGCACCTGGGCGATCTGCGCCGGGTTGCAGCGCTCTCCGCAGGCGAGGCGGGCGGGGTCGCCGGGGGCGACGTAGAAGAGGAGGTAGACGATCACGGAGAGGGCGAGGAGCACGAACAGTGCGCCGCCGGTCCGTTTGAGCACGAAGCGGATCACGCCGTGCGCTCCTTTCTGGTGCCGACCCGCAGGCGCGAGCCCTCGCGCGGGTCGAGGGCCGTGCGGACGGCGTCGCCGAGCACGGTGAACGCGAGCACGGTGACGAAGAGCAGCCCGGCGGGGAGCAGGACGTAGGCGGGGTCGGCGCGGAACCAGGTCTGGGCGCTGGACAGCATCTGCCCCCAGGACGGGGTGGGCGGTTTGACCCCGACGCCGAGGAAGGAGAGGGAGGCCTCGGCGACGATGTTGGCCGGGACCTGGATCGCGGCGTAGGTGATGACGGGCGCGGCCAGGGAGGGCAGCAGCTCGCGGCGGGCGATCCGCAGGGTGCTGTTGCCGGACAGCCGGGCGGCGGAGACGAAGTCCAGGTCGCGCAGGGCGAGCGTCTGGGCCCGCACCATCCGGGCGGTGCCGCCCCAGCCCAGCAGGCCGATGACGAGGATGAGCAGCAGCGGCCGGGGGAAGTCGGGCGGGACGACGGCGGTGAGCGCGATGCCGAGCACGAGCATGGGCAGGGCGATCATCACGTCGGTGAGCCGGCCGATGAGCCGGCCGGCGAAGCGGCTGCCGAGGGCGGCGGCGAGTCCGGCGGCCAGCCCGGCGAGGATCTGCACGGTGGTCGCGCCGAGGGCGACGAGCAGCGAGATCTGCGCCCCGTACAGCAGTCGGGTGAGCAGGTCGCGGCCGGTGCCCGGTTCGACGCCGAGCCAGTGGTCGGCGGAGACGCCGCCGAAGGAGCCGAGCGGGACGCCGCCGCGGGCGGAGTCGACGAGGTCGTCGTGGTAGGCGTGGGGGTCCTGGCCGGTGAGCCCGGCGACCAGCGGCGCGGCCAGGGCGAGGAGGACGAGCAGCGCCAGGACGGTGGCGGCCGCGAGGGCCGCGGGGCTGCGGCGCAGCCGCCGCCCGACCTGGCGCGCGGCGCCCGCGCCCGGGGGGACGGCCCCGGGCGCGGTCACCGACTGCGGTGCGGCGACGGTCACTTGACGGAGACCTGCGAGATGTCGAGGACGCCGGTCCAGTCGCTGATGACGACGTTCTTGACGTCCTTGCCGACGAGCCGCTTGTAGACCGGGTGGAACAGCGGGACGTCCAGGGCCTGTTCGCCGATCTTCTTGTCGAGGGCGCCCCAGCGCCTGCCCGCGGCGGCGAGGTCGGTGAGCTTGGCGATCTCGTCGATCTCGGCGTTGACGGCCGGGTCGTCGAGCTGCGCGTGGTTGTAGTTGGAGCCGTTCGCCACGATCTGCCGGCCGTCGAAGATCGGGGCGAGGAAGGGGCCGCCGGAGGGCCAGTCGGCGCCCCAGCGGGAGAGGAAGAATCCGGGGGTGTTCTTGACGTCCCAGCGCTTCTCGTTGAAGGCGTTGTTCTCCAGGCCCTCCAGCTTGACCGTGATCCCGGCGGCGGCGAGGGCCTGCTGGACGGCGGTCGCGACCTCGGGGCTGGTCTGCCGGTTCTGGGCGGTGGAGTGGGTGAGGGTGACGGTGACGCCGTCGGGGAAGCCCGCCTCCTTCAGGAGTTCCTTCGCCTTGGCCGGGTCGCCCGTCTTGCCGGCGGGGAAGTGGTCGTAGGGCGTATGGCCGAAGGCCTCGCGCTCGGGCAGGAAGGTGGTGGCCGGCTCGGCGAGGGCGGAGCCGCCCGCCGCGTTGACGACGCTGGTGCGGTTGATCGCGTAGGAGATCGCCTGGCGGACCTTCGGGTTGTCGAAGGGGGCCACCTTCGGGTTGAAGGCGAGGTAGTTGACGTAGCCGAAGTGGCCGGTGCCGACGCGTCCCTCCAGCTCCTTGTCGGAGCCGATCTGGGAGAGTTCGGCCGGGCCCAGGTTGGTGTCGGTGGTGATGGCGGCCGCGTCGGGACCGGAGCTGGTGGTCAGGCGCTGGTTGATGACCGCGGAGTCCAGGCCGGAGCGGACGTCGATCGTGTCCGGGTAGGCCTTGCGCTCCTCGTCGGTCTTCTCGTCCCAGTGCTCGTTGCGCTCCAGGGTGAGGCGCTCGCCGTCGTTCTCGTTCTTGACGACCTTGTACGGGCCGGAGGAGACGGGGTGCTCCTCGTACGTGACGCCGTTGTCCTTGGCCTTGGGGACGGGTGCGAACTGCGTCTGGGTGGCGACGAAGGGGAACTCGCCCTCGGGCTTGCGGAGCGTGAACACGATGGTCTTGGCGTCGGGCACGGCGATCGAGGCGAGGCCCTTGCCGCCGTCCTTGTACGGGCCCTCGTAGGTGTCGCCGCCGACGAGCCAGTCCCGCAGGTAGGGGGCGCCGCCCGACAGTTCGGCGGCGAAGGACCGCTCGATGCCGTACTTGATGTCGGCGCTGGTGATCGGGGAGCCGTCCTCGTACTTCAGCCCGTCCTTCAGGGTGTACGTCCACTCGGTGGCGTCGGCGTTGGGCCGGCCGGTGTCGGTGGCCAGGTCGGGCACGACCTTGGTGCCGGGCGCGCCGTCCTCGCGGTTGCGGGTGGTCAGCGTGCGGAAGACCAGCGAGGGGACGTTGCCGCCGCCCGAGGTGTAGAGGCGGGCCGGGTCGAAGTCGCTCTGCGGCTCGGCGTTCAGGACGGTCAGGGTGCCGCCCTTCTGGGGCGCGCCCCCGGCGGCGCCTGGCTTGCCGCCTGCGGCTCCGGCCTTGTCCGCACCGTCCTTGGGCCCGCAGGCCGCGGCGCCCCCGGCCAGTACGAGGCTGACGGCGACCGCGGCCGCGCGGCGCGATATGTGGGACTGACGGAACATCGGAAGAGGACCTCTCGGCGTGAAGGAAGGGCGGAAGGGCCACGCGAGGGGCAGCGGTCAGCGGTCGGTCGGTGCCGGAACCAGGGCACCGTGACAGGGGAGGGCCGCGCCTGCGGGCATGCGTACACCCGGGCGCGGCGGTGATGACGAAAGGGTCGCGGCGCTTGCGGGCAGGCGTCAGCGACAGAAGATGTCGGCCACGCTGTGCGCGGTCACACCAAGCAGCGCCAGCTCAATGGCGGCGCTCGCGTTCATGGTGTGGAGGTGCGACATGCGGAGAACCATGACCGATGATCGGACAGGTTGTCAACGCGGGTGTGCGCTCCCACCGGCGCACATCCGCTCCCTACCCCTCAACCGCCGGGAAACACCCAGGGGTTGGGCTTGCACTGGATTCCGTCGATGTCGAGGGACTTCGTCTGCTGCTGCATGATCGGCGCGAGCGATCCCGGAGTGCGGCAGCTCACGTGCCCGTTTCCGAGCCGGTGGCCGACCTCGTGGTTGATGAGCATCTGCCGGTACGCGAACATCTGGTCCGGCCCGTACGTCGCCGAGCCCTGCGCCCACCGGAAGGCGTTGATCATCACGCGGTCGGTGGAGGCCGAGTCGCAGGAGACGTTGTCGACGGTGGTGTCCAGGCCGGACTTGGCGCACCAGACGCCGGTGGTCCCGGGGCTGGCGAGGGTGATCACGAAGTCGGCCGCGCCGCCCGGCACCCGCTCGAAGGTCCGGGCGCCGCCGTGGCTCCAGCTGCGCGGGTCGTTGAGGGTGCGGTGGACGGCCTCGGCGAACAGCTGCGGGTCCATTCCCAGCCCCTGTTCCACGTCGACGCGGTAGCGCACGAGCCTGCCCTTGCCCGGCGCCTTGGCGACGCCGGGCACGGTGTCGAAGGTCCCGGGCCCGGCCAGCTTCGGGTCGATGGGCAGTTGCTGGGCCATCTTCTGCTCGTACGTGAGCTCGGGCGCCGGGGCGGGCGCCGCGGACGCGTCCGGTGTGACGCGCTCCTCGGAGCGGGATCCGGCGACGTGGCTGTCGGAGGCGCGCGTCGGCGCTCCGCCGGGGGCGGCCATCGGGCCGGGCCTGACGGCGTCGTCCTCGGAGGCCACTTGGCCGGCGATGACGACGGCGAGGACGGTGGTGACGGCCACGGCCGCCAGTCCGGTGTACGTACGGACCCTCAGGCCCCGCCCGGAGCCGCGCCGTTCGTCCGCGGCCTCGGCATCGACCGCGACGGGCTCGGCGAACGCGGGCTCCACGAACGCGGGCTCGGCGAACGCGGGCTCGGCGAACGCGGGCTCGGCGAACGCGGGCTCGGCGAACGCGGGCTCGGCGAACGCGGGCTCGGCGAACGCGGGTGCCGCGCCCGGCCTGCGCGGCCCCGGCACCCGGCGGTGGGACCCGGTGGAGGTGACGGGATCGGGGCCGGCCTGCGGAAGCCGCGCCACCGACGGGGTCAGCGGCACCGAGGGCGTGAGGGTGACCTGCGGGAAGCCGACCGCGGGCGTGCCGAAGGCGGGGGTGTCGGAGTCCAGGACGGCGGAGCGGGCCGGGCCCGGGGCCGTGCCCGGGGTCGCGTGGACCGAGGCCGGCGCCCCGGTGCGGACGGTGGCGCGCGGGACGCCCTGCCAGTCGCCGTACACGGAGTCGGGTGCCGAGCCCGAGCCGGAGCCCCAGGCGCCGCCGGACTCGTGCTGCTCGGGGTGGCCGCCGGAGCGCGCCCCGGCCGCGGGCCGCTCCCGGGGCGCGAACCCCTGGTGGGCGACGGTGGGTTCGGGCCGCCGCCGGGCGAACGGGTCCTCGAAGGGGTCGTCGTACGGTTCCGGGTCGGGGTACCGGTCGGGGTACGCGGACGGGCCGGCCTCCGGGAAGGCCGGAGCGGCCGCCGGAGCGGGTGCCGCCGCCGCACGGGCGGGGGCGGGGTCCTTGCGACTATGTCGTCCCACGGTCCTCAGCCTCTGCCGTCTTCGGTATGTCGGTCGGTGTCACCCGCACCGGTGTCGGTGTCGCCCGCACCGGGGTCGGTGTCGCGCAGCAGCTCCCCGAACGCGGCGGCCACCACCTCGGGGTACTCCATCATCGCCACGTGCCCCGCCTCGGGAAGACACAGCAGCCGCGATCCCCGGAAGGCCGCGGCGGCCTTGCGCGCCATACGGTACGAGACCAGTTGGTCCCGGCCACCGTAGACCAGCAGCGTCGGGGCGAGAACCCGCTGGGCCTGCCGCCACAGCCCGTGCTGGCCGCCGAGGGTGTAGGCGTCGACGATCCCGCGGGAGGAGCGGGTCATCGCGTCCCAGAAGTACGGAAGGGCCATCCGCCGTTCCATCTCCTCCACGGCGGCCCGGAAGCCGTCCGCCGTCACCCGGGAGGGGTCCCCGTAACAGAGCTCCGTCACCCCCCGGGTGCGCTGCTCGGCGGTGAACCCGCGCGTGAGGCGGCCGAAGAGCGCGGCCGTCCCCGGCAGGGCGAGCAGCGCGGTCGGTACGGCCGACCGCTGCACGCGCAGCTCGGGCAGGGCCGGCGAGACCAGCGTGAGGGTCCGCACGAGGTCGGGCCGGACGGCGGCGACCCGGGTGGAGACGGCCCCGCCGAGGGAGTTCCCGAAGAGGTGGACCGGCCCGCGCCCCGCGGCGTCGAGGTGGCGGATGACCACGCGGGCCAGCCCGGTGACGGAGTAGTCCCGGTCGGCCGGCGGCGGGGACCAGCCGAAGCCGGGCAGGTCGACGGCCTCGCCGTCGACGGTGGCGGCCAGCCGCTCCATGAGCGCCGACCAGTTCTGCGAGGAACCGCCGAGCCCGTGCACGAACAGCGCGGGCGGCAGGCCCGTGCGCAGCGGCGGCCGGCTCCGGACGGCCAGTTCCAGCCCGGGGAGCACGGCGGTGCGCATCTGCTCCCCTTCGGCCACCCGGACCGCTCCCACCAGGGAGGACGGCTCGGCGGTGGACCGTACACCCGGCAGCTCGGTCGAAGACATGCGGGCAATGTTACGAGACGATCACGTCGCACCTCTTGTGTTCGCGGTCACAGGGGTCGTACGGGCCCGCCTCGCGGGGCCTGCGCGATCCTCCTAGGCTCGGAGGAGAAGAGGAGAAGGAAGCGAGGGGAGCGCTATGACTGTCGACCCTGCGGAGCCGGACACCTTCCGGAAGCGGGACCCCGGGAACCACGACCCCGAGGCGCCCGAGGCGGACGTCGCGGAGCAGCTCGCGGACCTGGTGCCCGGCGAGGACGACCCGGTCACCGGCGTGGACGCGGGCGAGGCCGCGGACGGCGACGCCGCCGAGCAGGCGCGGGTGGTGCCGCTCGACGAGGACGACTACCGCTGACCAGCGCCTCCGGGCGGTCCGTACCGCGAGAAAACTCGGCTTGAACCCTCCAGATTCGATTACCGAAAAGTACGATGGCGGCGCGGCGCAGAGCGCACTGTGTTCTTAGAGAAAGTGGGAGGCGGCGTGACAGCCATCGAGCAGACCGAAGCAGCGCGTCCGCGGGGCACGCGACTGCCGCGCCGAGCCCGACGCAACCAGCTGCTGGGCGCGGCCCAGGAGGTCTTCGTCGCGCAGGGCTACCACGCGGCGGCGATGGACGACATCGCCGAGCGCGCCGGAGTCAGCAAGCCGGTGCTGTACCAGCACTTCCCGGGGAAGCTCGACCTCTACCTGGCGCTGCTGGACCAGCACTGCGAGTCCCTGCTGCTGGCCGTGCGCACCGCGCTCGCGTCGACGACGGACAACAAGCTGCGCGTCGCCGCCACGATGGACGCCTACTTCGCGTACGTGCAGGACGAGGGGGGCGCCTTCCGCCTGGTCTTCGAGTCCGACCTGACGAACGAGCCCGCGGTGCGCGAGCGCGTCGACCGGGTCTCGCTCCAGTGCGCCGAGGCCATTTCGGACGTGATCGCCGAGGACACCGGCCTGTCGAAGGACGAGTCGATGCTGCTGGCCGTGGGCCTCGGCGGGGTCTCGCAGGTGGTGGCCCGCTACTGGCTGTCCAGCGAGAGCCCGGTCGCCCGGGACACGGCGGTCGGCCTGCTGACCTCGCTGGCCTGGCGCGGCATCGCCGGCTTCCCGCTGCACGGCACCGAGGCCGGCGCCGAGGGCTGACCGGCCCGGACACGGCCGCTGTTCGCTGCCAGCGTGTCCGCTCCGCGCAATTCCGCTCCGCTCTCCGGGCTAATGTGGACCGCGTACGGCGCGGCTGATCGCGCGCAACGGACCGTCGGAGGGACAAAGCCGTGGAGGTCAAGATCGGCGTGCAGCACGCACCCCGGGAGATCGTTCTGGAGAGCGACCTGAGCGCCGAGGAGCTGGAGGGCATCGTCGTCGCCGCCCTGTCCGGCACGGCGCCGCTGCTCAGCCTCACCGACGTCAAGGGCCGCAAGGTCCTGGTGCCGTCCGACCGCCTGTCCTACGTGGACCTGGGCGAGCCGAGCAGCCGCAGGGTCGGCTTCGGCGCACTCTGACGCGGCGGCCCGCGGAGGCCGAGAACTGAGGGGAACGGCCCGGTGGTTGATGCCACCGGGCCGTTTCTCTTTGTTCCGCTTCGGGTAGGAGGCCAGTGACCGGTTTGCCCCGACGTATGGGAGGGACTTCAATGCCGCTGATGGAAGCGCTCGGCTCTGCTCTGCTGGGACTCCTCTTGTCCGGAGCGGCCGCGCGAGTGCTCGCCCGGCGGTTGCCCTCTCGCAGAGTCGTGCTGGTCAGCGGGGTGCTGGGCGCGCTGTTCGGCGCGTACCTCACGCACTTCGCGCTGGGCCCCGGGCACATCACCCTGACCGCGTCGCTGGTCGGCGCCGGTCTGGTGTCGGCGGTGGTGCTGTCGCTGCTGCTGCGGCCGGCCCCCGGATCCCGCGGCCGCGCGCACCGGCCTCCGTTTTCGCTCCCCTCGCGGGGCTGAGCGGGACGACTGACGACTGAAGACGCGCGACTGAAGACGTACGCCGGCCCCCGGCGCGGAGCCATCCGCGCCGGGGGCCGGCGTGTGGAGCGGTTCGGGCGGGCGCCCGGCGGGCCTAGGCGGCGAGGCCGAGGGCCGCCATCCGCTTGGTGTGGGCCTTGGTGATCCGGGTGAACATCTCGCCGACGGCCGCCAGGTCGAAGCCGGCCGCCATCCCGTCGACCCCGCCGACCAGCATGGTGGAGAGCGCGTCGCGCTCGGCGACCACGCGCTGGGCCTGCGACAGGGCCTCGCCCATCAGCCGCCGGGCCCACAGGGCGAGGCGTCCGCCGCAGCGCGGGTCGGCCTCGATCGCGGCGCGGACCTTCTCGACGGCGAAGCCGCCGTGGCCCGTGTCGTCGAGCACGCCGACGACGAGGGCGCGGGTGTCGGTGTCCAGGTGGGTGGCGACCTCACGGTAGAAGTCGCTGGCGATCGAGTCGCCGACGTACGCCTTGACCAGGCCCTCCAGCCAGTCCGACGGCGCGGTCTGGCGGTGGAAGTCGTCCACGCCCTTGGCGAAGGGCTGCATGGCGGAGGTGGGCTCGACGTCGATCGCGGCGAGCCGGGCGCGCAGCCGCTCGAAGTGGTGGAACTCGGCGGAGGCCATCGCGGCGAGCTCGGCCTTGTCGTCGAGGGTGGGCGCGAGCTTCGCGTCCTCGGCGAGGCGCTCGAAGGCCGCGAGCTCCCCGTACGCGAGCGCGCCGAGCAGGTCCACGACGGCGGCCCGGTACTGCGGCGAGGCAGAGGCGGTCGCCCAGTCCTGAGCGGCGATGCCCGCGGCTTCCGCGGCGGCGCTGTCGTCGGCGGGCGAGGCGTTTTCTACGGTCGACATGCTCCGCACAATAGCCCGCCGAAAGGCGCGCCAAGGCACCACATCCGCTCACTGCCGACCCGGGTAAACACGCCTACCCGGTGAATTCACCCGACACAGCTGCGCGATTCCGGGGTACAGTGGTAATGCGCCTGCCGGAAACTCGGCGGGCCATCCTGAATGAGGATGCCCGGTCGGTGGCCCGATCGGCTCCAACCGACCCGCCCTCGGTGTGGTGCGTGCGCGTCTGCGCACAGCCGCCGCACGAGGGGCCCCCTCAGCGGCACAAGCGCTTGAGCGAAGGCTTAGTGGTCCCGCGCAGCTTCGTACGTACGTCGCAGTACTGCAAGCCAGGCACGGTACGACCCCCCTCGCCGCCTCGCGCCGCGTCTCACAGAAGAGGCAGCACCCTGACTACGTTCCGAGACCTCGGGATCCTTTCCGAGACCGCCGAAGCCCTTGAAGCCGTCGGCATCGTGTCCCCCTTCCCGATCCAGGAGATGACCCTCCCCGTCGCCCTTTCCGGCACGGACGTCATCGGCCAGGCCAAGACCGGTACCGGCAAGACGCTCGGTTTCGGCCTTCCCCTGCTGGAGCGGGTCACCGTCCCCGCGGACGTCGAGGCGGGCCGGGCCCGTCCCGACCAGCTGACCGACGCCCCGCAGGCCCTCGTCGTGGTTCCGACCCGCGAGCTCTGCACCCAGGTGACCAACGACCTGCTGACCGCGGGCAAGGTCCGCAACGTCCGCGTCCTCGCCATATACGGCGGTCGCGCGTACGAGCCGCAGGTCGAGGCGCTCAAGAAGGGCGTCGACATCATCGTCGGCACCCCGGGCCGCCTGCTGGACCTGGCCGGGCAGAAGAAGCTCGACCTGTCGCACGTCCGGGCCCTGGTCCTGGACGAGGCCGACGAGATGCTCGACCTGGGCTTCCTGCCCGACGTCGAGCGGATCATGAGCTACCTGCCGCCGAAGCGTCAGACGATGCTGTTCTCGGCGACCATGCCGGGCGCGGTCATCAACCTGGCCCGCCGGTACATGACGCAGCCGACGCACATCCGCGCCGTCTCCGAGGACGGTGAGGGCGCGACCGTCGCCAACACCACGCAGCACGTCTTCCGTGCGCACAACATGGACAAGCCGGAGCTCGTCTCCCGCATCCTGCAGGCCGAGGGCCGTGGCCTGGCCATGATCTTCTGCCGCACCAAGCGCACGGCGGCCGACATCGCCGAGCAGCTGGAGAAGCGCGGGTTCGCCTCGGGCGCCGTCCACGGCGACCTGGGCCAGGGTGCGCGCGAGCAGGCCCTGCGCGCGTTCCGCAACGGCAAGGTCGACGTGCTGGTGTGCACCGACGTCGCCGCGCGCGGCATCGACGTCGAGGGCGTGACCCACGTCATCAACTACCAGACGCCGGAGGACGAGAAGACCTTCCTGCACCGTGTGGGCCGCACCGGCCGCGCGGGCAAGAAGGGGATCGCCGTCACCCTGGTCGACTGGGACGACATCCCGCGCTGGCAGCTGATCAACAAGGCGCTGGAGCTGGACTTCCACGACCCGGTCGAGACGTACTCCACGTCTCCGCACCTGTTCGAGGAGATGAACATCCCGGCCGGCACCAAGGGCACCCTGCCGCGCTCCGAGCGCACGCGGGCCGGCCTGAAGGCCGAGAACCTGGAAGACCTGGGCGAGACCGGCGGCCGCGGTGGCCGTGGCGGTCGGGGCGGCGCACCCGCCGCCGCCGCCCCGGTGGCCGAGGAGCGTCCGGCCCGTACCCGTACGCCGCGCCAGCGCCGCCGTACGCGGGGCGGTTCCGACCTCGGTGCCGAGACCGCGGCCGTGGCCGCTCCGGTGACCCCGGTGGCGGACTCCCCCGAGGTCCCGGCCGCCGACGAGCCGCGCAGGCCGCGCCGCCGCCGCACCCGTGGCTCGGTCCCGGCCGCCGCGCCGGCTCCGGCCGTCGAGGTCGCCGTGGCCGCCCCCGTCGCGGTCGCGGCTCCGGTCGCGGTCGCCGCTCCGGTCGCCGTGGTGGAGGCCCCCGTGGCCGTCGCCGCGGTCGTGGCCGAGGAGGCTGCGGTCAAGCCGAAGCGCACCCGGACCCGCAAGGCCGTCGCCGCGGTCGCCGAGGCCGCCGTGGTCGAGGCTCCCGTCGCGGTGGAGGTCGCCGAGGACGCTCCGGTCAAGCCCAAGCGCACCCGGACCCGCAAGGCCGTCGCCCCGGCCGCGGACGCCGTCGTCGCCGAGGCCCCCGCGGTCGCCGAGGAGGCCCCCGCGAAGCCGAAGCGCACCCGGACCCGCAAGGTCGCCGCTCCGGCCGTCGAGGCCGCCGCCCCGGCCGAGGTCGCCGAGGAGGCTCCGGTCAAGCCGAAGCGCACCCGTACCCGCAAGGCCGCTGCCGCCCCCGAGGCGTAGGCACCCTCCGACGGCCCGGTCCCCCGCTCAAGGGGGGCCGGGCCGTCGGCGTGTCCGCGGGGCGACCGGCCAGTAACGTGAGCCGCATGAGCAAGCCCCCGCGCCTCACCCTGCCGCCCGCCGCCCGTGCGCACCGCCTCGTCACGGACCGCGGCGCCTTCGCCGTGCACGAGGCCGGCGAGCCCGTCCGCGGCACCGCCCTGCTGGTCCCGGGCTTCACGGGCAGCAAGGAGGACTTCGTCGCCCTGCTGGAGCCGCTGGCCGCGGCCGGGTACCGGGTGGTCGCCGTCGACGGGCGCGGGCAGTACGAGACCCCGGGGCCGCGCCGGGAGGAGGCGTACGCGCTGGAGGAGCTGGCGCGGGACGTCCTGGCGCAGGTCCGGGCGCTCGGGGCGGGCCGGGTGCACCTGGTCGGCCACTCGCTCGGCGGGCTGGTCTCGCGCGCCGCGGTCCTGCGCGATCCGGTCCCGTTCGCCTCGCTGACCCTGATGAGCAGCGGCCCCGCCGCCATCGACGAGGTCCAGCGGGGGCGTACGAAGCTGCTGGTGGCGGCGCTGGAGGCGCTCCGCGAGGACATGGACGCGGTGTGGGCGGCGATGCGCGCCCAGGACCCGCGGGACGCCGCCGTGGATCCGCCCGAGCTGACGTCCTTCCTGCGCGAGCGGTGGCTGGCGACCGTGCCCGAGCAGCTGATCGCCACCGGCCGGGCGCTGATCTCCGAGCCCGACCGGGTGGACGAGCTGGCCCGGGTCGCGCTGCCGAAGCTGGTGCTGTCCGGTGTGGTGGACTACGCGTGGCCGGTACCGCTGATGGACGACATGGCCCGTCGGCTGGGCGCGGCCCGGGTCGTCGTGGAGGCTGCCGAGCACTCCCCCAACGCCGAGAATCCGCAGGTCACAGCAGGTGCATTGGCCTCGTTCTGGGACTCTTGCCCGGGTTAATCCTTAGCGAGTGAAAAAATTTCCTTAGCGTAGGGAATGTTTGCCACCTACACTTCGTTGGAACCTGTGCAAGGAGAAACACCGACGAAGGGAGAAGCCCCATGCGCTTCGAGATTCTGCGCCTGAACGACGTCGACGGATCCGCCGTGGACAGCACCGTCGTGGACGCGGCCTCCGTCAACCGGATCGTGCAGCACGCCGCATCTGTCGGCCAGCGCATTCTGATCCGCCCGGCAGGCACGGCGTCCTGACGCCCCGCACACCGCCCGTACGCCCGCGCCCCCGCCACCGTCACCGGTGCGGGGGCGTTCGCATGCGTACGACGGCGCACGGGCCGGCGGAAGCGGACCGGGGCGGGGCGGGTCAGGCGCCGCGCACGACCTGGAGCACGCCGTTGATGATCTGCTGGACGGCGATCGCGGAGAGCATCATGCCGGCGAGGCGCGTCACGAGCACGACACCGCCGTCCTTGATGACCCGGATGATCACCAGCGAGTAGCGCATGGTGATCCACAGCACCACGTGCATGGCCACGATCGCGGCCCACACGGAGACCTGGCCGCTGACCCCGTCCGCCTTCTGCACGGCGAGGATCACGGAGACGATCGCGCCGGGCCCCGCCAGCAGCGGCATGCCCAGTGGCACGAGGGCGACGTTGACGTCCTTGGTCTGCTTCGGCTCGTCGGTCTTGCCGGTGAGCAGGTCCAGCGCGATCAGCAGGAGCAGCAGGCCGCCCGCGATCATCAGCGCCGGGACCGAGACGTGCAGGTAGTCCAGGATCTGCTGGCCGCAGAGGCCGAAGACGGCGATGACGCCGAAGGCCACGCAGACGGCCTGCCACGCCATGCGGCGCTGCACCTTCGCGGGACGCCCGGAGGTCAGGGCGAGGAAGATCGGCGTGATCCCCGGGGGGTCCATAATCACGAAAAGGGTGAGAAAGAGGGATCCGAAGACGGCGAAATCAAACACAGTGATGCCTTGCAGGAGAGAGGGGTGGTGCGAAGGGGGAAAAGGGGCGCGACGGGTCGAGCGGACGGCCGGGGCCGGTCCTACCGGACGCCTCCGCCGGCGCCGGGCACGGGGAAGGCGCCGGTCGCACGGCGCGTGATCTCGCCGTAGATCTCGGGGTCGGTCGTGTACTCGCCGAGGCGGCAGGTCTTGCGGCTGCCGTGGTAGTCGCTGGACCCGGTGGTGAGCAGCCCGAGGTCCCCCGCCAGGGCGCGCAGGCGCGCCCGCGTGGCGGTGTCGTGGTCCATGTGGTCCACCTCGATGCCGTCCAGCCCCGCGGCCGCCAGCTCCGCGATCACGGCCTCGGGCACGCACCGGCCGCGCTTGACGGCGGCGGGGTGCGCGAAGACGGTGACGCCCCCGGCCGCCTTGACCAGGCGGATCGCGTCGAAGGGGTCCAGCTCGTGCTTCCCGGCGTACGCCCGGCCGCCGTCGGCGAGCCAGTCGGGCGTGAAGGCGTCCGAGACGGTCGGTACGACGCCCAGCTCCACGAGCGCGCTCGCCAGGTGCGGGCGGCCCACGGAGCCGTCGCCGGCGATCCGGGCGACCTGCTCCCAGGTGATGTCGACGCCGAGCGCCCGGAGCTTTCCGACCATGGCCTGCGCGCGGGGGGTCCGGTCGTCCCGGACGAGCTCGCGCTCGCGGGAGAGCTCGGGCTCCTCGGGGTCGAAGAGGTAGGCCAGCAGGTGCATCCCGACGCCGTCGAGGCGGCACGACAGCTCGGCCCCGGTCACCAGCGTCAGGCCGGCGGGCAGGGCCGCGAGGGCCTCGGTGTGTCCGCCGACGGTGTCGTGGTCGGTCAGGGCGACCACGTCCAGACCGGCGTCGGCGGCGTTGCGCACGAGCTCGGCGGGGGTGTCCGTACCGTCGGAGGCCGTGGAGTGGGTGTGCAGGTCGATGCGCACAGCCGGGCTCCATGGGTCGTACGGACGGGGGGACACTCCAGGATAACCGCGCGGCGGCCTCCTCCCGGCCGCCCCCGGACGGCGCCGAGCCCCGGACCCGGCGGCCGGTCCGGGGCATCGCCGGAACCCGGCGTCCGGGGGTCAGGACGGGCCGAGGACGCGCGGGCTCAGGGCGCCGCAGGGCAGCAGTTCCACCTCGGCACCCGCGTCCCGCAGGTCGGTGAGGACCAGTTCGTCGTACATCAGCAGCCCGGACTGCTCCGGCCAGACGATCGCCCAGAGCCACAGCCCGCGCGCCTCGCCCGCGAAGACGGCCCGGTCGTCGGGAGCGCCCTTCACGTGCCACAGCGGGGACGGGCGGCCCGCCGCGACCACCTTGGCGTGCGGCGGCGCCGACATGTCGATGTGCGCGCCGGGGTCGGGGCCGTCGATCCCCGCGTACCGCGCGCCGAGGCCGACGCCCAGCTCCTCGGCCACCAGCAGCAGCTCTCCGAGGCCGCCGAGCGGCCCGGGGCCGGTGCAGGCCACGGCCGTGGCCCGGCCCCCGCTGCGGTCGTCACCGGCGGACGCGACCCCGGTGAACAGCCAGCCCACCGGCAGCGGCCACGGCATCCACACCGGCACGCGCGCCCGGTGCACCACCACGCCCAGGCCCTCGACGCTGGGCGGGATCACCGGCTGCAGGGGGTGGACGGTGCCGTGCACGGCGCACTGCCAGGAGTCGGAGAAGAGGCCGGGCGCCCTGACCCGGCCACCGCACTTCGGGCAACTCGGTTCGCCCCTCATAGAAGGCCACGCTCCTCCCCGCCCGGCGCGCCGTCAAGACGCGATCACCCGTCCGGGCGCCGGGTCTGCCGTCTCAGTCCAGTGCGACCGCCGTACGCAGAGGGTCCCGCAGATCCGTGCCGCGCGCGAGCCAGCGCTCCTGGAGCGCCGCCGCGCCGTGCACCCGCTTCCAGGCGGCCTCGTTCGCCGTCATCGGCAGCAGCGGCAGGAAGTGCACCGGGTCCATGGGCTCGTCGAGCTCCAGGTCCTCCACCAGCCCGCCCGGCTCGGCCACCAGGACCGAGCTGAACGGCGCCCCCTCCCAGAGCGGTTCACCCACGTCGAGCGAGGCCCCGGGGGCCACGACCAGCCCTTCCACCTGCGGGGAGGCGCCCAGCACGGCGAGCGGGCGGAGCAGCTTGTCGGTGGGCGCGAGCCCGGCCCGCACGGTCAGTACGAGCTCGGCGCGCGGTCCCCGTACGGGGTCGGCGACCACGGCGGTCGGGTCGGTCATCGGGTGCGCGGACATCCCGAGGGTCGCGTACCGCACGAGGTCGCCCTCGGCGAAACGGAGTACCTCGATGCGGTCGGTGCCCAGGAAGGTCACGGCGGCGCGGGCGTCGGGGTCCCCGAACGCGCTGCGCAGCCGGGCTTCGACGAGGGCCAGAATTTCTGCCATGGATCGAGCATAGGACTCGCATGAGACGGGTAAAGGGCGGGTCTTGACCATCCGTCGGCTGATAGTGTTGACAGCTGTTCGGGGCCGCACGCAGAAGCGTTGTTTCGGTGCCCCGGCGAGGACGTCCCCCACGGGGGACCGGCCGGAGGAGGTGGGGCTGCGGTGCATCGAAGTCGATCGTGCAGTAGTACCAATCGCTCTTCCGCTGCGGTGACGGGCTCCTCCCGCCCCCTCTGATCTTCCGATCGGCAGAAGAGCGACGGCAGAACTCCGTCCTCCCGTCCTGCTGACGTCCCCCGGCCCGGTCCGCCCGCCCGCAGCGGTCGCGCCGCCCCGGAGGGGCCTCCCACCCGTACGGTCCGCAGCCGTGCGCGCGAAGGAGCCACCATGTCGATGCTGCCCTACCTGCGTGCGGCCGTCCGCCCGGCGCTGCGCAAGAACGCCCCCGCCCAGTCCGGCTACGACACCACCCGCGACCCGTCCGCGAGCAGCGCGGTCGTCGACTGCGCCGTGTACCGGGACGGCCGGCGCGCGGCGCCCGGCCTGGGGGCGGCCTGCCTGACGCCCCGTGAGGCGATGCGCCGGGTCCGCGAGGACGGCGGTTTCGCCTGGATCGGCCTGCACGAGCCGACCGAGGCCGAGTTCGCGGGGATCGCCGCCACGTTCGGGCTGCACCCGCTGGCGGTCGAGGACGCGGTGCACGCGCACCAGCGGCCGAAGCTGGAGCGGTACGACGACACGCTCTTCACCGTCTTCAAGACGATCCACTACGTCGACCACGCCCAACTGACCTCCACCAGCGAGGTCGTGGAAACCGGCGAGGTGATGTGCTTCACGGGCCCCGACTTCGTGATCACCGTCCGGCACGGCGGCCAGGGCTCCCTCAAGGGCCTGCGCCACCGCCTCCAGGGCGACCCGGACCTCCTGTCGAAGGGCCCTTCGTCGGTCCTGCACTCCATCGCCGACCACGTCGTCGACGGGTACGTGGCGGTCGCCGCGGCCGTCCAGGACGACATCGACGAGGTGGAGAGCGCGGTGTTCGCCGCCCCCGCCAAGGGCGCCGCGCGCGGCGGTGACGCGGGCCGCATCTACCAGCTCAAGCGCGAGGTGCTGGAGTTCAAGCGGGCGGTCGCGCCCCTGCTGCGCCCGATGGAGCTGCTGAGCGAGCGCCCCATGCGGCTGGTGGACCCGGACATCCAGAAGTACTTCCGGGACGTCGCCGACCACCTGGCGCGGGTGCACGAGCAGGTCGTGGGCTTCGACGAGCTGCTGAACTCGATCCTCCAGGCCAACCTCGCGCAGGCGACGGTCGCCCAGAACGAGGACATGCGCAAGATCACCTCCTGGGCCGCGATCATCGCCGTGCCCACGATGATCTGCGGGGTCTACGGGATGAACTTCGAGCACATGCCCGAGCTCCAGTGGAAGTACGGCTATCCGATGGTGATGGCCTCGATCGTCGGCATCTGCTTCACCATCCACCGCGCACTGCGCCGCCACGGCTGGCTCTAGGGCACACCTCCCGGGGGCCCGTCCGGATCGGGCCGCGGGCCGCGCCGGGTCACCCCCTACTCTGGGGCGCATGACTCTCAGCGCACTCGACCTGGCCCTCGTCGAGGAGGCCACCAAGAAGTCCGGTCTCGTCTGGGTCCGCGGCGCCGGCGCCGACCGCGCCCTGTGGCACGCCTGGGTGGACGGGGCCGCGCACGTGCTGGGCGACGGGCCCGGCGAGCAGCCGTTCCCCGGGCTGGCGGACGGCGCGAGCGCCGAGGTGACCGTACGCAGCAAGGACAAGGGCGGCCGGCTGGTGGCCTGGACGGCGACGGTGCGCGAGCTCCCGCCGCGCGGCGAGGAGTGGGCGGCCGCGGTCGCCGAGCTCAAGGGCAAGCGGCTGAACGCGCCCGACTCCGAGGACATGACCGAGCGGTGGGCCCGCGAGTGCCGGCTGCTGCGCCTGGAGCCCGAGTCGGTCCGCGCGGAACTGCCGACCGGTTCCCTGGCCGCGGCCCCGACGGGCTCCCCGGCGACGACCCGCGAGCCCGTGCCGGCGGCCCTGCCGAAGCTGCTGCTGAAGCGGAAGCGGGCGGCCCGCCGCTAGGTGCCGGGGGCGGTTTCAGGGGCTCGTGGGGTTCGATCCCTGGCCCGCGCCCTGCCCGGCGCTCTGGCCCGCGCCCGGGCTCCGGGACGGGGCCGGGGCGGTGCCGCCACCGCCCTGGTCCTTGGTCGTCGGCAGCTGCGATCCGTAGTCCACCGTCTGGTCCTGGGCGGGCGGGTCGAGCGGGAACGCCTTGCCCCACTCGGCGAGCTCCACCCGGCCGGCGCCGCCCGCGCGCTCCAGGAGCAGCGGGTACGGGGTCCCCTCCAGGGACACGGCGAGCCTGCCGCCCTTGCCCTTGTCCCCCGTCACCTGGACGGCCCGCGTGTGCCCGACCTTGGTGTAGGAGCCCTTGGCCAGCTTGCCCTGGAGGCCGAGCAGCCCGTCCAGCAGCACGTCCATGTCGGTGAAGCCGCGGAACTGCTTGTACGTGGGGTCGCTCTCCGGCACTTTCACGTACTTGTCGCCGAGCTTCCCGGCGGAGTCGGACTGGCCCCAGAAGGCCGCGCTCGCCTTCAGGTAGAGCTGCTCCCCCACCCGCAGCACCTGGAAGGTGTCCTCCTGCGACTTCACCTCGCCGGAGCCGCCGTCGGACTTCAGCCGCATGTCGAGGGTGAAGGTCTTGCCGCCGCTCACCAGCGTGCCGGACAGGTGGACCGAGTCGGCGCCGGTCGCCGCGGCCTTCGCCTTCGCCTCGATCTTGTCGGCGGAGAGCTTGCCGACCCCGTTCGTCCCCTCGTCCGGGTCTTCCCCGCAGCCCGTACCGGTGACGGCGAGGCCCGCGCACAACGCACCGACGAGGGCGGCCCGGCGCAGCCGCGCAGCAGGGAAGTAGGCGGTCACGGGCACGTGCCTCTCGTCGGTCGTCTGCGGCCAGCAGGCAGCGTACCCGGCCGTGGCACGGCCCCCGGAGGCCCCCCGGGCAGGGCCGGGCCGGCCCCGGCCGGACCGCCCCACCAGGACGCTTTCCCGGGGCACGGGCTAGCCTGAGGGGCGGCAGGACTGTTGATTGACGCTCTAGGAGGCGCTCGGATGGCTGCAGGCGCCCCGCGGATCTTCGTCTCGCATCTGTCGGGTGTGCCCGTCTTCGATCCCAACGGCGACCAGGTCGGCCGCGTCCGCGACCTGGTCGCGATGCTGCGCGTCGGCGGCCGGCCGCCCCGGCTGCTGGGCCTGGTGGTCGAGGTGGTCAGCCGGCGCCGGATCTTCCTGCCGATGACCCGGGTCACGGGCGTGGAGTCCGGACAGGTGATCACCACGGGTGTCGTGAACATGCGGCGCTTCGAGCAGCGGCCCACCGAGCGGCTGATCCTCGGCGAGCTGCTGGACCGGCGGGTGCGCCTGGTCGCGGACGAGGAGGAGGTCACCGTCCTGGACGTGGCCATCCAGCAGCTCCCGGCCCGCCGGGACTGGGAGATCGACAAGATCTTCGTACGGAAGGGCAAGGCGGGCGCGCTGCGCCGGCGCGGCGAGACCCTGACGGTGGAGTGGTCGGCGGTGACGGGCTTCTCGCTGGAGGAGCACGGGCAGGGCGCCGAGAACCTGGTCGCCACCTTCGAGCAGATGCGCCCGGCCGATGTCGCGAACGTCCTGCACCACCTGTCGCCCAAGCGGCGCGCCGAGGTGGCGAGCGCCCTCGACGACGACCGGCTCGCGGACGTCATGGAGGAGCTGCCCGAGGACGAGCAGGTGGAGATCCTCGGGAAGCTGAAGGAGGAGCGGGCCGCCGACGTCCTGGAGGCGATGGACCCGGACGACGCGGCCGACCTGCTCTCCGAGCTGCCGGAGGACGACAAGGAGCGGCTGCTGACGCTGATGCGGCCCGACGACGCGGCCGACGTGCGGCGCCTGATGTCGTACGAGGAGCGCACGGCGGGCGGTCTGATGACCACCGAGCCGATCGTGCTGCGGCCGGACGCGACGGTCGCCGACGCGCTGGCCCGCGTGCGCCAGGCGGACCTCTCGCCGGCGCTGGCGGCCCAGGTGTACGTGTGCCGGCCGCCCGACGAGACGCCGACGGGCAAGTACCTGGGCACGGTGCACTTCCAGCGGCTGCTGCGGGACCCGCCGTTCACCCTGGTCAGCTCGATCGTCGACACGGGCCTGCCGCCGCTGCGCCCGGACGCCTCGCTGCCGGTGGTGACCAGCTACCTGGCCGCGTACAACATGGTGGCCGTCCCGGTGGTCGACGAGAGCGGCTCGCTGCTGGGCGCGGTCACGGTGGACGACGTACTGGACCACCTGCTGCCGGACGACTGGCGGGAGACGGACTTCCATTCCGAGGAGGCCGTCGGTGGCCACTGAGCGGGGACGCGGGGAGCAGGGGCGCGAGCGCCGCCGGGAGCAGAACCGGGAGCGGCGCGAGCAGGCACGGGCGCGCGGGCGCGACCACGGGCTGTCGGACCGGCTGGAGGACGCGGCGGACCGGGTGCGGGAGCGCGGCGAGCGGGCCGAGCGCGCGGAGCGGGCCGAGCAGCGGGCCGAGCGGGCGAAGGCGGCCGCCGCGACGGGCGCGAACGCGCTGACGCGCCAGCGGGTCCGCCTGGACCAGCCGCGGGCCCCGCGCCGGTCGCTGCTGCCCGAGTACGACCCGGAGGCGTTCGGGCGGCTGTCGGAGCGGGTGGCCCGCTTCCTCGGCACCGGCCGGTTCATCGTCTGGATGACCCTGGTCATCATCGTCTGGGTGCTGTGGAACATCTTCGCGCCGGACGACCTCCGGTTCGACCAGTACCCCTTCATCTTCCTGACGCTGATGCTGTCGCTGCAGGCCTCGTACGCCGCTCCGCTGATCCTGCTCGCGCAGAACCGGCAGGACGACCGCGACCGCGTCAACCTGGAGCAGGACCGCAAGCAGAACGAGCGCTCCATCGCCGACACGGAGTACCTGACGAGGGAGATCGCGGCCCTGCGGATGGGTCTGGGCGAGGTCGCCACGCGCGACTGGATCCGCTCGGAATTCCAGGACCTGATCAAGGAGATGGACGAGCGCAGGCTGTTCCCCGACGAACGTGACGAAGCCGACCGCTAGCGAGCTTTCCCGAGCCGTGCTACCGAGCCGTACCATCGGGGCATGGCTACCGACACAAGCTCCGCCGACGCCGCCGTTCCGGAGCAGGACGCGATCCTGGACGCGCTGGCGACGGTGAACGACCCCGAGATCCACCGGCCGATCACCGAGCTCGGCATGGTCAAATCGGTGGAGATCGGCGACGGCGGCGCCGTCGCGGTCACCGTGTACCTGACGGTGTCGGGCTGCCCCATGCGCGAGACCATCACGAAGAACGTCACCGAGGCCGTGGAGCGGGTCGCCGGGGTCACCTCCGTCGCCGTCACCCTCGACGTGATGAGCGACGAGCAGCGCAAGGACCTGGCGACGACCCTGCGCGGCGGCACCGCCGAGCGCGAGGTCCCGTTCGCCAAGCCCGGTTCGCTGACCCGCGTCTACGCGGTCGCGTCCGGCAAGGGCGGCGTCGGCAAGTCCTCGGTCACCGTCAACCTGGCCGCGGCCATGGCCGCGGACGGGCTGAAGGTCGGCGTGGTCGACGCGGACATCTACGGGCACAGCGTGCCCCGGATGCTCGGCGTCGAGGGCCGCCCCACCCAGGTCGAGAACATGATCATGCCGCCGTCGGCGCACGGCGTGAAGGTCATCTCCATCGGCATGTTCACCCCGGGCAACGCGCCGGTGGTGTGGCGCGGTCCGATGCTGCACCGGGCCCTGCAGCAGTTCCTGGCCGACGTGTTCTGGGGCGACCTGGACGTGCTGCTGCTGGACCTGCCCCCGGGCACCGGCGACATCGCGATCTCGGTGGCCCAGCTGGTCCCGAACGCCGAGATCCTCGTGGTCACCACCCCCCAGCAGGCCGCGGCCGAGGTCGCGGAGCGGGCCGGGTCGATCGCCGTGCAGACCCACCAGAAGATCGTCGGCGTCGTCGAGAACATGTCGGGCCTGCCCTGCCCGCACTGTGACGAGATGGTGGACGTCTTCGGTTCGGGCGGCGGCCAGAAGGTCGCCGACGGGCTGACCAAGACCGTCGGCGCGTCGGTGCCCGTGCTGGGTTCGATCCCGATCGACGTCCGGCTGCGCGAGGGCGGCGACGACGGCACTCCCGTGGTCCTGTCCGACCCCGAGTCCCCGGCCGGTGCGGCCCTGCGGGCGATCGCGGGCAAGCTGGGCGGCCGCGCGCGCGGACTGTCGGGCATGTCCCTGGGCATCACCCCGCGCAACAAGTTCTGAGGCCGGGCGGGCCGGGCCCGTCACCGGACGTGCGAAAGGCACCGCGGGGTTTCCCGCGGTGCCTTTCGCGTGGTGCGTGTCGGGTGGTGTCCCCGCCCCTTCCGGGGCCGGTCCGGGGCTACTCGTAGGTGCCGAGGTCCTCGATCGCGGCGAAGCCGATCCCGTACGCGCTCATGCCGCGGCCGAAGGCTCCGAGGTGCACGCCGCTGCCGGTGGAGCCGGCCAGCACCCACCCGAACTCCGACTCGCGGTAGTGGAAGGGCGTCGGCTCCCCGTCGACCGGCAGGGACAGCATCGACCAGTCCTCGCCGTCGAGGTCGTCCGCGAGCTCCCACGCGGCCTCGGTCTGCTGGTCGAGCCAGTCGCTGCGCAGGGAGTGGTCCATCTGCCCCGGCCAGCTGTACGCCAGCAGCCCCGAGCCGGCCAGCCAGGCCGCCGAGGAGACCGAGGTGGCCTCCAGGACACCGGTGCCGTCGGCGCTGCGGCGCAGCGGGTTGCTCGCGACGGTGACGACCACCGCGAAGCGCTCCTTCTCGCCGGTGGCGATCTCGCCGCGGGCGGACGGCTCGTCGCCGTGCCCGGTCGAACCGTGCTCCACCGTGCCGTCGGCGGCGGTGCCGACCTGCATGAGCCAGCGCCGTCCGGCGAAGGCGTCGTCCAGCCCGTACCAGGGGAAGTCGGCGGCGAGGAAGCCCTCGGCCGTCCGGCGGGCCGCCGGGACGGGAGCGGCCCCGTCCTGCGGCTGTACGGAGGGGTCCTGCGGGTCCTGCGGGTCCTGCGGTGCGGCGGCGGGGGCGTCGGCTGGCTGCGTCCCTACCCGGCTACTGCTCGTCGTCTCCATCTGCGCGGCCTCTCGTTCCGTCGGGTCCGTCGGCGGCCCGCCCCCCTCGGGCGTCCTGCGTCCGGACAGATGGAGGATAGCCACCGGACCCGGGTTCACCGGGCAGGGCGCGGCTCAGGTGGCGTCGGCGTCGAAACGGGCGGGCTGCTCGGCGGCCGGGGCGGCGGGCTTCTTCAGCAGGTCCGGGCCGGTGCCGGCGGGCGTGGCGGCCGGGGTCGCGGGGGCCGGAGCGGCCTCGGTCTCGCGGCTGTTGACGGCGTCGGTGACGTCGTTCAGTTCCTTGCGGAGATCGAAGCTGCTGCGGATCTCCTTGAGGTCCTCGTTCTCGCCCAGCTGCTTGCGGATGAAGGTCTTCGGATTCAGGTCCTCGAACTCGAAGTCCTTGAATTCGGGGCCGAGTTCGGAGCGGATGTCCTGCTTCGCACTGTCCGAGAAGGAGCGGATCTTCCGGATGATGCCGGAAACGTCCTGAATGACCTTGGGCAGCTTGTCGGGGCCGAAAATGAGGATGGCGAGCACCACGATCGTGACAAGTTCGAGTGCGCCTATGTCGTTGAACACCTTGCCGCTCCTCGGCTCTCTTCACTTCGGGCCTGGACACACGGTACCCGCCGTTCTCCGCGGGCCCATACCTGCGTACCGCATCGACCACGGTTTCACCCGGACGTCAGGCGCGCCTCACGAGCCGTTCGCCGATCCGAGGACCACTTCCAGGGTGCGCTCGCGGCCCTCGCGCAGCACGGTGAGGGTCAGCGGATCTCCCGGACGGTGGGCGCGGATCTTGATGATGAGCTCGTCACCACCGCGTACGCGCTGCCCGTCCACCTTGGTGATCACGTCCCCGGCCCGGATCCCGGCGCGCGCGCCCGGCCCGTCGGCGACGACGGACGGCTTGCCGTCGGCGCCCTTGTCCCCGACCCGGGCTCCGTCGCCCTTGTACTGGAGGTCGAGCGTGACCCCGATGACGGGGTGGGTGGCGCGGCCGGTGCGGATCAGTTCCTCGGCGACGCGCTTGCCCTGGTTGATGGGGATGGCGAAGCCGAGGCCGATGGAGCCGCCCTGCCGGTCGGGATCGTCCTTGTCGGCGCCCCGGATCGCGCTGTTGATGCCGACCACGTGGGCCTTGGCGTCGAGGAGGGGGCCGCCGGAGTTCCCGGGGTTGATGGGGGCGTCCGTCTGGAGCGCGTCGACGTAGCTGACGTCGCTGCCGTCGCCCTTGTCGCCGCCCGCGGTGACGGGCCGGCCGGTGGCGCTGATGATCCCGGCGGTGACGGTGTTGGAGAGGTCGAACGGGGCTCCGATGGCCACCACCGGGTCGCCGACCTGGACGTTCTCCGAGTTCCCGAGGCTCAGCGGGCGCAGCCCGCGCACCCCGCTGACCTTGACCACCGCCAGGTCGTACCCGGTGTCGCGGCCCACCAGCTCGGCGCTGACGCTCTCGCCGGTGCTGAAGGTGACGCCTATGTCCTTGGCGTCGCCGACGACGTGGTTGTTGGTCAGGATGTGGCCCTGGGCGTCGAGGACGAATCCCGTGCCGGTCCCGCTCCCGTCGGTGGACCGCACGTGCAGGGTCACCACGCCGGGCAGGGCGGTGGCCGCGATCCCGGCCACGCTCCCGGGCGCCCGGCCCGCGGCCGCGACGCCCGCCTGCGGCAGTTCCAGCCGGGTGCTGCTCTGCCGCTCGGCGACCACGCCGAGGTACCCGCCGATGCCGCCGGCGAGCACGGCGACCCCCACGCCGAAGGCCACCAGCTGCCACGGGCCGACCCCGCGGCGCTGCCGGCCCCGGTCCACGACCTGGAGGGGCTGGTCGCCCCAGGGGTCGTACCGCACCACGGGCGCGGCCGGAGCGTCCGGCTCGGCCCCGAGGGCCGCACCGGTGTCCGCACCGGGTTCGGGACCGGCCTGCGGTCCGGACTCCGGACGCGGTGCGGGGACCCCCTCGCGGCGGAGTTCCGCCGTGCCCTCGGGCCGGCTCCACCACAACGGTGCCGGATCGGTCTGCTGGCTGTCGGCCATGGGTGCTCCCCGCCTACCTGTGCACATGTGCCGCAGATTCAACCAGGTCCCGGGTCAGCGCAGGAGGGAGACCGGTCGAGCCGATGCCGGCGGGGAGGGGTGGAGCGGCGGGAGCGGCGTCGGCAGGGACGCCAACAGGCTGGGCCCGGGGACGGCTGCGGGCGTGGGACGGCGGTCGCGGACGACCGCGTCGGCCACGGACACGGCCGGTCCGGGTCGGGTGGCGGGGACGGGGGACTCACCGCGGACGTTCGGGTCCGCGGCCTCCAGCGGCAGCGAACCGCCCAGGGCGAGCGCCGCCAGCGAGACGGCTCCGGCGGCCACGAAGGCCAGTCGGCGGCGCGGTCGGCCCACCTCGTGGATGCGGAACCCCTGCTGCTCGGACCGGGGCGCGGCCGGCAGGGCGTACGCGAACGACCCGAACGGATCGGCGCCCGGCGCAGCTCCCGGGCCCGCGGGACCGGAGGGGCCCTCGGGTCCGCTGCCCGGCAGGCCCTGGAGCCGCGCGAGCAGCCCCGCGGACAGCGGCGGCGGCGCGCTCTCGACGAACATGGTCTTCAGACGGCGCTGGGCATCGGCCTCGGCCTTGCACTTGGCGCAGGTGGCCAGGTGGGCGAGGACCCGGTCGCGCGCGTCGTGCTTGAGCTCCCCGTCCACCAGGGCGGCGAGGCGGTCGCCCAGGTGCTGTTCCGCGGGGGACGGACTGGCTCCGCTCACTCGGCTCCGCCCTCTCCCCCGGTGCCCGGCGCGCCCACGGACACGCCGGCCAGCGCGCGCTGCTCGGCGCGGGCCTCGGGAGACCGGTGCTTGAGCGCCTTGCGCAGGTGGGAACGGCCGCGGTGGATGCGGCTGCGCACGGTGCCGAGCTTCACGCCGAGGGTGGCGGCGATCTCCTCGTACGACAGGCCCTCGATGTCACACAGCACCACGGCGGCACGGAACTCCGGCGCGAGGGTGTCCAGCGCCTGCTGGACGTCCGCGTCGAAGTGGGTGTCGTGGAGCACCTGCTGGGGGGACGGCTCCCGGCTCGGCAGCCGCTCGGCGGCGTCGTCCCCGAGCGCGTCGAAGCGGATCCGCTGCTTGCGGCGGACCATGTCCAGGAAGAGGTTGGTGGTGATCCGGTGCAGCCAGCCCTCGAAGGTGCCGGGCGTGTAGGTGGACAGCGAGCGGAAGACGCGGACGAAGACCTCCTGCGTCAGGTCCTCGGCGTCGTGCTGGTTGCCGGTCAGACGGTAGGCGAGGCGGTAGACCCGCGCGCTGTGCGTGCTGACGATCTCCTCCCACGAGGGAGGGGTCCACGCCTGCGAGCCCGCATCGGCGGCAAAGGTCGCGGTGGGTGCGGTGTCGGCGGTGTGGAAGCGGTCAGCAATGTCGGTCACGGATTTCGGCTCACCCGCCGACCGGAAGAGACGCCGGATGACGCCCCCACGATCCACAGGCGCAGCCGCACCTCCCCTGTCGGCTCTGGTGGTGTCCAGTGGATTCCCTACCATAGCCACCCCCTCCGTCAGCTTGGGATAAGCGTTTTTGCATTAACTTTGCACGGGGCCCGGTCCCCAGAACGGCCCGGATCGCCGATCTGCCCGGCGCCGTCCCTTCTGATCCCGTCTCCACCCTTCACAACGCCCGGTCCCATCTGCGGGTTCCCGACCTCAGCGGATACAGTCACCGTTGCGCCAACTATGGGGACAGGAGAGGGTCATTACCGGCAACCGGCAGACGAGCTGGGCGTTCGCCGACGCGTTTGTCGCCGAGGACGACGCTCTGCGATGGGCCCGTGACCGGTCCAGGGAAGCGGGCCTGCGCTCCGTCTCCCCCGGAACCGGGGCTGCGCTGCGCCTGCTCGCCGCCACGGCGGACGCCAAGGCGGTCGCCGAGATCGGTACGGGGACCGGTGTTTCGGGCATCCACCTGCTGCACGGGATGCGCGCCGACGGGGTGCTGACCACGGTCGATCCCGAGGGCGACCGGCAGGCCTTCGCCCGCCAGGCGTTCCGCGCCGCCGGTTTCGCGGGCAACCGCGCCCGCTTCATCCCGGGCCGCGCGCTGGACGTGCTCCCCCGCCTCGCCGACGGCGGGTACGACCTCGTGTTCTGCGACGGGGACCCCGCCGAGTCCCTCGACTACCTCGCCGAATCGTTGCGCCTGCTGCGCCCCGGTGGGCTGGTCTGCTTCGAGGGGGTCTTCTCCGACGGCCGTACGGTCGACTCCGCGGCCCAGCCGGTGGAGGTGCTCCGGGTCCGCGAGCTGCTGCGCAGCGTCCGCGAGAGCCCCGCGCTGGAGGCCGCCCTTCTCCCGGTGGGCGACGGCCTGCTGTGCGCCGTGCGGCGCTGAGCGGCCGGCGCCGTACGCCGCGTCAGCGCAGCAGGGCGAAGGTGAGCGCCGCCGTGCCGCCCAGGGCGGCGCCGGCGAGGAGCTGGGCCGGGGTGTGCGCCCGCAGGACGAGCCGGGACCAGGCCATGGCCGCGACGACCGGCGCGGCGGCCAGCGCGGCCGGGCCGAAGACGAGGAACAGGATCACGACGGTGCCGCCGGCCACCGACAGGTGGAGGGATATCTGCCAGCCGATCGTGACCAGCAGCGAGGCCACCAGGCCGACGAGCATCGCGACGACCAGCGCGAACACGTCCGCCGGGGCTCCGAGGACCCGTAGCAGGGTGATGCCGGCGACGACGGAGACGAGGCTGAGGGCCATCGGGACGATCCGCTGCCGGCGCACCCGGATGTGCTGGTCGGTGAGCGCGCCGCGCCGGACGCCGAGGGAGATGATCCCGATCGGGACCGCTCCGCAGAACAGCGCGGCGAGCAGCCCCCAGCCGAGCCCGGCGGGGGATCCGGTGCTGTGCCGGCCGATCAGCAGGAGCTGGGCCACCACCAGGTTCGCCGGCGCGAGCACGTCGGAGAGGATCCGCGCGGCCTTCTCGCGCGCGGTGCAGTCGGCGAAGGCGGGCGGCGCGGGCGGCGCGAAGGTCACGTGGGCTCCGGCGTACGGGGACGGACGGGCAGGCAGGCAGGCAGGCGGACGGACGAACGGAGACGGGCGGACGGGCCGGGACACAGCACTGCCCCGGCCGCTCGTCGGGACGAGCGGCCGGGGCAGTGCGGAGAACGCAGAGGGTGCCGACGTGTCAGCCGACGACCTTCTTCAGGGCGTCACCCAGGGCGTCCGCTTCGTCGGGGGTCAGCTCGACGACAAGCCGACCGCCGCCCTCGAGCGGTACGCGCATGACGATGCCCCGCCCCTCCTTGGTGACCTCGAGCGGGCCGTCGCCCGTCCGCGGCTTCATGGCCGCCATGCTCGTTCCCCTTCCTGAAACCACATCGTCAGCCGACGGCACCGTTCAGGCGCCTAGTACCCGGCATCGAACACATTGCTTCTTGGCCATTATCCCGCATGTCAGGACCCGATGACCAACATCGGCTGTGAACGGTTGGGCAACGCGCTCGACCAAAACCACTCATTTCGGGGACCCGCCTGCGATACTTCGCCGCTGCCCCCTGGTATCGGCATCCGCTTTCTTTGACGCACATCACATGTGCGCGTGCGGCCCGGTCCGCCATGCTGGCCCTTGCACCCGCCGATACCGGCCGGTAGCCAAGCCCGCGACGAAGGGGGACCCCCTGCCATGGCCGACAGCGTGCTCTACGAAGTGACCGACGGACTCGCCACCATCACGATCAACCGTCCGGACGCGATGAACGCCATGAACACCGAGGCCAAGGTCGCCCTGCGCGACGCGGTCCGGGCGGCGGCCGGGGACACCGCGGTGCGCGCGGTGCTGCTCACGGCGGCGGGGAACCGGGCCTTCTGCGTCGGCCAGGACCTCAAGGAGCACATCGGCAGCCTCGCGGCGGACCGCGAGAGCGGCTCCTCGAACACCATGAGCACGGTCGCCGAGCACTACAACCCGATCGTCCGGGCGCTGACCGAGATGCCCAAGCCGGTGGTCGCCGGAGTGAACGGCGTTGCGGCCGGTGCGGGCTTCGGGTTCGCCCTGGCGGCGGACTTCCGGGTCGTCGCCGACACCGCCTCCTTCACCACCTCGTTCGCCGGCGTGGCCCTGACCGCCGACTCCGGTGTGTCCTGGACGCTCCCCCGCCTGATCGGCGCGTCCCGCGCGAGCGACCTGCTGCTGTTCCCGCGTCCGGTCCGCGCCCAGGAGGCGTACGAGCTGGGCATCGCCAACCGCCTCGTGCCCTCCGAGTCCCTGCACGCCGAGGCCGAGGCCCTGGCGCGCACGCTGGCCGCCGGCCCGACGGTGGCGTACGCCGCGCTGAAGGAGTCCCTCGCGTACGGGGCCTCCCGCTCCCTCCCGGAGGCGCTGGAGCGCGAGGAGGCCCTCCAGGCCCGCGCGGGAGCCTCCGAGGACCACGCCATCGCCGTCCAGGCCTTCCTGGCGAAGCAGCCGCCGGCGTACCTGGGCCGCTGACGTGCCGGGCCGCTGACCGGGGCGTCTCCCGGCGGGGCTCAGGCCCCGCGGGAGACGCAGTCCGCGAGGTGGTCGTCGACCAGCCCGCAGGCCTGCATGAGGGCGTAGGCCGTGGTCGGGCCGACGAAGCGGATGCCCGCCTTCTTCAGGGCCTTCGCCAGGGCCGTGGACCCGGGGGTCACCGCCGGGACGTCGGCCGTCGACCGCGGGGCCGGACCGGGTTCCTCGGGGGCGTACGACCAGACGAGCGTGTCGAGCTCGCCCGGCTCCCATCCGGCCAGCACCTTCGCGTTGGCCAGGGTGGCCTCGATCTTGGCCCGGTTGCGGATGATCCCCTCGTCGGCCAGCAGGCGCGCGGCGTCCGCCGGGCCGAACTCCGCCACCTTCGCGATCTCGAACGAGGCGAAGGCCGTGCGGAAGCCCTCGCGGCGGCGCAGGATCGTCAGCCACGACAGCCCGGACTGGAAGGCCTCCAGGCACAGCCGCTCGTACAGCGCGTCGTCGCCGTGGACCGGTCGGCCCCACTCCGTGTCGTGGTACGCCACGTAGTCCGGGGTGGACAGCCCCCACGGGCAGCGCAGGCCGCCGTCCGGACCGGCCACCGCGCCGGTCATCGCCCGGCGTCCTTGGTCAGGTCGACGTGCCCGCCGGTCAGGTCGACGGCTCCGGCGGCGGCCGGGCCCGCCGCGTCGGCGGGCTCCTCACCGGCCGCGGCGCCGGGCGCGGCGCCGTCCCGGTCCGCGGTCAGCAGGGCGATCCGCGCGTCGCGCTCCGCCAGCTCCGCCGCCAGGCGTTCCAGTACGTCGTCCACCTCGGCCATCCGGTAGCCGCGCGGCGCGACGGGCAGCCGCAGCGCGTCGATGTCCGCCCGTACGACGGGCCGGGTCTCCGGCAGCCCGTCGGCCACCCGGTCCGGCTCCGCTTCCGGCAGGACGGCCTCCGAGCCGCCGCCGACCACCGCGAGGGTGACCGCTGCCACGACCACGACCAGCGCGATCATCAAGAAGAAGAACACGATCAACTCCCCTGAGAGACTCCGGCCACCAGGTTAAGGTCGCAGGCGAGGCGCGAGGGCCGCCGAAGGAGGAAAGAGCAGGATGCTGCGACTGGGCAGGCACGAGTTCGACACCCACGAGCCGGTGATCATGGCCATCGTGAACCGGACTCCTGACTCCTTCTACGACCAGGGCGCGACGTTCCGCGACGAGCCGGCGCTGGCGCGGGTCGAGCAGGCGGTGGCCGAGGGCGCCGCCATCATCGACGTCGGCGGCGTCAAGGCGGGCCCGGGCGAGCACGTGGACGCGGTCGAGGAGGCCCGGCGCACGGTCGGCTTCGTGGCCGAGGTCCGGCGCCGCCACCCGGACGTGGTGATCAGCGTGGACACCTGGCGGCACGAGGTCGGCGAGGCGGTCTGCGAGGCCGGGGCGGACGTGCTGAACGACGCCTGGGGCGGGGTCGACCCCCGCCTCGCCGAGGTCGCCGCCCGCTACGGCGCGGGCCTGGTCTGCACCCACGCGGGCGGGGTGGAGCCGCGCACCCGGCCGCACCGGATCGCGTACGAGGACGTGATGGAGGACATCCTGCGCGTCACCGTGGGCCTGGCGGAGCGCGCCGCCGCCCTCGGCGTGCCGCGGGAGTCGATCATGATCGACCCGGGCCACGACTTCGGCAAGAACACCCGGCACTCCCTGGAGGCCACCCGGCGGCTGACCGAGATGGCGGACACGGGCTGGCCGGTGCTGGTCTCGCTGTCGAACAAGGACTTCGTCGGCGAGACCCTGGACAAGCCGGTCAAGGAGCGCCTGCTCGGCACCCTGGCCACCACGGCCGTCTCGGCCTGGCTGGGCGCGCAGGTCTACCGCGTCCACGAGGTCGCGGAGACCCGGCAGGTCCTGGACATGGTGGCCTCGATCCAGGGCCACCGGCCCCCCGCGGTCGCCCGCCGGGGCCTGGCCTGAGCGCGGGGCCTGGCCTGAGCGCGGGGCCTGGCCTGAGCCCGGGGGCGGGACGCATCCGGGGCGGGGCTGATCCCGGGGCGGGGGCCCGCCCCGGGGGCGGGTCCTACTTCCCGACTTCCTTCGTCACCAGCGCGATGGCCTCGTCCACGTCGTCCGTGACGTGGAACAGGTAGAGGTCCTTCTCCGAGGCCTTGCCCTGGGCGATCACCGTGTTCTTCAGCCAGTCGATCAGACCGCTCCAGTACTCCGTGCCGAACAGCACGATCGGGAAGCGGGTGATCTTCTGCGTCTGCACCAGGGTGAGCGCCTCGAACATCTCGTCCAGCGTGCCGAGACCGCCCGGCAGCACCACGAAGCCCTGGCTGTACTTCACGAACATCGTCTTGCGGACGAAGAAGTACCGGAAGTTCAGGCCGAGATCGACGTGCTCGTTGAGCCCCTGCTCGAAGGGCAGCTCGATGCCGAGGCCAACGGAGATGCCGTTGCCCTCGCGGGCGCCCTTGTTGGCCGCCTCCATCGCGCCCGGGCCGCCGCCGGTGATGACGGCGAAGCCGGCGTCGACCAGCGCGCGCCCGATCCGTACGCCCGCTTCGTACTCGGGCGAGTCGACCGGGGTCCGCGCCGAACCGAACACGCTGATCGCCGGGGGCAGCTCGGCGAGCGTGCCGAAGCCCTCGATGAACTCCGACTGGATGCGCAGGACCCGCCAGGGATCGGTGTGCACCCACTCGGAGGGGCCGGCCGAATCCAGCAGCCGCTGGTCCGTCGTACTGCCCGCCTGCACCTGGCTGCGCCTCCTCAGCACCGGTCCGAGCTGCTGCTCCTCGGGCCGGTGACGAGCGGACGCGTCGGGATTGCCGTGGTTGCCCATGATGTGCTCCCTCCTGCTGATCGTTGGATCAGGGTAGGCGCACGAAGGTGACGAGAAGCGGAATTCAGGAGGTCAGCCAGGTCCGGAGTCGTTCTTCGCAGTGCAGGATCGCCTTCGTCTCCACGCGCTCGTCCACCTTGTGGGCCAGCAGGGCGTCGCCCGGGCCGTAGTTCACCGCCGGAACGCCCAGCGCGCTGAAGCGCGAGACGTCCGTCCAGCCGAACTTCGGCATGGCGCGGCCGCCGACGGCCTCCATGAAGGCCGCCGCGGCCGGGTGGCCGAGGCCGGGCAGGGCGCCGCCCGAGGAGTCGTCGACCTCGAACGCGGCGATGTCGCAGTCCGCGAAGACCTCCCGCACGTGGGCGAGCGCGTCGGCCTCGCTCCGGTCGGGGGCGTAGCGGAAGTTGACCGTCACCGTGCAGGCGTCGGGGATGACGTTGTTGGCGACGCCGCCCTCGATGCGGACCGCGTTGAGGCCCTCGTGGTACTCCAGGCCGTCGATGACCGGCCTGCGCGGCTCGTACGCCGCCAGCTTCGCCAGGATGGGGCCCGCGGTGTGGATGGCGTTGGAGCCCATCCAGCTGCGCGCGGAGTGGGCGCGCTCGCCGGCCGTGCGGAGCAGGACGCGCAGGGTGCCCTGACAGCCGCCCTCGACCTCGGCGTTCGAGGGCTCCAGCAGCACGGCGAAGTCGCCGGTGAGCCAGTCGGGGTGGGCCTCGGCGACCTTGCCCAGGCCGTTGAGGTCGGAGGCGACCTCCTCCTGGTCGTAGAAGACGAAGGTGAGGTCGCGGTTCGGCTCGGGCACGGTCGCGGCGATCCGCAGCTGCACGGCCACGCCTGACTTCATGTCGGTCGTTCCGCAGCCCCACAGGACGCCGTTCCCGTCGAGGCGGGAGGGGACGTTGTCGGCGATCGGCACGGTGTCGAGGTGCCCCGCGAGGACGACGCGCTCGTCGCGGCCCAGGTGGGTGCGGGCGACGACGTTGTTCCCGAAGCGGTCCACGGTCAGGTGCGGGAGGCCGCGCAGCGCGTGTTCCACGAGGTCGGCGAGTACCTTCTCGTCGCCGCTCACGGACGGAATGTCGACGAGCCGGGCGGTCAGCTCGGCGGCGTCCAGGGTGAGGTCCAGCTCGGATTCGGACATGGAACCGACCCTAGCGCCCGGGACTGCGCGCAGTCCGCGTCGTCCGGCCGATGGACGCGTCACACGCCTCAAGTACGGTGGGCGGCGTGTCCGAGAACCGTCCTCCCCGCTCCCGCCGCCGCAGACCGCTGCGGGTGGCCGTCGGTCTCCTCGTGCTGTTCGCGGTGATCGGGTACTTCGCCGCCCAGCGGAACTCCAACGGCGGCGGCGCCCCCTACTGCACGGCCTCCGCGGCAGGGGCCGACCCCGAGGAGTACGAGCTGTCCCCGGAGCAGGCCTCGAACGCGGCGACGATAGCGGCGGTCGGGATCTCCAAGGGGCTGCCGGACCGGGCGGTGACCATCGCGCTGGCCACGGCGATGCAGGAGTCGGCGCTGCGCAACCTCGACCACGGGGACCGGGACTCGCTCGGCCTGTTCCAGCAGCGGCCCTCGATGGGCTGGGGCACGCCGGAGCAGATCACGGACCCGGTCTACTCGGCCGCGATCTTCTACGACCACCTCGTCGAGGTCCCGGGGTACTCGCGGCTGCCGCTGACGGTCGCCGCGCAGAAGGTGCAGCGCAGCGGCTTCCCGCAGGCGTACGCCAAGCACGAGCCGGACGCGACGGTCCTGACGGCCGCCTTCGGCGGGGCCGGAACCCTGGTGTGCTCGGGTCCGGTTCCGGCGGGCGGCGATCCGGAGCGGGTGCGGACGGAGCTGGTACGGGCCTTCGGCGAGGGCGCGCTGGGCGGCGGTCCCGGCGGGGCGGCCGCCGACGCCGCGGCCGCGGACGGGGCTGTGCAGGACCGGGGCCGGGTCGACGTACGGCTGAAGCGGGACGGCGGCGCGGCCGAGGAGCGGCGCGGCCGGGCCGTGGCCCACTGGGCGGTGGCCCGGTCCCAGGAGCTGGGGATCGCGCGGGTCTCGTACGGCGGCGGCGACTGGACCGGCGGCCGGGCCGGCCGGGCGTGGCGGTCCGGGGGCGCGGACGGCGCACCGGAGGGCGGCGAGCGGCAGGCCGCCCCCGCGGGCGAGGTCCGCATCTTCACCGCCCGCTGAGGGCGGCCGCGTCCGCACCGCGCGCCGAAGGCGGCCGGGACGGCCCGGAAGCCCGCCGGAAGGCACCCGGCCGCGCGTACGAGGCGTCACCCGCCCGGGGGTGTCCGGTGCCGGGGCCGGGAGGGTCCCCGGAGGTACAGAAGGCCTGGTGGGCGCGTGCTGAATGCATTTATCACGCAGGCCGATTAAACGATGCGTTACCGATCCTTTACCCGGGGCATCCGCAACTCCACCCGCCCCGCGAGCGGTTGTACACGGCGTACTCAGCCGCTACCGCTTAGGAGCAACATGTCCCTCCCCCTGACCCGCCGGATCGCCCGTGCCGCGCTGCTCCTCGCAGCCGGGGCAGCGCCCGTGGTCGGTGCGGCCGGCGCGGCCAGCGCCGCGGGCCTGGAGTCCGTGCCGCAGCTGGACGCGCTCACCGCCCCCCTCACCGCCCCCGACGCCGCCGGCGCGACGGCGGCCACGGACACCGCCACCGAGGCCGTTCCGGCCGCCGCCGCGCCCGCCGCCGACCTGGTGGGCACCGCCGCGCCGATGCTCGGCGGGCTGCCCGCCGCGAAGGACCTTCCGGTGGGCTCGCTGCCCACCGGCGAGCTCCCGACTGGCTCGCTGCCGACCGGCTCGCTGACCGGGGCCCTGCCGCTCGGCGGACTGCCGCTCGGCGGCTGACCGCCGCAGGACACCGAAGGGGCCGGGAGCACGAACTCCCGGCCCCTTCGGGCTGTTCCGGTGCGGCGGGTGCGGGCCCCGCTCAGCCGAGGCGCTTGACGGCCGCCGCGACGCGCTCGTCGGTGGCGGTGAAGGCGACGCGCACGAACCGCGCGCCCGCCTCGCCGTAGGTGTCCCCCGGCGCGACCAGGATGCCGAGCTCCGCGAGGTGGGCGACGGTGTCCCAGCAGGGCTCGTCCCGGGTCACCCACAGGTAGAGGCTGGCCTCGCTGTGCTCGACGCGGAAACCGTGCGCCTCCAGGGCGGTGCGCAGCGCGGCGCGGCGGGCGGCGTAGCGCTCGCGCTGCTCGGCCACGTGCGTGTCGTCGCCGAGGGCCGCCACGGTGGCCGCCTGCACGGGGGCGGGGGTCATCATCCCGCCGTGCTTGCGGATCTGCAGCAGCTCGCCGAGCACGGCCGCGTCGCCGGCGGCGAACGCCGCCCGGTAGCCGGCCAGGTTGGACCGCTTGGAGAGGGAGTGGACGGCGACGAGGCCCTCGTAGGAGCCGCCGCAGACGTCGTCGTGGAGGACGGAGACCGGCTCGGCCTCCCAGCCCAGCTCCAGGTAGCACTCGTCGCTGAAGATCAGGATGCCGTGCTCGCGCGCCCAGGCCACGATCCGGATCAGCTCCTCCTTGGGGAGGACCTTCCCGGTGGGGTTGGACGGGGAGTTGAGCCACAGCAGCCGGACGCCGGCCGGGTCCAGCTCCGTCGGGTCGTCGTACACGACGGGCTCCGCGCCGCACAGCCGCGCGCCGACCTCGTACGTGGGGTAGGCGAGCCGGGGGTAGGCGACCTTGTCGCCGGCGCCGAGGCCCAGCTGGGTCGGCAGCCACGCCACCAGTTCCTTCGAGCCGACGACCGGCAGGACGTTGGCGTGTCCGGCGGCGCTCGCGCCGAGCCGTCCGCGCACCCAGCCCGTGATCGCGTCGCGCAGGGCGACCGTGCCCCACACCGTGGGATAGCCCGGCGAGTCGGCGGCGTCGGTGAGGGCCTGCCGGATCAGCCGGGGCACCGGGTCCACGGGCGTGCCGATCGACAGGTCGACGATGCCGTCCGCGTGGGCCGCCGCCGTGGCCTTGTACGGCTCCAGCTTGTCCCAGGGGAAGACGGGAAGACGGTCGGATACTGCGGCCACGGGGGTCTCTGCTCTCTCTGGGTGGGGGCGCGAAACACCTCGGCCCCGTGCGGCGGGCAGGCCGCACGGGGCCGAGGGGGTGCTTCTGCCGTGAAAGGTCAGTGTTCGCCGTTGATGCCGGCGGGAAGCGCGGCGACGAAGGGGTGGTCGCGCTCGATCAGGCCGAGCTTGGAGGCACCACCGGGCGAGCCGAGCTCGTCGAAGAACTCGACGTTCGCCTTGTAGTAGTCCTTCCACTCCTCGGGAGTGTCGTCCTCGTAGAAGATGGCCTCGACCGGGCAGACCGGCTCACACGCACCACAGTCGACGCACTCGTCCGGGTGGATGTACAAGGACCGCTGGCCCTCGTAGATGCAGTCGACGGGGCACTCTTCGATGCATGCCTTGTCCTTGACGTCGACACAAGGCTCCGCGATGACGTAGGTCACGCTCTCGTTCCTCCTCGGTAGGGCTTCCATATCGCGCGGGAGCGCGGCGTCGTCGATGCCCGCACCTAGTATCTCCGTTCCCGGGCACGATCCGAACAGGAGGGGCGGACAGAGCTGTGGAAATCGCTGCAGGCGGACGGCTGGAGATCCGTATCACCCCGGCTGACGTGGGTAAACGAGTCTCTGTACGACGGGTGGAGCCGAGGGCGGGCGGATCACCCGAGTTCGCGGACACGGTAGGGGTTCTCACATCCTGGTACGAGGGTGTGCTGCTGATCACAAAGAAGAACGGCCAGGCGGTCCGCATTTCGGAATCTTCGCTGGTGGCGGGCAAGGTCGTGCCCGCCGCGCCGGCCCGCCGGCGGGGTCCCGCGGCCTCCTTCGAGGAGCTCGCGCGGATCACCGCGCGGTCCTGGCAGCCGCTGGAGAGCGAGCCGCTGGGCGAGTGGACGCTGCGGGCGGCCGCCGGATTCACCCGGCGCGCCAACTCGGTCCTGCCGCTCGGCGATCCGGGAATGCCGCTGGAGGATGCACTCGCGCGGGTGACCTCCTGGTACGCGCGGCGCGGCCTCCCGGCGTACGTACAGGCCGCCACGGGCGCCGCCGGCACCCAGGAGCTGCTGTGCGCGGAGCTGGAGCGGCGCGGCTGGGCGGCCGAGGTCTCGGCGGAGGTGCGGATCGGTGCGCTGGCCCCGGTGGGCGACGCGGACGCGCCGGCGGCCGCGGAGATACGCCTGACGCGCACCCCGGACGAGGAGTGGCTCGGGCGCTACGGGAAGGTCGAGGACCCGGAGCTCGCCCGGCGGATGCTGGTCGAGGGGCCGTCGGTGTGGTTCGCGGCGCTGCCCGGCGGCCGCGCGGTCGGCCGGTGCGTGGTGGACGGGCGGTGGGCCGGCTTCGCAGCCGTGACGGTCGACCCGGCGCACCGGCGGGAGGGGCTGGCGACGGCGGTGATGGCGGCCCTGGCCCGGCGGGCGCTGGAGGAGGGCGCGTCGGCGGCCTGGCTCCAGGTGGAGACGGACAACGCGGCCGCACGGGCCCTGTACGACGGCCTGGGCTTCGCCACGCACCACGGCTACCACCACTACCGGCAGCTGCGGGAGGCGGCGTGACGTCCGCCTGGCGGGAGCAGTTCGCGGCGGAGGCCCGGTCGGAGCGCCCGGACCTTGCCCTGATGTGCCTGCTGCTGGCGGCGGAGGGTGACCCGGACCTGGACGAACGCGCCATGGACTGGGCGCAGATCGAGCTGGACCGGCTCGCGGGGATGCTGCCGTACGGGCTGCGGGGCGGGCGGGCGTGGGCCTCGGCGGTCACGGAACTGCTGGGCGGACGGCTCGGCTTCCACGGCACGCCGGCGGACTACGACCGGCTGGAGTCCTCGCTGCTGCACGAGGTGCTGAGGCGGCGGCGCGGGCTGCCGATCCTGCTGTCGGTGGTCTGGCTGGAGGTCGCGCGCCGGGCGGGTGCGCCCGTGTACGGGCTGGGGCTGCCGGGGCACTTCGTGGTGGGCTTCGGGGACCCGGAGGAGGGCGTGGTGGTGGATCCGTTCGCGGGCGGCGCCTCGCTGGGGACGGGGCCGGCGGAAATGGCCGACGGGCCGCGGACCCCGGCGCGCACCCGGGACATCGTGCTGCGGATCCTGAACAACATCCGGGCGTGGGCCTCGGCCCGGCCCGAGCACTCCGGGGTGGCGCTGTGGGCGCTGGACCTGTCGCTGCTGCTGCCGTCGCACCCGGCGTCGCTCCGGTACGAGCGGGCGCGGCTGCTGGTGGAGCGGGGCGCGTTCCAGGAGGGGGCCGCCGAGATGGAGTCCTACGCGACGGTGGTGGACGCTATCGACGTCACCGCGGCGGGCCGCATCCGCGCGGAGGCCGCGTCGGCCCGCGCGCTGCTGAACTGACCTCCGGCGCGCCCGCCCCGGCCTCCGGGGCCGGGGCGGTGCCCCGGCCCCGGACGGTCAGGACGGGTTGGTGTCGACGACGACGGTCCGCTCGGCGGTGGTCTTGCCGCGCAGGGCCTCGCCGAGGGCGCCGGCCACGTCCTGCGGGGTGACCGCGGTCTTGGAGCCGTTGCCCCGGGCGATCAGGATCCCGTCGAAGGTGTTCCCGTAGACGTCCTTGAGGGCTTCCAGGTCGAACTTCGGGACGAGGTGGCCCTCCACCGGCTGCATGCTGAGGATCTTCGGCAGGGACTTGGAGCCGAAGGCCAGGGGCTTGCCGCCGATCTTGACGACGGCGTTGGCCGACATCGCGGGCTCGGCGAACTCCTTCATGGCACGGTCGAGTTCGGCCTGGTCGATGACCGGCGCCTTGGCGGTGACCGGCAGTTCGACCGGGGCGGACTTGCCGGTGGCCATCATGTCGCGGAAGGCCTTGGTGACCTGGGCGACCGAGGCGTCGGCGTCGAGGGTGGTGCCGGGGGTGCCGGGCACCGCGACGGGCTTGCCCGTGTCGAAGGTGATGGTGCCCTCGGTGACCGAGCCGGCCGTGCCCGCGAGTTCCTGGAGGGCGACCTGGAGCTTCTCCTCGTCGACCGGCATCACGGGGGTCGCCTCGCGCTCCTGGCCGAGGAGGGAGCCGATGACGGTGACCGGGTTGTAGTCGCTGCCGGCCGCGTTGCGGACGGTGGTCTGGCTGTCCAGCGTCAGGCCGGCCTTCTCCGGCTTCAGCTCGACCTGCTTGCCGCCGACGGTGAGCTGGAGCGGTGCGGCGGCGCGGGCGCCGAAGGCCGTCTGGAGCTTGGCCACGGCCTCGTCGCGGCTGCCGCTGATGTCGACGCCGAGGACGACGGTGCCCTTGGGGACGTCGGAGTGGTTCAGCAGCAGCCCGGCGCCGTAGGCCACGCCGAGGACGCCGAGGAGGCCGACGCACAGGAGGAGGAGCTTGGAGCGTGCCTTCTTCACTGGCTTGGCCGGGGCCTTCTGCTTCGGGGGCGTGGGACTGGGCACCGCCGCGGGGGCGGGGACCGGCGCGGGCACCGGCGTCCGTACGGGGGCGGGGCCCTCCGCCTCGGGACCGGGCCAGCGGGGCACCGCGTCCGCGCGGGGGGCGCCGGCGGGAGCGCCGGGGCCGCCCGCGGCGCCGACCGGGCCGGGGCCGCCGGGGGGCCCGCCGACGGGCCCGCCGACCGGGCCGCTGCCGAAGCCGTGGCCGCCGGTGGGTCCGGCGGGGCCGCCGGGGCCGGGGCCGCCGTAGGCGGGGAACGCCTCGGTGACGGGCCCCGCGTCGCCCTGGTCGCCCGGGTATCCGGGGTAGCCCTGGGGCGTCCCGGTGCCGGGGCCGCCGGGCAGCGGGCCGGCCGGGGCGGGCGGCTGCGGGGCGTAGTCCGGGCTGTAGCCCGACGCGGGCGCGCCCGCGGAGCGCGGCGGCGCGAAGCCGCCCTGCGTCGCCGGAGGCTGCGGGGTGCGTCCCGGGAGCGGGGCCGCGGGCGGGGCCTGGAACGGGCCCTGGCCCTGCCCCTGGCCCTGCGGGCCTCCGGCCGGGAGTCCGGGTGCCCGGCCGGGCGCCGGCGGCTGCGGCGGGGCCTGTCCCTGCGGCGGGGCCTGCGGGCCCGACTTGCGCGGGGCGAACCAGTTGCTGGCCGCCTCCCCGCCCTCGGCCGGCCCGCCCTGCGGGGCGGACGGCTCCTGCGCGGCCTCGATCCGGGTCGGCAGGGGCTGCTTGGGCCTCGGCGCGGGCTGCGCGGAGGGTGCGGCGCCCGGGGCCCGGGACTGCGGCGGCGCCGGCTCGGCGCCCGCCTCGTCGGCGGAGGCCCCCATCGGCTTGCGCACGACCACCGGCGGGATCGGCCGCGAACCCGGGATGTTGATCCGGATCCGGGTCGTCAGGGTGGTCTCGGTCTTGGGCCCGTCGGATTCGGGCGTGGACGGCTTCGAGGTCACAGGGTTCTCCTCCGGGGCGGTCGGCGCGCCGGGCCCGGTCGGCACAGTCGTGGACGGATACTGGCCGGTTCCATACGGCGGGGTACCCGAGGGGTAGGCGGCTCCACCGCGCCCCTGGGGCCCGGAGGACGAACTGTCAGTTTCACGACTCAAGGCAGGTTCTCCCGGTTGGCTCCGCCGCCCGTCATACCGTGCGCGGGCAGCTCGGCGGCCCGTCCACCATACTGGCCGTCGCCCGTACGCAACTGACCGCCGGGAATCAGCGGTTCCTCACGGGCCCCGCAAATCCCCCCGCAAGCACCTTTCGCGGCCTGTTCCGGCCCCGGTGCGCCGGCCCTCCGGCGATGTCCAACGCCACGTCACTTGGCGGACGGTGCGGCCGAAACCGGCCGATCCGGGATCGCGCGCATCGTGGCACACATCACAGCCAGCACGGTTCCCCCCAAAAGGTAGGCGTACATACCGATTCCGGACGAACTCAACAGGAAGTCGCCCTCGGGGCGCGGGATGCCGAGCATCACGTACGCGAGGAACCACCCGCCCGCCGCGCCGCCCACGCCGAGCCCGGGTCCGAGGGCGATCCGCCCGCCGAGGAACAGCCCGAAGAGGGCCAGCAGGGCGAGCAGCAGCCCGCCGGGGAACCACAGGTCCACCACCAGCCAGCCGGCCGTGCCCGTCAGCACGCCCGCGACCAGCAGGCCCAGGCAGCCGGCGATCCGGCCCGGCCCCGTCGCCCCGGTCACGCCTGCACCCCCGCGAAGAGGTCGTGCTCGCGCTCGCCGGCCGGCACGCCGGGCCGACCGTCGACGAGTTCGTAGTACTCGCTGGTGAACAGCGGCTGCCCGAGGTCGTTGGAGAGGGCGAAGAAGGGCCCGTCCACGGCGATCTGGGTGGCGTGGGCCCGCATGGCGGCGGTCTTGGCGGCCACGAAGACCTCCTCGCCGCCGATCTCGGCGGTGATCCGCCCGTCGTCGACGACCCCCGGCACGTCCTGGGGGGTGGCCGTCCCGGGGAACGGGACCGTGCGGTCCGCGCGCAGCCGGGCGAAGCCCGCCTCGGCCACGGACAGCGGGACCCGGTTCCAGTAGACCTTCCCGATCCGGTGCGGCCCGCCGAGTTCGGGGCGGTACCCGCGCTCCGCGGCCAGTTCGGCGGCGCGCGTGGCGACGCGGTGGGCCTGGACGTGGTCCGGGTGGCCGTACCCGCCGTCGGGGTCGTAGGTGACGAGCACCTGCGGGCGCACTTCGCGGATCACCTCGACGAGGTGGCCGGCGGCCTCGTCCACGTCGGCGGACCAGAAGGCGCCGGGCCGGGTGTTCTGCGGCGCGCCCATCATTCCGGAGTCCCGGAAGCGGCCGGGGCCGCCGAGGAACCGGTGGTCGGTGACGCCCAGTTCGGCCATGGCCGCGGCGAGTTCGCCGATGCGGTGGGCGCCGAGGGCGTCGTCGCGGTCGGCCGCCAGGTGGGCGAGGCCGGGCGGGATGACCTCACCCTCCTCGCCGAGGGTGCAGGTCACCAGGGTGACGTGCGCGCCCTCGGCCGCGTACTTCGCCATGGTGACGCCGTTGTTGATCGACTCGTCGTCGGGGTGCGCGTGCACGAACAGCAGACGACGGGCGGGAAGACCGTTCATGGGGCCAAGCCTAGGCGGAGCGGCCTAGAACTTGAGCCCGCTGATCATGCTCGCCACGTTGGAAGTGAGCTGGCTGAGGGTGGGGGCGATGGTGGAGCTCGCCAGGTAGAAGCCCAGCAGTACGCAGACCACCGCGTGTCCCGCCTTCAGGCCCGACCTGCGGACCAGCAGGAAGACGACGATCGCCAGCAGCACCACGGCCGAGATCGAGAGTGCCACGGCGTTTCACCTCCACGTCGAGCGGACATCGGTACGCGTATTCGTGCTCGGCGAGATGCATACCCACCATGCGCTACGAATCATAACTATCCGTGCCAGCCCACCGATCGAATTCCGGCAGCGCGAGGGGCGTACGTGGTGCACGGCCGGGGTCACGGGGGAGGCCGGCCGGGGAGGCTGTGCGCCTCCCCGGCCGGCTGTCGGCACCCGCACGGCCGCACCCGGCCCAGGCTGCCCGCCTGATATCTCGGGGCAGATACGGTCAAGTTGCCCCCGTGTTAACGGAGTTGCCCGGGTGGCGGCGGTCGCGCGGGTGCCCGCGCGCGGGTGGCGGGAAATGATCGTCCCCGGGCGCCCCCTGTCCGCTCCGTGGACAGCCGAACGGCGGCCCACCGGGTTCCCGGGCGGCGCGGCGGCCGTCCCGGGAGGCCGGAGGCTAGGCCGTGTCCTCCGGGGGCGGCGGGACCACCTGCTTCTCCGCCGCGAAGTGACAGGCCGACGGGTGGGCCGCCGGTCCCGAGGGGAAGACGGCCGGGACGGCCAGCAGGGGGACCTCCGTGGCGCAGCGGGATTCGGCCTTCCAGCAGCGGGTGCGGAAGCGGCAGCCGGACGGCGGATTGGCCGGGGAGGGGACGTCGCCGGAGAGGATGATCCGCTCGCGGTGCGCGCGTGCTCCGGGGTCGGGGACCGGGACGGCCGAGAGCAGGGCCTGGGTGTACGGGTGGGTGGGGTGGTCGTAGATCTGGGTGTCGGTGCCGATCTCGACGATCCGGCCGAGGTACATGACGCCGACCCGGTCGGAGATGTGCCGGACGATCGACAGGTCGTGGGCGATGAAGACGTAGGACAGGTCGAACTCGTCCTGGAGCCTCTCCATCAGGTTGATCACCTGGGCCTGCACGGAGACGTCGAGCGCGGAGACCGGCTCGTCGGCGACGATGACCTCCGGCTGCAGGGCCAGGCCGCGGGCGATGCCGATGCGCTGGCGCTGGCCGCCGGAGAACTGGTGCGGGTAGCGGTTGATGTACTCGGGGTTGAGTCCGACCACGTCCAGCAGGTCCTGGACCTTGCGCCGCCGGTCGCCCTTGGGGGCGACCTCGGGGTGGATCTCGTACGGCTCGCCGATGATGTCGCCGACCGTCATGCGCGGGTTCAGCGAGGTGTACGGGTCCTGGAACACCATCTGGATGTTGCGGCGGACGGCCTTCAGGGCCCGCCCGGACAGCCGGGTGATGTCCTCGCCCTTGTACGAGATCGTGCCCGCGGTCGGCCGCTCCAGGTTGACCAGCATCTTGGCGACGGTCGACTTGCCGCAGCCGGACTCGCCGACGATGCCCAGCGTCTCGCCGGCCTTCAGGGAGAAGGAGACCCCGTCCACGGCCTTGACCGCGCCGATCAGTTTGCGGAAGACGACGCCCTGGGTCAGCGGGTAGTGCTTGACCAGGTCCTTCACTTCGAGCAGGGACTCAGCCATGGAGGCACTCCGTCCAGAAGAAGCAGGCGCTGGTCCGCTCCTCGGCGACCCGCGCGAGCGGCGGCACCTCCGTGCGGCAGACGGGCCGGGCCATCGGACAGCGCGGGTTGAAGGCGCAGCCGGGCGGGATGGCCAGCAGGTTGGGCGGCAGGCCCTTGATGGCGTACAGCTCCTGGCCCTTCTGGTCCAGGCGCGGGATCGAGTCCAGCAGGCCGCGGGTGTACGGGTGGGCGGGCGCCCGGTAGATCTCGTGGACGGGGGCCGCCTCGACGATCCGGCCCGCGTACATGACGGCGATCTTGTCGGCGACGTCGGCGACGACGCCGAGGTCGTGGGTGATCAGGATCAGGCCCATGTTCAGTTCGCGCTGGAGCTCCGCGAGCAGGTCCATGACCTGGGCCTGGACCGTCACGTCGAGGGCCGTGGTCGGCTCGTCCGCGATGATCAGCGAGGGCTCCAGGGCCAGCGCCATGGCGATCATGATGCGCTGGCGCATGCCGCCGGAGAACTGGTGCGGGTAGTCCCCCACCCGCTCCTTGGCCGCCGGGATCTTCACCCGGTCCATCAACTCGACGGCCTTGGCCCGGGAGTCCTTGCGGGACATCCCCCGGTGGACCTCGTACATCTCGCCGAGCTGGGCGCCCACGCTGAGGACGGGGTTCAGGGAGGACAGCGCGTCCTGGAAGATCATCGCCATCTCGGCGCCGCGGATCTTCCTGCGCCGCTCCTCCTTCATCTTCAGCAGGTCCTCGCCCTTGAAGAGGATCTCGCCGCCCGCGATGCGCCCGGGGGGCGAGTCCAGGATGCCCATCACGGCCTGCGCGGTGACCGACTTGCCCGAGCCGGACTCGCCGAGCACCGCGAGGGTCTCGCCCTCGTCCACCGAGTAGTCGACGCCGTTGACCGCCTTCGCGACTCCGTCGCGCGTCTTGAATTCCACGTGCAGGTCGCGGACTTCGAGCAGCATGTGCGGGGCTCCTCAGCGCAGCTTGGGGTCGAGGGCGTCGCGCACCGCGTCGCCGAGCATGATGAAGGCGAGCACGGTCAGGCTGAGCGCGCCCGCGGGGTAGAGCAGCATGTGCGGGGCGTTGCGGATCTGCGGGGCCGCGTTGGAGATGTCGATCCCCCAGGAGACGGTGGGCGGGCGCAGGCCGACGCCGAGGAAGGACAGGGTGGCCTCCAGGGCGATGTACGTGCCCAGGGCGATGGTGGCGACGACGATGACGGGCGCGACGGCGTTCGGCGCCACGTGCCGCAGCAGCATCCGGCCGTTTCCGGCGCCCAGGGCGCGGGCGGCCTGGACGTAGTCGTGCTGTTTGGCGGTGATCACCGAACCGCGGGCGATGCGGGCGATCTGCGGCCAGCCCAGCAGCACGATGAAGCCGACCACCGGCCAGACGGTGTCGCTGGTGACCACGGACAGGAAGACGAGTCCGCCGAGGACGACCGGGATGCCGAAGAAGATGTCGGCGACCCGGGAGAGCAGCGAGTCCGACCAGCCGCCGAAGAATCCGGCGAGTCCGCCGAGCGCGGAGCCGAGCAGGGCGGCGCCCAGGGTGGCGCAGATGCCGACGGTGATGGAGGCGCGGGCTCCGTAAACAGTGCGGGTGTAGACGTCGCAGCCCTGGGTGTCGTAGCCGAAGGGGTGTCCGGGGGACGCGCCCTGCTGGGACTTGGACAGGTCGCACTGGAGCGGGTCGCCGTCGGCGATGAGCTGGGGCCAGATCGAGATGACGATCAGGAAGAGGATCAGCAGGGAGGAGATCACGAAGACCGGATTGCGGCGCAGCTGGTGCCAGGCGTCGGACCACAGGGAGCGGGCCTTCTCCTGGGCTCCGGTGCCGCCGGCGGGTCCCGGTCCGGGGCCCTTCTCCAGGCTCTCGGCCTCCTCCAGGGCCAGATCCATGGCGCCTCCCTGGCCGGTGGGTGAGATCGCCTCGTGCCGGCGGGGGCCGACGGGGTCGTAGCCGCCGGGTCCCTCCGCGCGCTCGGGGCCCTCGGGACGCTCGGGCTCAGGCATAACGGATCCTCGGGTCCAGGACCGCGTAGAGCAGGTCGACGAGCAGGTTCGCCACCAGGAAGACGATGACGAGGATGGTCACGAAGCCGACGACCGTGGGGGCGTTGTTGCGCAGGATGCCCTGGTAGAGCTGGTAGCCGACGCCGTGGATGTTGAAGATCCGCTCGGTGACGATGGCGCCGCCCATGAGGGCGCCGATGTCGGTGCCGATGAAGGTCACCACGGGGATGAGGGAGTTGCGCAGCAGGTGCCGGGTGACGACCCTGCGGCGCGGCAGCCCCTTGGCCACGGCCGTGCGGACGTAGTCGGCCTTGACGTTCTCGGCGATCGAGGTGCGCGAGAGCCGGGTGACGTAGGCGAGGGAGACGAGGGCGAGCACGATGCCCGGCAGGATCAGCTCGCCGAACGGGGCGTCCGGGGAGACGGTGGGCCGGACCCAGCCCCATTTGACGCCGAAGAGGTACTGGAGCAGGTAGCCGGTGACGAAGGTCGGCACGGAGATGACGACGAGGGTCAGCACCAGCACGCTGGTGTCGACGGTCCTGCCGCGGCGCAGGCCGCTGACGACGCCGAGGGTGATGCCGACGACGACCTCGATGACGATGGCGACGATCGTCAGGCGCAGGGTGACGGGGAAGGCGGTCGCCATCAGGGAGGTGACGCTCTGCCCGTTGAAGGCGGTGCCGAAGTCGCCCTGGAAGATCTGGCCCATGTAGTGCAGGTACTGCTTCCACAGGGGCTGGTCGAGGTAGAGGTCCTTGCGGATGCGCGCGGCGGTGGCGGGGTCGGGGGCCTTGTCTCCGAAGAGGGCCGCGACGGGGTCGCCGAGCGCGTACACCATGAAGAAGATCAGGAACGTGCTGCCGATGAACACCGGGATCATCTGGAGCAGCCGCCGGATCACATAACGTCCCATGGACTGCTCCAGGATCGATCCGTCGGGGGGTCAGCTGACCTTGATCTGGTCGTAGACCGGGACGCTGAACTGGTTCAGGGTCACGTCCGAGAGCCGCTCGGAGTAGCCGGCGCTGCCGTTCTGGTACCAGAGCGGGATGGACGGCATCTGCTCGGCGAGGATCTTCTCGGCGTCGCGGAACGTGGCCGTGGCCTTCGCCGTGTCGCTCTCCTGGTTGGCCTGGTCGACGAGCTTGTCGAACTCCGCGTTGCTGAACTTGCCGTAGTTCGAGGAGGCGCCCGTGTAGTACAGCGGCTCCAGGAAGTTCTGGATCAGCGGGTAGTCGGCCTGCCAGCCGGAGCGGAAGGGGCCGGTGAGCTTGAAGCTGCTCTGCTGGTTGCGGAAGTCGGCGAAGGTGCCGATGGGGTTGACCGTGCAGACCGGGCCCTCGCCGAGGGCGTTGTTGATGCTGTTGCAGACGGCGTCCATCCACTCGCGGTGCGAGCCGGTGTCGACGTTGGAGGTCAGCGTGACCTTGCCGCCGGGCAGGCCGCCGCCCTCCTGGATGAGCTTCTTGGCCTCGGCGGGGTCGTAGACGCAGGCGTCGCCGCAGGCGGTCGCGGAGAAGCCGCCCTGCTCGCCGAGGGCGGGCGAGGTCCAGTCCTTGGCGGGGGTGCGGGTGTCCCGGAAGATCTGCTTGGTGATCTCGTCGCGGTTGATCGCCCGCGAGATGCCCTGGCGGACCTTCTCCATGCCCGCCTTGCCCCACTGGGGGTCGTACAGCGGGAAGGTGAGGGTCTGGATGATGAGGGCCGGCTGGTTGATGTAGCGGTCGCCGAGGTCGTTCTGGACGTTCTTGAGCTGCTGGGCCGGGACGTCGTCGACGAGGTCGAGGTTCCCCGAGATCAGGTCGGTGTAGGCGGTGTTGTTGTCGGTGTAGACCTTGAGGTCCACGCCGCCGTTCTGCGCCTTGTCGGGGCCGGTGTAGGCGTCCCACGCGCGCAGCTTCATGCCGGTGCCCTTGGTGTACGAGTCCACCGTGTACGGGCCGTTGCCGACGGGCTTGTTCAGCCAGCCGGCGTGATCGGTGAAGAAGGCCTTCGGCAGCGGGGAGAAGGCCTGGTAGCCGAGGGTCTCGGGCCAGGTGGAGAACTTCTCCTTCAGGGCCACCGTGAACGTCTTGGGGTCCTTGACCACCAGGCCGGACATCGTCTTGGTCTTGGGGTCGCCGGACTTCGGGTGCAGGTCGTCGTAGCCGACGATGTCGGAGAAGAACGGCGAGTTGTTCTGCTTGTTGCGGACGTCCGCGCCGTAGTTCCAGGCGTCGACGAAGGACTGCGCGGTGACGGGCTCGTCGTTGCTGAACTTCCAGCCGTCCTTCAGGGTGACCGTGAAGTTCTGGCTGTCCGTCGTCTCGATCTTCTCGGCGACCATGTCCTTGGCCTCGCCGGTCTTCGGGTCGTACCGCTTCAGGCCCCGGAAGATCATGTCGAGGACCTTGCCGCCCTGCACCTCGTTGGTGTTGGCCGGCTCCAGCGGGTTCTGCGGATCGCCCCACGAGGAGCTGACGACCCCGGCGCCGTCGCCGCCCCCGCTGTCGCCTCCGCCGCCGCAGGCCGTCGCCGCGAGGGCGACGGCCACGGCACATGCGGTCCACTTGGCGTGGGTGACTCCGCGCATGGAGTGCCTCCTCTGGGATCCCAAGACTCACGTAGGGGCCAATGTCACCCGATCCGGGGTCCCGCACACTCCTGGTTGGACCGATTGCACCCTCGCGTCACCCGCCTGTCACCCCTGTGGGTGCAATGGCAGCTCCCAGGTGTCCACCGCGTAGTGCAGCCCCATCCCGTGCGCCTCGTAGAGCGCCAGCGCGCCGGTTTCGTTGTGGGTGTCCACGCCGAGGCCGACCGTGTCGCGGCCCCGCGCCGCGTAGGCGGCGAAGCCGTGGCGCAGCAGGAAGCCGCCGATGCCGCGGCCGCGCAGGTCCTCGCGTACGCCGATGTGGCTGAGCCATCCCATGCTGGTGCGGTCGTCCCGGGTGAGGAGCACGGCCGCGTCGCCCGCGCCGGGCAGGCTCGCGATCCACACCAGCGACCAGTCGAGCTGCCGGGCGTCGAGGTGGTCCAGCCAGGGCTCGTACGCGCGGTCCACGTGCCCGAAGTGCGCCGCGAAGGTCTCCTCGACCAGGGCGTGGGCGCGCCGGCGGTCGGCCTCGTCGGCGCCGCAGTGGCGCAGGGTCAGTCCGGCGGGCGGGACGGGCGCCGGATCGGCGGCCGGGGACAGGGACTTGGTCATGACCTGGTAGCGGCGGATGGTGCGGTAGCCGCGGCCGGTCAGGAGCGGGAGGTCCAGGGTGGGTTCCACGTTGAGCTGGATCCGCAGTCCACCGGGGCCGGCGCCGGCGGCCAGCTCGCGGGCCCGCGCCTCCATGCGGTCCAGCAGGAGCGCGGCGGCCTGCGGGTGGCCGGGCAGGACGTAGTGGTCGCCGTCGACGCGGCCGGGGCCCGCGTCGGCCCAGACGAGGGCGTAGGCCAGGAGCCGGCCGCCCTCGAAGGCCAGCCAGGAGTCGGTGGCGAGGTCGACGCCGGGATGGTTGAGGTCGGCCTCGACGGTCCCCAGGTCGGTCTCCGGGCGGCCGATCTCGATCACGTCGACGGCGTTGAGCAGGGCGCAGATGTCGGACGCGTCCCCGGGCCCGGCGGGCCGGACGGTCAGCATGGCGGTCATCGGCCCACTCTCGGCCCGGCCGGCCGCCCGGTGCAACCGCCTTTCCCGTACGGGGAACGCCGGAGCGCCCGGTGCCGGAGGGATCCGGCGCCGGGCGCTCTGGGGGCGTACGCCCTCTGCGGGGGTCAGACGGCCAGGATGGCCTTCTCCTCCGCGAAGTGGCACGCCGATTCGTGCGCGGCCAGGACGTCCTGGCCCTTGAACCGCTCCGGGATCGCCAGCAGGGGCTCCTGCGTGGAGCAGATGTCCTGGGCCTTCCAGCAGCGGGTGCGGAAGCGGCAGCCCGACGGCGGGTTGGCCGGGGACGGCACGTCACCGGTGAGGATGATGCGCTCGCGGCCCTCGCGGGCGTCCGGGTCCGGCACCGGCACGGCCGACAGCAGCGCCTGGGTGTACGGGTGCGTCGGGTGCTCGTAGATCTCGCCGTCCGTACCGATCTCGGCCATCTTGCCGAGGTACATGACGCCGACGCGGTCCGAGATGTGCCGGACGATCGACAGGTCGTGCGCGATGAAGAGGTAGGACAGGTTGAACTCGTCCTGGAGCTTCTCCATCAGGTTGATGACCTGGGCCTGCACCGAGACGTCGAGCGCGGAGACCGGCTCGTCGCAGATGATGATCTCCGGGTTGAGCGCGAGGCCGCGGGCGATGCCGATGCGCTGGCGCTGTCCGCCGGAGAACTGGTGCGGGTATCGGTTGATGTACTCCGGGTTCAGGCCCACGACGTCCAGGAGGTCCTGGACCTTGCGGCGCCGTCCGCCCTTCGGGGCCACCTCGGGGTGGATCTCGAAGGGCTCCCCGATGATGTCGCCGACCGTCATGCGCGGGTTCAGCGAGGTGTACGGGTCCTGGAACACCATCTGGATGTTGCGGCGGACGGCCTTCAGGGCCCGCCCGGACAGCTTGGTGATGTCCTGGCCCTTGTAGAAGACCTCACCGGCGGTGGCGGACTCCAGGCTCATCAGCAGCTTGGCGACGGTGGACTTGCCGCAGCCGGACTCGCCGACGATCCCGAGGGTCTCGCCGCGGTAGAGGTCGAAGGAGATCCCGTCGACCGCCTTGACCGCGCCGACCTGCTTCTTGAACAGGATGCCCTGGGTCAGCGGGAAGTGCTTGACCAGGTTGCGGACCTGGAGGATCGGCTCGCGCTCGGTGACGTTCTTGGTGAGCTCAGCCATGGATCTGCTCCTTCCAGAAGTGGCACGCGCTGGTGCGGCCGGGCAGGTCGGCGCCGTCCCGCTCGGTCACCGGGTGCAGGACCGGCACGTCGGTGCGGCAGATGTCCTGCGCCTTGGGGCAGCGCGGGTTGAAGGCGCAGCCCGACGGGATGTTGAGCAGGTTGGGCGGCAGGCCCTTGATCGCGTAGAGCTCCTGGCCCTTCTGGTCCAGGCGCGGGATCGAGTCCAGCAGGCCACGGGTGTACGGGTGCGCGGGGCGCTTGTAGATCTCGTGGACCGGGGCGTTCTCGACGATCCGGCCGCCGTACATGACGGCGATCTTGTCCGCGACGTCGGCGACGACGCCGAGGTCGTGGGTGATCAGGATCAGGCCCATGTTCATCTCGCGCTGGAGCTCCGCGAGCAGGTCCATGACCTGGGCCTGGACCGTCACGTCGAGAGCCGTGGTGGGCTCGTCGGCGATGATCAGGTCGGGCTCCAGGGCCATCGCCATGGCGATCATGATGCGCTGGCGCATGCCGCCGGAGAACTGGTGCGGGTAGTCCCCCACGCGCGCCTTGGCGGCGGGGATCTTCACGCGGTCCATGAGCTCGACGGCCTTGGCCGTGGCGTCCTTCTTGGACATGCCGCGGTGGACGCGGAACATCTCGCCGAGCTGGGCCCCGACGGTGTGCACCGGGTTCAGCGAGGAGAGCGCGTCCTGGAAGATCATGGCGATCTTCTGGCCGCGGACCTTGCGGAACTCCTCGGCGGGCAGCTTCAGCAGGTCGGTGCCCTGGAACAGGATCTCGCCGTGCGGGATCTTGCCGGGCGGCATGTCGAGGATGCCCATGATGGCCTGCGCCGTCACGGACTTGCCCGAGCCGGACTCGCCGAGGACGGCGAGGGTCTCGCCCGCGTTCACGGAGTACGAGACGCCGTTCACGGCCTTGGCGACACCGTCGCGGGTGTGGAACTCGACGTGCAGGTCGCGCACTTCGAGCAGGGGGGTCCCCTCCGGCGCCGAACGGGGCGCGGGGACGTTCGAGGTCTTGTCGATGATGGTCAACGTACGCCCTTCCTCAGCGCAGCTTCGGGTCGAGGGCGTCGCGGACCGCGTCGCCGACCATGATGAACGCGAGCACGGTGACGCTCAGCGCTGCGGCCGGGAACAGCAGTACGTGGGGAGCCTGGAGCCAGCGGACGGAAGCGTCGCTGACCATCAGACCCCACGAGATCCCCGGCGGCTGGACACCGATGCCGAGGTACGACAGGGCCGCCTCCGCGGAGATGTACACACCCAGGCTGATCGCGCCGACCACGATGACGGGGGCGACGGCGTTCGGCAGGATGTGCCGGACCGTGATGCGCCAGGTGCCGGCGCCGAGGGCGCGGGCGGCCATCACGTAGTCGTTGTTCTTGTTCTGCAGCACCGAGGAACGCATGATGCGGAAGATCTGCGGCCAGCCCAGCGTCGCGAGGACGACCGAGACGGTCCAGGCGTTGCCCTGCAGGCCGGACATGATCAGCATGCCGCCGAGGAGCACCGGGATGGCGAAGAAGATCTCGGTGAAGCGGGACAGGACGCTGTCCACGACCCCGCCGACCCAGCCGGCGACCAGGCCGAGCGCGCTGCCGACGATCAGCACCAGGCTCGTGGTGGTGATGCCGACGATCACGGAGTTGCGGGCCGCCCACACGGTGCGCGTGTAGACGTCGCAGCCCTGGATGTCGTAGCCGAACCAGTGGCTGGCGCTGGGGGTCTTGAGGGAGTCCTGGAGCTTGCACGCGGTGGCGTCGAACGGGCTGCCGGTGGTGAACAGCTGCGGGACGGCGGCCAGGACGAGCAGGAACAGCACGAGGACGGCGCCGATGATGAACACCGGGTTGCGCCGGAGGTCGCCCATCGCGTCGGACCAGAGGCTGGCCTCGCGTTCCTTCTTCGCGGGCTTGGCGTGCTTGCTCGCCGAGGGTGCCGGGGCGGTCTGGGTGTCGGTCGTCAACTCGTCCCCCACCGTTGTCGTGTCACGCATAGCGGATCCTCGGGTCGAGCACGGCGTAGAGCATGTCCACGGCCAGGTTGGCGACGAGGTACACGAGGATCAGCAGCGAGACGACGCCGACGATCACCGTGCCCTCCTTCCGGTAGACCGATTCGGCCAGCAGGCCGCCGATCCCGTGGATGTTGAAGATCTTCTCGGTGATGACGGCGCCGCCCATGAGGGAGCCGAGGTCCGCACCGAGGAAGGTGACGATCGGGATCAGCGCGTTGCGCAGGGCGTGGCGGCCCACGACGCGGCTGCGGGGCAGGCCCTTGGCCGTCGCGGTGCGCACGTAGTCGGCGCGCATCGTCTCCATCAGGCTGGTACGGGTCAGTCGTGCCACGTACGCCAGGGAGGTCGAGGCGAGCACCAGCGCCGGGAGGAGGTAGGCGCGGATGCCGTCGGCCTCGTTGAAGGAGACCGGGAAGAAGTCGAAGCCGAAGTCGGTCTTGAGCTTCACGCCGAGGCTGAGCTGGAGCACGAAGCCGGTGACGAAGACGGGCACCGAGATGACCAGGAGGGTGGAGAGCAGCACCAGCTGGTCGAGGAACCTGCCGCGGCGCAGGGCCGCCATGATGCCGGCGAGGACGCCGACGACGGCCTCGATCGCGAAGGCGATGAGGGCCAGGTTGACCGTGTAGGGGAAGGCTTCGGTGATCTTGTCCCACACCGAACGGCCGGTGAGCGTCTCGCCGAAGTTCCCCTGGGCGAGGTTGGTGATGTAGTGCCAGTACTGCGCCAGGAAGGACTGGTCGAGGTGGTACTTCTCGCGCAGCATCGCCGCGACGAGGGGGTCGGCCTTCTTCTCGCCGGCCAGCGCCTGGATCGGGTCGCCGGGCAGCTTGAAAGCCAGCCAGTAGATGAGGAACGTGGCACCGATCAGGACAGGGATCGCCTGTATGAGTCGGCGGATGAGGTAGCGGCCCATCAGACCTCCAACAGAAGAGCAGGGGGAAGGGGCAGACAGGCGGAAACCTGCTTCCGCCTGCCCGCCCCGGTGTCCCCTTGGTGTGAAGAGGGGTGTTAGTTGCGCTCGACCTTGGCCAGGTCCATGCGGCCCTGGGCGTCGATCTCAACGTTCTTCACGGACTTGGAGTAGGCCGAAGAAGACATGTAGGTGAAGACCGGGATGTACGGCAGGTCCTTGATGATGACGTCATCGGCCTGCTGGTACAGCTTGAGGGCCTCCGCCGGGTCGGCGGTCTTGTCGGCCTGGTCAAGCAGGGTCTCGAACTCCTCGTTGACGTAGGCGCCGTAGTTGGAGCCGTTGTCGATCGCGACCTTCGAGAAGATCGGACGGAGGTAGTTCTCGGCCGCCGGGTAGTCCATGGACCACGCCATGCGGAAGGCGCCCTTGTACTTCTGGTCGCCCAGCTCGGTCAGCATGTCGCCGAACTTGGTGAACGGCTTGGCGGTGACCTCGATGCCGAGGTTCGCCTTCAGCTGGTTGGCGACGGCCTCGATCCACTCCTTGTGGCCGCCGTCGGCGTTGTAGCCGAGCTCGATCTTGTTGCCCGGGACGCCGCCGGCCTGGGTGTAGAGCTCCTTGGCCTTGGTCGGGTTGTACGTACCCGACTCGCCCAGCGCGCCCTTGCGGTAGCCCGGGATGATCGGGCTGATGAAGTCGTCCGCCGGCTTGCGGGTGCCGTTGAAGATGGTCTTCGTGATGGCGTCCCGGTCGATGGCCATCGAGATGGCCTTGCGGATCTCGGGCTTGCCGAACGCCTCGGCGTTCGTCTTCAGCGGGAGACCGATGTAGCCGACGCCGGACTCGGGCTTGTAGATGTAGCGGTCGCCGAACTCCTGCGAGACGCTGGCCATCGCCGAGACGGGGAGCTTGTCGACGATCTGGAGCGTGTCGGCGCGCAGGTCGTTGTACGCGGTGTCCAGGTTGTCGTAGATCTTGAAGGTGACGCCCTCGAGCTTGGCGCGACCCTCGGCCGGGTACTTGTCGTACCGCTTGACCTTGATCTGCTTGTTGTGCTCCCAGGCGCCGTCCATCTGGAAGGCGCCGTTGCCGATGGGGGCCTCGCCGAACTTCTTCGGGTCGGCCTCGAAGGCCTTCGGCAGCGGGTAGAAGGCGTTGTAGCCCAGCATGGTCTTGAACTGGGAGAACGGAGCCTTCAGCTTGACGGTGAAGGTCTTCTCGTCGACGACCTTCAGGCCCTTGAGCTCGGTGGCGGTGGGCTTCTTGTCCTTGCCCGGCGCCAGCTCGTCGGAGCCCTCGATCTTCGCGAAGAAGGGCAGGCCCTCGGCGGCGTTGTCCTGGTTGGCACCCCAGGTCCAGGCGCGGACGAACGACTGCGCGTCGACCTTCTCGCCGTTGTGGAAGGTGTAGCCGTCCTTGAGCTTGATGGTCCAGGTCTGCGAGTCCGTGGTGTCGATGGACTCGGCGACCGCGAGCTTCGGCTCGTTGGTCTTGTTGTCGTACTCGACCAGACCGGTGAAGAGGGCGTTGAGAACCTCGGCGCCCTCGGACTCCGCGGTGTTCTGGCCCACAAGACCGTGCTGCGGCTCGCCGAGCACCACGGTGATGCTGCCACCGGCACTGTTGCCGGCGTCGTCCTTGCCGGTACCACAAGCCGTGGCAGCCATCGCCACGATGACGGCACCCGCGACCCACTTGGCGCTCGTTGCTCCGCGCATGGGTAATTGCCTCCTCAGGAGTCACTGTCGATAAGTGAAGGGCCCGGCTGCGCTGACACCCCTGACAGCGAAATCCGGCCCCATCGTGCGTGCTCGTGAGTCGGCGCTCCCCACAGCGCCTTGACCCATTGACCCGAGCTCAATGGAGCCATCCTCAGGGACGCCCAGACCGTAAACCACACTTAAGTGGTCTCGTTTTCACAACATCACTCCATGACCAAAACCCGAAATCCGGACAAACGGATAGGAGACAGACACGTGCGAAACGGACGGTTAGCTCACCTTCCGGAGTGTCACGGTCGGTATGCGGACGCCTGAACCAAAAAATCCGGTTGACAAAAGCGAACAGCCCCTCCCGTCACGGACTCCGTGACGGGAGGGGCTGCCGATGCTCGCGGGTATTTCGGCCACCGCGTGCGCCGTCCAAGCGGCGCATGGGGTACGGCCGGGCTACTCCGGTACTACTTGGCGGACTTGGCGCGCGAAGCGGTGCGCGAGCGGTCCTTCTGGTCCAGGACGACCTTGCGGATGCGGACGGCCTCCGGGGTCACCTCGACGCACTCGTCGTCGCGGCAGAACTCCAGGGACTGCTCCAGGGAGAGCTTGCGCGGGGGCACCACGTTCTCGGTGTTGTCCGCGGAAGCCGCACGCATGTTGGTGAGCTTCTTCTCCTTGGTGATGTTCACGTCCATGTCGTCGGAGCGCGAGTTCTCGCCGACGATCATGCCCTCGTACACCTCGGTGCCGGGGTCGGTGAACAGGACGCCGCGCTCCTGGAGGTTGATCATCGCGAACGGCGTGACCGAACCGGAGCGGTCGGCGACCAGGGAACCGTTGTTACGGGTCACCAGGGGGCCGAACCACGGCTCGTGGCCCTCGTGGATGGAGTGGGCGATGCCGGTGCCGCGCGTGCCCGTCAGGAACTCCGTACGGAAGCCGATCAGGCCGCGGGACGGGACGACGAACTCCATGCGGACCCAGCCGGAGCCGTGGTTCGACATGTTGTCCATGCGGCCCTTGCGGACGCCCATGAGCTGCGTGACCGCACCCATGTGCTCCTCGGGGACGTCGATGGTCATGCGCTCGACCGGCTCGTGCACCTTGCCGTCGATCTCCTGCGTGACGACCTGCGGCTTGCCGATGGTCAGCTCGAAGCCCTCGCGGCGCATCTGCTCGACCAGGATGGCGAGCGCGAGCTCACCACGGCCCTGGACCTCCCAGGCGTCCGGGCGCTCGGTGTCGAGCACGCGGAGCGAGACGTTGCCGACGAGCTCGCGGTCGAGGCGGTCCTTGACCTGGCGCGCGGTGACCTTGCGGTCCTTGACCGCGGACTTGGCGTCCGCGCCCTTGCCGCTGCCGCCGCGGCCGACCATCGGGGAGGTGTTCGTACCGATGGTCATGGAGATCGCCGGCTCGTCCACCGAGATCAGCGGGAGCGCGATCGGGTTCTCCGGGTCGGCCAGGGTCTCGCCGATCATGATGTCGGGGAAACCGGCGACCGCGCAGATGTCACCCGGGCCCGCCACCTCGGCCGGCTTGCGGGTGAGCGCCTCGGTCATCATCAGCTCGGTGATGCGGACGTTCGACATCGTGCCGTCACGCTTGATCCACGCGACCGTCTGGCCCTTGCGCAGCTCGCCCTGCTCGACGCGGACGAGCGCGATGCGGCCGAGGAAGTTGTCGGCGTCCAGGTTGGTGACGTGGGCCTGGAGGGGGGCCTCCTCGTCGTACACCGGGGCCGGGACGTGCTCCAGGATGGTGGAGAAGAAGGGCTCCAGGCTGTCGCTGTCCGCGGGGACGGTGCCGTCCTCCGGCTTGGTCAGCGAGGCCACGCCGTCACGGCCACAGGCGTAGACGATCGGGAACTCGATCTGCTCCTCGTCCGCGTCCAGGTCCAGGAAGAGGTCGTACGTCTCGTTGACGACCTCGTCGATCCGGGAGTCGGGGCGGTCGGTCTTGTTGATGCACAGGATGACCGGCATCTTCGCCTGCAGGGCCTTGCGCAGGACGAAGCGGGTCTGGGGCAGCGGACCCTCGGAGGCGTCCACCAGCAGGACGACGGCGTCCACCATCGACAGACCGCGCTCGACCTCACCACCGAAGTCGGCGTGGCCGGGCGTGTCGATGATGTTGATCGTGATCGGGGCCCCGCCGTCCTTGGGGTGATACTTCACCGCCGTGTTCTTGGCGAGGATCGTGATGCCCTTCTCACGCTCCAGGTCGTTCGAGTCCATCATGCGGTCGTCGAGGTGCTGGTGGGCGGCGAAGGCACCGGCCTGCTTGAGCATGGCATCGACGATGGTCGTCTTGCCATGGTCGACGTGGGCGACGATGGCGACGTTACGGATGTCGTGGCGCGTGGGCACTTCGGCGCTTCTCCCGGGATCGTGGATGGCGTCGCGTACGGCCTGGCACGCGCGCCTCGACCGGGCGGAAACCTGCCACGGCCTTACCCCATCGTACGTCGCGCAGCGGGAACCGCCTGCCGGGGGGTCTGTCAAGAGGCCGGACGAATGAGGACGGCCGGGTGTGGAGCGGGGTGCCCCGACCGCCCGTCCTGCCGGTGTTCATGCGGGTCAACGGGTATCCACGACCTTGCCCGCCGGGGATCCGGCGGGCAAGGAACTTGAGTCACTTCTGAGCTTGTGACTCGCCGGTCACCCTCTCTGGAACCGGTTTGTCACCACTTCTTCTCGCCTTCTTCTCTCCTTCTTCTACTTCCGCTTGTCCTTGGCGCCCGCCGCCTTCTTCCAGCCGATGTCCTGGAAGCGCGGGGCGCCGAGGCCGAAGGCTCCGGCGTTGACCAGACCCGGCTTGGCCGCCACCAGCTCCGGGCGCTGGTAGAGCGGGATGGAGCCGGCGGCGGCCCAGATCCGGGCGTCCGCCTTGCGCACCAGCTCCCGCGACTGCTCCTCGTCCAGCTCGCCGACCGCCTGGTCGAAGAGCTGGTCGATGTGGTCGGTGCCGACCCGGGTGTAGTTCTGTTCGACGAGCAGCGAGCCGTCCGCGGCCGGCTCCGGCTTCGCGAAGATCGGCCGGGCGTCGGTGGCCGGGTACGCGGTCGCCGGCCACGAGTAGAGCGCCAGGTCGTACTGGCCCGAGGCGATGTGGTCCTTGAAGAAGCTCTCGTCGGCCACCTTGGTGATCTCGGTGCTCACCCCGAGCTTCAGCAGCATCTGGCTGATCCGCTCGCCGACCGCCCGCAGCGACTCGGAGCCGGGTCCCGACGGGAGGACGAACCGCAGGGCCAGCGCCTTGCCGTCCTTGGCGAGCACCGATCCGGAGGTGCGGGCCGCCTGCTTGGCCGGGGGCGGGGAGGTCGGGACCCCCTCGGCCGCGTCCACCTCGGCGACTCCGGCCGCCTCGGCGTCGAGGGCCGGGCTGCGCTTGCCGTCGTCCACCGACGCGGCCGACGCGGCCTGGGTCAGCAGCGAGGCCCGCTGCTCGGCGGCGAACGGCGCGGGGGCCAGCACCGGGGAGGGGCCGTCCTGCTCGGCCTCCGCGCCCGGGGCGAAGGCGTCGGCGTCGACGATCTCGCCGTCGGGGGCGTGCCGCGGGTCCTCGGCGACGAGGCCGGCGCCGTTGCGCCCGTCGTCCCGGCCCACGATGTAGAGGCCGTCGTTCCCGGTGCCCGGGCCCGACGGGGTCTTCCCGTCGTCCTTGCCCTCGGCCTCGGCGCCCGCCTTCGCGCCCGCCGGCTCGGTCAGCCTGCCGCCGCGGCGCCAGCCCGCGTCCGCCAGGAGGGCCTGGGCCGCCTGGGTGTCCTGGCCGCCGAGCGCCCCGCTGTTGTCGGCGTACGCCCGCTGCCCGGCGAGGGCCACGTGGCTGCCGACGGGCTTCGCGGGCAGGCCGAGGGGCTTCAGTACGATCTCCGCCAGCGCCTGGCGGTCCAGGGCGCGGGCGATCGCGCGGCGCACCCGCTCGTCGGCCAGCGGGCCGGAGGCCCCGTTCATGGCGAGCTGCGTGTAGGCAGGCTCCAGGGACTTGCGGACGGTGAAGGTGCGCAGGGCCGCCTGCTCGTCGGCGTACTTCTTGGCCGCCTCGGCGTTCTTCTGCCGGGACTCCTGCTCGGCCGCGGCCTTGCCCTCGTCCGCGCCGAAGGCGACGGCCCACGACAGGGTGGCCTGGGCGGCCGTCACCGACGCGCCCGGACCGTGGGCCGGGGCCCCGCCCGAACCGGCGGCCGCGCCCGTGGCGCCGCCGCGGCCGGCGTCCCGGCGGGCCAGTGCGATCCGGTCGGCGCCCGCGCGGTCGATCTCCGCCAGGTCGACCTTCCCGGCGGCCAGCGCGGCCGGGCGGTCGGCCCGCGGCACGGCCGTCAGGACCAGGGAGTCCAGCTTGGCCGTCTTGCCCCACCAGCGGGGGTTGCGGGTCAGGGCGACGGAACCGGTCTTCTTGTCGACCGCGCCGAGGTTGAAGGGTCCCGCGGTGACCTTGAGGGCCCCGCGGGCGCCCTCGTTGAAGGCGTCCGGGGTACCGGTGACCTGCTTGGGGTAGAGCGGGCTGAACAGGGAGCGCCAGTCCGTGTACGGCTTGGCGAAGGTGACCTTGACCTCCAGGTCGGTCTTGCCGCGCTCGATCTTCTCGATCCGCTCGTAGCCCGCGTTGCGGGCGGTCCAGTACGCGGAGTCCTTGCCGTTGAGGGCCCTCCACTGCGCCAGGAAGTCGGCGGCGCCGATCTCCCGGCCGTCGCTCCACACCGCCTGCTGGTTGAGCTTGTACAGGACCACCTGCTTGGGCTCGCGCTCGACGACCTCGGCCTTCTCCAGGTAGTCGGGGTTGGCCACCGGCCGGCCCTTGCCGTCCAGGACGAACAGCTGGGGCAGCACGGCCCCGGCGATCCGGCCGGTGGTGGCGTCCGCGTCGGCCTGGAAGGCGTTCAGGGTCTCGGGGAGGGCGTCCACCGCCCAGCGCAGCACGCCCCCGTCGGCGACCCGGTCGCGGGCGGTCGTGGCGATGTCCTGCCCTGCGGCGGCCGGACCGCCCTCGTCGTCGCCCGCGCCGCAGCCCGCGAGCAGCGGCAGTGCGAGGACTCCCGAGGTCAGGAGCGCCAAGGACCTGCGCCTTCTCTGGGACATGGGTCGTACCTCCGGGGGCGGGGCGTGGGGGAAGCATGATCACGTTTGGCGGTATATGGAGCTGATCACACCGGTTGCCGGGACCCACTGAAATCGACGGCCCCCCACGCCTCCCGCAGCCGCCTCGCGCCACGCCGCGAACCCCACCCGTGCGGACCAATCCACCCCGCGGAACGGGCGGGCGTTCCCCCGGAAGGGGGACGGAACCGGGTGCGGGGGCGCACGGATCGAGCCTGCGCGCCCGTAATCGCTGCACGTCCCTTCACACCGGGGACAGGAGGCGCAACACTCTCAGGCGCACACGAGCGTTGCCACCGCACCCTGCGGAAGTGAGGGCAGGAACCATGTCCCTGAACGACTCACCGCACGACGCACCGCACGACGCACCGCACGCCCCGGCGCCCGACTCGCCGCCCGACTCGCCGCCCGGCTCGCCGCCCGGCTCGCCGCACGACGAGCTGAAGGCCGTACGGCGCACCCTCGACGAGCTGACCCGCACGGTCGAGCGCCTGGAGCAGCGGGCCGGGCGGGGCAGACCCGCGGGCCCGTCCGCCGTGACCGACCCGTCCCTGATGGTGACGGTCCCGGACACCCCGTACGACAGCAGCCTGTGGACGGACTCCGACGACGAGGGCCTCGGCGCCCGCGACCGCCGCGCCCCCTGACGCGGGACCTCTGCCCCCGGCACCCGACCCTGCCCTCGGCGCGGGCCCTCCCGGCCCCGCCGCGCGGACCCGTACCCCGTCCGGCCCGCACCCCATCGGACCCGGCCGCCCCGGCGGCCGGGTCTCCTGGGCCACCCCTCATCACTCCACCCGGAGTCCCCTTTGGCCACAGGCACGGAACCACCCCGACAGCGGCCCTCCGGCGTCCACGGCGCCTCGCGGGCCGCCATCGCCGCCCGGCACCTGCGGACCGACCGGTGGTGGCTGGCCCCGGCCGGCACCGCGGCCGGGCTGTTCGCCTTCATCGTCTACTCGACCTGGCGGGCCTTCGCCAACGCCGACTACTACGCGGCCCCGTACGTCTCGCCGTTCTACTCCCCGTGCCTCGCGGAGAACTGCCAGGAGATGCGCGGCGGCCCCAACTGGGACCTGTTCGGAAGCTGGTGGGGCCTGTCCCCCGCGCTGCTGATCCTGATCTTCCCGCTCGGCTTCCGGCTGACCTGCTACTACTACCGCAAGGCCTACTACCGGGGCTTCTGGGCCTCGCCGCCCGCGTGCGCCGTCGCCGAGCCGCACGCCGCGTACACCGGGGAGACCCGGTTCCCGCTGGTCTTCCAGAACGCGCACCGCTACTTCTTCTACGCGGCGGTCCCGGTCGCGGGCATCCTCACGTACGACACCGTGCTGACCTTCCGCGACGAGCACTACGCCTGGGGCCACATGGGCCTCGGCACGCTGCTGTTCCTCGTCAACATCGCCCTGATCTGGGCGTACACGCTGTCGTGCCACTCCTGCCGGCACATCATGGGCGGCAAGCTCAAGCACTTCTCGAAGCATCCCGTGCGCTACCGGCTGTGGGGCTGGGTCAGCCGGCTCAACGCCCGCCACATGCAGCTGGCGTGGGCCTCCCTGATCAGCGTCGCGCTGTGCGACTTCTACGTCTACCTGGTGGCCAGCGGCGCCTTCACCGACCCGAGGATCTTCTGAGATGACCCAAGTGGAACGGCAGCAGTGGGACGTGGTCGTGGTCGGCGCGGGCGGTGCCGGGCTGCGTGCCGCGATCGAGGCCCGGGAGCGCGGCGCCCGGACGGCCGTGATCTGCAAGTCCCTCTTCGGCAAGGCCCACACGGTGATGGCGGAGGGCGGCATCGCCGCCTCCCTGGGCAACGTCAACGAGGGCGACAACTGGCAGGTGCACTTCCGCGACACGATGCGCGGCGGCAAGTTCCTCAACCAGTGGCGGATGGCGGAGCTGCACGCGAAGGAGGCCCCGGACCGGGTCTGGGAGCTGGAGACCTGGGGAGCGCTCTTCGACCGCACCCCGGACGGCCGGATATCCCAGCGCAACTTCGGCGGCCACGAGTACCCGCGCCTCGCCCACGTCGGCGACCGGACGGGCCTGGAGCTGATCCGGACCCTCCAGCAGAAGATCGTCCAGCTCCAGCAGGCGGACTTCGAGGAGTTCGGGGACTACGAGGCCCGGCTCAAGGTCTTCCAGGAGTGCACGGTCACCCGGGTCCTGAAGGACGACGGCCCCGCGGGCGGCGGGCGGGTGGCGGGCGCCTTCTGCTACGAGCGCGAGTCGGGCCGCTTCTTCGTCCTGGAGGCCCCCGCGGTCGTCCTGGCCACCGGCGGGATCGGCAAGTCCTTCAAGACCACGTCCAACTCCTGGGAGTACACGGGCGACGGGCACGCGCTGGCGCTGCTGGCCGGGGCGCCGCTGCTGAACATGGAGTTCGTGCAGTTCCACCCGACGGGCATGGTCTGGCCGCCGTCGGTGAAGGGCATCCTGGTCACCGAGTCGGTGCGCGGCGACGGCGGGGTGCTGCGCAACAGCGACGGCAAGCGGTTCATGTTCGACTACGTCCCGGACGTCTTCAAGGAGAAGTACGCCGAGTCGGAGGAGGAGGGCGACCGCTGGTACGACGATCCGGACCACAACCGGCGGCCCCCCGAGCTGCTCCCCCGCGACGAGGTGGCCCGGGCCATCAACTCCGAGGTGAAGGCCGGCCGCGGCTCCCCGCACGGCGGGGTCTTCCTGGACGTGTCCACCCGGATGCCGGCGGAGCGGATCCGCCGGCGCCTCCCCTCGATGTACCACCAGTTCAAGGAGCTGGCGGACGTGGACATCACGGCCGAGCCGATGGAGGTCGGCCCGACCTGCCACTACGTGATGGGCGGCATCGCGGTCGACTCGGACACCGCCGCCACGGCCGGCGTGCCGGGGCTGTTCGCCGCGGGCGAGGTCGCGGGCGGCATGCACGGCTCCAACCGGCTCGGCGGGAACTCCCTGTCCGACCTGCTCGTCTTCGGCCGGCGCGCCGGTCTGCACGCCGCCGGGTACGCGCAGGAGCACGCCTCCTCCCCGGCCGGGCGGCCGGCCGTCTCCCAGGCCCGGATCGACGAGGCGGCGGCGGAGGCGCTGGCCCCGTTCCACGCCGCCGAGGGTGCGGAGAACCCGTACACGCTCCACCAGGAGCTCCAGAGCACCATGAACGACCTGGTCGGGATCATCCGGCGGGAGGGCGAGATGGCGCAGGCGCTGGAGCGGCTGGCGGCCCTGCGCGTACGGGCCTCCCGGGCCGGCGTCGAGGGGCATCGGCAGTTCAACCCGGGCTGGCACCTGGCGCTGGACCTGCGGAACATGCTCCTGGTCAGCGAGTGCGTGGCCCGCGCGGCCCTGGAGCGCACCGAGAGCCGGGGCGGGCACACCCGCGAGGACTGCCCGGGGATGGACCGCGCCTGGCGGCCGGTGAACCTGCTGTGCCGGCCGGTGGACCCGGCCCCGGCCGATCCGGCGGCCGACCGGATCGCCCTCGTGCACACCCGCACGGACCCCATCCGTCCCGACCTGCTCGCCCTGTTCGAGAAGGAAGAGCTGGTCAAGTACCTCGCCGAAGAGGAGCTCTACGAGTGACTACCTACGACGCACGCTTCCGGATCTGGCGGGGCGACGCGGAGGGCGGGGAGCTGCGGGACTTCACCGTCGAGGTGAACGACGGCGAGGTCGTGCTGGACATCGTCCACCGGCTCCAGGCGACGCAGGCCCAGGACCTCGCGGTCCGCTGGAACTGCAAGGCGGGCAAGTGCGGTTCCTGCAGCGCGGAGGTCAACGGCCGGCCGCGGCTGATGTGCATGACGCGGATGTCCACCTTCGCGAGCGGGGAGACGGTCACCGTCACCCCGCTGCGGGCGTTCCCGGTGGTCCGTGACCTGGTCACGGACGTGTCCTTCAACTACGCGAAGGCCCGCGAGGTGCCGTCCTTCGTGCCGCCGGAGGGGGTGGCGCCGGGCGCGTACCGGATGCAGCAGGTGGACGTGGAGCGCTCGCAGGAGTTCCGCAAGTGCATCGAGTGCTTCCTGTGCCAGGACACCTGCCACGTGGTGCGGGACCACGAGGAGAACAAGCCCGCCTTCGCCGGTCCCCGCTTCCTGATGCGGGTGGCGGAGCTGGACATGCACCCCCTGGACGCGGCGGCGGAGTCAGGCCTGGACCGGGGGCGCTCCGCGCAGGAGGAGCACGGGCTCGGGCTCTGCAACATCACCAAGTGCTGCACGGAGGTCTGCCCCGAGGGCATCAAGATCACCGACAACGCGCTGATCCCGCTGAAGGAGCGGGCGGTGGACCGCAAGTACGACCCGCTGGTGTGGCTGGGCAACAAGATCGGCCGCCGCTCCGGGACCCCGTAGGCGCTCCCCCCGTACCACCCCCTCCCACGCCGTCGCGGGAGCGGGCGGTGCGGGGGCGGACGGCCGGGTCCGGACTCCGCGTGCGGAGGCGGTAAACCGCCCATACCCTCCGAATTGTGATTCCGCCGAGAAGCAGGACGCAGAGACGCACCTCCGCCGGCATACCGCTCCGGGCGGGGCTCGCCCTGGCCGCCGCGCTGCTCGCGTTCGGCGGCTGGGGGGTGGCGGGGGCGCCGCCGGCGCGCGCCGACGACCCCGTGGCCCTGTCCCGGCAGGGCCAGATCACCGACCGCGTCGGGGCCCTGGGCGACCGGCGGGAGTCGGTGACCGCCGCCCTGGACAAGCTCTACGCCGACCGGCGGGTCCAGCTCTTCGTCGCGTACGTCCGTGACTTCTCCGGCCGGTCCGCGCAGAGCTGGGCCGATGCCACCGCGGAGAAGAACGGCCTCGGCCAGAACGACGTCCTGCTGGCCGTGGCGACCGGAGACCGGCAGTACGCCTATTCGGCCGACGCCGCGTCCGGTTTCACCGAGGAACAGCTCGCGACGGTCGCCCGGACCGCCATCGAGCCCGCCCTGCGGCAGAACGACTGGGCGGGCGCCGCGATCGGCGCGGCCGACGGCTACAACGCCGTGCTCGGCGGGCTGCCCGTTCCCGCGCCCGCCATCACCCCGGGTCCGGCGGACCCCGGCGGCGGGGAGAGCGGGCACACCGGGGCCGGGGACTTCGTGCTCCCGGTGGTGGCGGTCGGCGCGGCCGGCGCCCTCGGGGCGTACGCGTACACCCGCCGCAAGCGCCGCGGCGACGGCGCCGGGCGCGGTACGGGCACCGGGCAGGGCTGGGGCGGCGGCGGAGCGGGGCAGCTCCCGCTGCCGGAGCTGGACTCCCGGGCCAAGGCGCTGCTGGTGGAGACCGACGACGCGATCCGCACCAGTACGGAGGAACTCGGCTTCGCCTCGGCCCAGTTCGGCGACGAGGCGGCGGCTCCCTTCACCGCGGCCGTGGAGTACGCCAAGGGCGAGCTGACCCACGCCTTCCGGCTGCGCCAGCAGCTGGACGACGCGTACCCGGAGGACGACGCGACCCGGCGCCGGATGCTCGACGAGATCGTCGCCCGGTGCACGGAGGCCAGCCGGCGCCTCGACGCCGAGTCCGCCGACTTCGACCGGCTGCGGGACCTGGAGAAGAACGCCCCGCAGGCCCTGGCCACCGTGGAGCTGCACTTCCGGGCGCTGGCCGGGCGCACCACCACGGCCGTGGCCACCCTGACGGCGCTGGCCGGCCGGTACGCGGACTCCGCGTCGGCGCCGGTCGCCTCCAACCCGGAACAGGCGGAGGACCGGCTGCTGTTCGCGACGACCAGCCTGGGCGAGGCGCACGCCGCGGTCGACGCCGGCGACAACGGCCGGGCGGCCGTGCACGTACGGGCCGCCGAGGGCGCGGTGGACCAGGCGGCGACCCTGGTCGACGCGGTGGAGCGGCGGGCCCAGGAGCTGGCGGAGGCGGCCGGGAAGCTGCCGGGCGCCCTGAACGAGGCCGACACGGACCTCGCGGACGCCCGCGGGCTGCTGACCGGCACCGCCGAGGGCACGTCGACGGCGGACCTGCGGGGCCGGATCGGCCGGGCGGAGGCGGTACTGGCCGACGTACGGCAGGAGCAGGCGGCCGGACGGTACGACCCGATCGACGCCCTGCGCCGGGTCGAGGAGGCGGACGCGGCCCTGGACGAGGCGCTGGCCGGGGCGCGCGAGCGGGAGTCGGGGCGCCAGCGCGCGGCGGCCCTGCTGGACCAGGCCCTGCTGTCGGCCCGCAGTGCGATCGGCGCCGCGACGGACTACATCACCACCAGCCGGGGCGCGGTCGGCAGCCAGGCCCGCACCCGGCTGGCGGAGGCGGGCCGGCACCTGGAGCGGGCGGGGACCCTGACGTCCGCCGACCCGTCGGGCGCGCTGGCGGAGGCCCAGCAGGCGGACTCCCTGGCGCGGCAGGCGCAGCAGCTGGCGGAGCAGGACGTACGGGGCTACCAGGACCCGTACGGCGGCCGGAGCTCCGGCGGCGGCCGGGGCGGCGCCATACTCGGCGGGATCATCCTCGGCGAGCTCCTCCGGGGCGGCGGCGGCTTCGGCGGGGGCGGAGGCTTCGGCGGAGGCGGAGGCGGCCGCGGGGGCCGCGGTCCCGGCTCCTTCGGCGGAGGCGGCACCCGTGGCCGCATGGGCGGCGGCGGCCGCTTCTGAACGCACGGGGCGGGGCCCCGGCACCACCGGGCCCGCGGCGCCACCCACCACCGTCCCTCCCCCACCCGGCACACCATCCCCACCAGGAGAGACCCACCATGAGCAAGCAGACCATCCTCGGCCGCGTCACCCAGCTCGCCAAGGCCAACATCAACGCGCTGCTGGACCAGGCGGAGGATCCGCAGAAGATGCTGGACCAGCTGATCCGCGACTACACGAACAACATCTCGGAGGCGGAGCAGGCGGTCGCGACGACGATCGGCAACCTGCGGATGCTGGAGGCGGACCACACGGAGGACGTGGAGGCGGCCTCCGAGTGGGGCGGCAAGGCCCTCGCGGCGAGCCGGAAGGCCGACGGGCTGCGCGCGTCGGGGGCGGCGGCGGACGCCGACAAGTTCGACAACCTCGCGAAGGTGGCGCTGGGCCGCCAGCTCCAGTCGGAGAAGGAGGCGAAGACGGCGGAGCCGACGATCGCCGCCCAGACGGAGGTGGTCGACAAGCTCAAGTCGGGCCTCGGTTCCATGCGGAACAAGCTGACGGAGCTCCAGGCCAAGCGGGACGAGCTGGTGGCGCGGGCCAAGACCGCGCAGGCGCAGAACACGATGATGGACGCGGTGAAGAACATCGACGTCATGGACCCGACGAGCGACCTGAACCGCTTCGAGGAGAAGGTCCGCCGCGAGGAGGCCATGGCGCTGGGCAAGCAGGAGCTGGCGGCGTCCTCGCTGGACGCGCAGTTCGAGTCCCTGGACGACCTCGGGAAGACCTCGGAGATCGAGGCCCGCCTCGCCGCGCTCAAGCAGGGCCGCGCCGCCTGAGCGCCACCGGGACGGGCCCGCCCGCCGGTACGGGGATCCCGCCGCGGCGGCGCGCCCCCGCGGCGGGGGCCCGGCCGGGCGGGGCCGGGGCCGCCACCGCGGCGGTGCCGCAGCGGCCCCGGCCCGGCCCGCCCCGGCCCGCGCCCTACCCCCCGTACATGCTCAGCAGCTGTTCCGCCGACAGCTCGGCGACCGCGTCGGCCACCGCGCCGGGCAGCGGGAGCTCGAACCACACCGTCTTGCCCCGGTGCGTGCGCCGCGTGCCCCACCCGGCCGAGAGCAGGCCGACCAGCTGGAGGCCGCGGCCTCCCTCGTCCGTGTCGCGGGCCCGGCGCCGCCTGGGCTGCACCAGGTTCGCGTCCCAGACCTCGCAGACCAGGGTGCGGTCCAGCAGCAGGCGCAGCCGGATCTCCCCCTCGCCGTACCGCAGGGCGTTCGTCACGAGCTCGCTGACCAGCAGTTCCGTGGTGTCCAGCAGCCCTTCCAGGCCCCACGCCGGCAGCTTGGCCCGGGCCAACTCCCGTGCCCGGCCCACCGAGCGGGCCTCGCGGGGCAGCTGCCAGTCGCCGACGGCGTCCACGGGCAGGCCCTGGACGCGGGCCATGAGGAGCGCGATGTCGTCCTCCCCGTGCCGGGTGTCGAGGGTGTTCAGGACGTGGTCGCAGACGTCCTCCAGCGGGCGCACCGGATCCGCCAGCGCCGCCCGCAGGCCGCGCAGCCCCTCCTCCAGGGGGTGGTCGCGGGACTCCACGAGCCCGTCGGTGTACAGGGCGAGCAGCGCCCCCTCGGGCAGTTCCACCTCGACCTCCTCGAAGGGTTCCCCGCCCACCCCCAGCGGCATGCCGGGCGGCACCTCCAGCAGGAGCGCGGGCCGCGGTACGCCGTCCTCGTCGGGCGGCTCCACCAGGACGGGCGGCATGTGGCCGGCGTTGGCGATGGTGCAGCGGCGGGTGACCGGGTCGTAGACCGCGTAGACGCAGGTGGCCAGGTACACCTCGGAGCGGTCCGCGTCCCGCGAGTGCAGGGCCGCCCGGGAGGCCTGCTGGGAGCCGCCGGGGGCGCCGAGCCCGCGGGCGACCTCGTCCAGGGCGGTGAGCACCTCCGCCGGTTCCAGGTCCAGCAGCGCCAGGGTCCGTACGGCGGTCCGCAGCTCGCCCATGGCGACGGCGGCCCGCAGTCCGCGGCCCATCACGTCGCCGACGACCAGGGCCGTGCGGTGGCCGGGCAGTTCGATGACGTCGAACCAGTCCCCGCCGACCTCGGTCGCCGCGTTCCCCGGCAGGTACCGGCAGGCGATGTCGAGGCCGGCCGCCTCCGGGTCGCCGGGCGGCAGCAGGCTGCGCTGCAGTATCAGCGCCCGCTCGTGCTCGCGCCGGTAGAGGCGGGCGTTGTCGATGCAGACGGCGGCCCGTGCGGCGAGTTCCACGGCGACCGCCCGGTCGCGTTCGCCGAAGGGCTCGCTGCCCTTCGTACGGGAGAACTGCGCGACGCCGACGACCGTGTCGTGGGCGACCATCGGCACGATCAGCGTCGACTGGACGAGGTCCTCCGGTCCGCCCCGCTCGATGAGCCGCGGCCGGGCCGTCCGCAGGGCGAGCGCGCCCGGCGACCCGGCCGGGTAGCGGTGGATCTCCCCTACGGACACCAGCGCGCCCGGCCCCGACAGCGGGGCGTCGGACACGGCCGAGGCGAAGGCGACCCGCCGCAGCGGCGCGGACGGCGCCCGGCCCGCGCCCTGGCCGGGCAGCGAGGGCACCCCGGGGCCCTGCGGCCGGGCGGGGCGGTCGTCGTCGCCGAGCAGCAGGCCCTGGTAGAGGTCGACGGCGGCCAGGTCGCAGAAGCCCGGGACGGTCACGTCCAGGAGCTCCCGGGCCGTGGTCTCCAGGTCGAGGGAGTTCCCGATCCGGTGGCCGGCCTCGTTGAGCAGGGCGAGGTTGCGCCGGACCCCGGCGGCCTCGCGGGCGGCGAGGTGGCGGCGGGTGACGTCGGTGCCGATGCCGGCGACGCCGATGGGCCGGCCGGTGCCGCCGTGGACCCGGTAGAGGTTGATGGACCAGTGGCGGTTCTCCCGGCTGCCGGGGGCGGCCCCGGTGATCCGGAGGTCGGTGACGGACTCCCCGCTGTCCAGGACCCGGCGCAGGGCGTCGGCCATCCGGTCGGCCTCGTGCGCCGGCAGGTAGTCGTGCACGGTCCGGCCCCGGTGCTCCTCGGCGGCGCCTCCGAAGACCGTGGCGAAGCGGCGGTTGGCCCGCTGCACGGTGAGGTCCGTGCCGAAGAGCAGGAACCCGAAGGGAGATTGGCCGAATATCGCCTGCGAGGCCGCCAGATCGGATTCGATCCGCCGTAGCGCGCGCACGTCGACGACGACGCACAGCGCGGCCCGCTCGGACGCCTCGGTCTGCGTGGGCATCACGTAGATCTCGGCCACGCCGTGCGCGCCGGCCCCGCCGGGGATGCGGAAGGGGATCAGGCCCGTCCACTCCTTGCCGTCGAGGATCTCGGCGACCCGGCGGTGCGCGCCCGCCCGCAGATCGGCCGGCATGAACGCGTCCACCGGGTCCCGGCCCACGGCCTGGGACGCCGACAGCCCGAACAGCTCCTCGGCGCGCAGGCTCCACTGGTCGATCAGGCCGTCCGGCCCGATCGAGAAGGAAGCAACCTTTATGTAGTCATATATCGAGCCAGGCGGACTGCTGTGCCACAGGGAGTCGTGCCATGTCTCCCCGGGCACGTCGGAATCATGTGCCTGCGCAGGTATCTCGCTCACGCGACCGTCCCCTCCAGCTCACCGCAACCGGACCGGCCTGACCGAAGTATTCAGCACCACGGCCCCTGACGGCACGGCGTTCACGATCACAAAAAGGTCCCGTTGCTTTTGAGCCACGTCGTGTGATCGTCGGTCACCCTTCACCTTGTTACTCACCAGGAAGAGCCAACTCGAACCACACGGTCTTGCCCGACTTCCCGTGGCGGGTCCCCCAGCGCTGTGACGAGACCGCGACGAGGTGCAGTCCGCGACCCCCCTCGTCGTCCGGCCGGGCGACCCGTTCGCGGGGCGGATCCGGAAGCGGATCGGAAACTTCCACGAGGAGCGCGGGGCCGCCGGGAGCGCCCTCGGCGGCCGGATTGCGCCGTTCCAGGCGGACCCCGATGGGGCCCGACGCGTACCGGAGGGAGTTGGTGACGAGCTCGCTGACCAGCAGGACGGTCACATCGCCGACGGAGTCCAGGCCCCAGTCCCGGAGGGTGCCGCGCACGGCGTGGCGGGCGGTGCGGACGGCGCCGGGCTCGGCGGGGAAAGCCCACTCGGCGCACTCACCGTCTGTGTCGATCACGCCGATCACTTCCCGGGCCAGCAGTGACCCCAGTCCGGTTCGTCGGGGACGAAAGAGGGACGAGATAGGGATTAATAGCGACATACCCGATATTTGGGGCGTCGTACCACTCGATCCGCCACCACCGGCGCACTGTGGCGCATACGGCCTACAGCGTGCGCGTCACGCGCCCCCGCGGGCGCCCCCGACGGCACCCCGGCCGCCGGCACCGGCCCCTCCGGCACCGGCCCCGCCCGCATTGCCGTCGCGCAGCCGCCGCCCGGCCTCGGCGACCGCCGGGCGGTCCTGGTCGAGCCAGTCCACCGAGTCCAGCTCGTCCGGCCGCAGCCAGCGCAGCTCGTCGTGATCCTCCAGCGGGGCGGGCTCCCCCGAGAGCAGCCGCGCGGTCCACACGTGCAGGACGAGGCCGGGTTTCAGCGGCCACTCCCCCGGGATGCGCTCCAGCGGCTCGGCCTCGACGCCGAGCTCCTCGCGCAGTTCGCGGACCAGCGCCTCGGGGACGGACTCGCCCGGCTCGGCCTTCCCGCCCGGCAGCTCCCAGCGGCCCGCCAGCTCGGGAGGTGCGCTGCGGCGGGCGGCCAGCAGGCGGCCCTCATGACAAAGGGCTCCGCCCACGACCACGCGTTCAGTCATGGGGCGGAGCCTATGCCAGCGTCGCGACAGCTGCGACGCCGCTCAGTTCATCGTGGCGGTCTGACCGATCCGCTCGACCCAGTAGAGCTGTTTGTGTCCTCGGTCGTCGAGACTGTCGGCGACCTTCTGGGCCTCGGCCCGGGTGGGGTACCGGCCCACCCGGTAGCGGTTGCCGTTGTCGTCCTGACGTATGACCAGCCACGGGAGCAGGGCACCGCTGTCGTTCATCGCGTTTCACCCTCCGCCGACGTGCCTGACCGGGAAACCGCATTGCGCATATGCCCGAGCTTACGCCCGACCCTTACTCAGCGGATACGGTTTTTCACGAAGAGGTACCTCCCAGGCGTACGCATCCGGCCATGCGTACGAGTGGGCCGTGCGCGCCGGTTCAGACGGGGCGCACGGAGGGCAGGGGAAGGAGCACCGCCCCGCCCGGCGGCACCTTGCGGCAGGCGTCCCCGCAGGTCGCGTCGAGGGAGCAGCAGAGCGAGCAGACCGGGCCCGCGTGGACGGGGCAGTCGGCGATGTCCGGGAGTTCGTACGCCGTCTCGCAGACCGCGCAGTCGTGCGTCGCGGTGATGTCGGCGACGGCGGCGTCCGGTCCGTTCACCGCGTTCGGCCGGGCCAGGTAGTACTTGCCGCTGGTCATCCATGCGATCAACGGACACAGCAGGAGGGCGAGTCCGGCCGCGATGAAGGTCGAGAAGGCCTCGGCGTAGGTGCCGAAGAGTCCGAAGAAGGCGAGGATCGAGACGGTGGAGGCGATCACCATCGCGCCGAAACCCGCCGGGTTGACGGCGTAGAGGTAGGCGCGCTTGAACTCGATGTAGGGCGGGCTGAGTCCGAGCCGCTTGTTGATCACGAGGTCGGCGGCGACGGCGGCGATCCAGGCGATGCCGACGTTGGAGTAGAAGCCGAGCAGCTTGCCGAGCATGGCGAACATGTTCAGCTCCATCAGCGTCAGCGCGATGCCGAGGTTGAGGAAGATGTACCAGACCCGGCCCGGGTGACGGTGCGTGATCCGGGAGAAGAAGTTCGACCAGGACAGCGAGCCGCTGTAGGCGTTGGTGACGTTGATCTTGACCTGGGAGACGATCACGAACAGCGCGGCGGCGGGCAGCGCGAGGCCGCCGAGCCAGGGCCGCAGGGCCTCGATCTGCGGGGCGATCGGCTCCAGCGCGTGGGTCTTGCCCACGGCCTCCAGCGCCACGAAGGCGAGGAAGGCGCCGCCGAGCTGCTTCGCGGCCCCGATGATCACCCAGCCGGGGCCCGCGGCGAGCACGGCGAGGTTCCACTTCCGGCTGTTGGCCGGGGTCTTGGCGGGCATGAACCGCAGGTAGTCGGCCTGCTCCCCGATCTGCGCGATGAGCGAGAGGGCGATGCCCGTGCCGAAGCCGAAGCCGATCCAGGAGAAGCCGGAGCCGGCGCCCTCGGTACCGCCGAAACCGGTGAAGGCGCCCCAGGCACCGGGGGCCTCGAAGGCCAGTACGAGGAAGGGCAGCACGAGCCCGATCAGCCAGACGGGCTGGGTCCAGGCCTGCACCTTGGCGAGCGCGCCCATGCCGCGGAAGACGATCGGGATCACGATGAGGGTGGTGACGAGGTAGCCGATCTCGACCGGCAGCCCGAAGGCCTGGTGCATGGCCTGGGCCATGATCGAGCCTTCGAGGGCGAAGAAGATGAAGGTGAAGGAGGCGTAGATGAGGGACGTCAGCGTCGACCCGAAGTACCCGAACCCGGCGCCGCGCGTCACCAGGTCCATGTCCAGGCCGTACGTCGCGCACGCGCGGGCGATCGGGATGCCGGTCAGGAAGATGACCGCGGCGGCGGCCAGGATCGCGGCGGCGCCGCTGGTGAACCCGTAGGCGAAGACGATGGACGCGCCGATGGCGAAGTCGGCGAGGTAGGCGATCCCCCCGAGGGCGGTGCCGGCGACGGTGCCGGGTCCCCAGCGGCGGAACGAGTGGGGCGCGTACCGGAGCGAGTAGTCCTCGCGGCTCTCGTCGGCGGCGAGCTTCGCGTACCGGCGGGGCTCCGCCGCGGGCGCGGGGGCAGGGGTGGCGGTGTCGGTCATACCGCCGGAAGGTAGGCCCGCGCCGTGACGGCCCGTCACTCCGCGGCGTTGCCCGCCGGTTACGTCGGCGCCCGCCGCGTCACCGCGGCGTTACGCCGTCCGCGCGCCCCTGTCCGCTCACCGGTACGGTCCCGCCCGCCGCGGCGGGCGGGACCGCGGCGCGGTCGGCGTCAGCGCGGCCGGCGGCGGTGCGGGGCGCTGCGGCTCACCGGGCGCTGCGGTTCACGGGGCGCCGCGGTTCACGGGGCGCCGCGGCTCACCGGGCGCCGCGGCTCACCGGGCGCCGCGGTTCACCTCACCGGCAGGTGGTAGGCCAGGCGGTAGCGGTCCGCCGGGACCACCACGTCGGCCGTCTCCACGGCGCGGCCGGACGCGAAGTACGTACGCCCGATCACCAGCACCACGTGTCCCGGCACCCCGCCCAGTTGCAGGAGTTCCTCCGCCAGGCCGGGCCGCGCGCCGACCTCCTCCACCACGTTGTCCACGACGACGTCGATGGCGGCCATCCGGTCGACGACGCCCGAGCCGCCCAGCGGGCCCTCCTCCGGCAGCATCACCGGGGTCCGGCCGGTGACGGCGAGGGGTTCCCAGGAGGTCGACAGCATCATCGCCTCCCCCGCGTCGCGGTAGACGTACCGCGTCCGCATGACCCGCTCGCCCGGCTCGATGCCGAGCCGTTCGGCGATCTCCGCCGGGGCGGACTCCTGCTCGCTGCGCGATTCCCACGTGCCGCGCGCGCCGGACTCCGCCTGCTCCTGCCGGAAGGGCGTCGAGGTGCCTCCCGTGCGGTAGCCGGAGCGCGCGACCCGCCGCGGCACCGGCTGCTCCCGTACGTACGTCCCCGAACCGGACCGGCCCTCGACGAGCCCCTCCGCCATCAGGACCTTGCGGGCCTCCAGCGCAACGGTGTCGGAGACCCCGTACTCCTCGCGGATGCGGGCCTGCGAAGGGAGCCGGGCGTGCGGGGGCAGGGAACCGTCGACGATCTTCCGTCGGAGATCCCCGGCCACGCGCAGATAGGCCGGCTGCTCACCGAAAGTCACTGGCCACTCCCATCAGGTTGACAGACAGCTACAGCCTGGCAACCTACGGTTGTCCATCGCAAGCAAGGGCCAGAGTTTCACCCGAAGTGATGAAGCCAGGTCACTCAAACCCGTTACCGCGCGTCACCCCGTCGACGTCAGGCGGACTGCGTCGGGGGCCTGCCTCCGGAGCCGCCCGAACCGCCACCGCCCGGCCCCTGGAGGTCCTCCTCCAGCCAGTCCGGAACCGTCGTCGACAGCCCGTACGCCCCGCGCAGCGCCTTCTCGGTCCGGACCGACATCGCGTCCGCGGCCTGCTCCCACGTCCGGTCGAACTCCGCCGCCGTCTTCGCCTGCGCGGCCCGCTGCCACCCCGCACGGGCGGCCTCGACCTCCTTGAGCTGCGCCCGCGCCGCCCGGCCGATCGCCGGCCGGTCCGCGTGCCGTTGCAGCACCGCGGCCTCGTCGCCCAGCGCGGCCCACACCTCCAGCGCCCACGCCCGGTGCTCCGGCAGCGCGTCCGCCACGTCCTCCTCGGGGGCCCGGCCGAAGGCGAGGTCGACGGCGTTGGCCGCCGTCAGGAACTCGGCCTGCTCGGCGGTGAGCGACGCCCGGTCCCTGCGCAGGCTGCCGCTGTGCTCCCGCGGGGTCGTGCCGATCACGCAGAGCAGTTGCCGGTCGCCCTCGTCCCAGGACTGGCGCGAGGGGGCGAAGTAGTACATCTCGGCGTTCGCCGGCAGCGCCCAGCTGTCCATCGCGTACGCGTCCTGGGCCTTCCAGCACTCCTGCTGCGCCTGCGCGTCCGCGGCCGGCGAACCGGCGGGGTCGGTGACGGCCGGGACGAACGGACCGGAGGAGGTCACCTCGGCGTGGTGGGGCTCCGCGCAGTCCACCGGGTACATCAGCGCCCGGCGGCCCGTCAGGTCCCCGCCGGGGACGGTGAAGCAGTCGCCGGCGGACAGGTCCTCCATGGCGGTCGCCGCGCCCTCCGCGCCGGCGGACCGCGAGGCCGCGTCGAGCCGGTCGCCGACGGCCGTCAGGACCGGGCCGGCGGTGAGGGCGAGCACGCCGGTCGCCAGCACCGACACCGCGAGGCCGGTGACCGCGAGCGCCTTGCCCCGCTGGCGTCCGCCGGCGATCTGTACGAGGGCCACGACGCCGAAGACGATGCCGAGCGGCGGGAAGCAGAGCAGCCCCACGAGGAGCGAGGCGAGCGCGAACCCGTTGAGCGCCGGAGCCGCCGGCCCGTGGGGCGGCGGCGGCCCCCACGCGTACGGCGGCGACGGCGGGGCCCAGGGGCCCGGTCCGGAGGGCGGGGGCGGCGGAATGCTCACGGGGCGGGGAACTCCATCGGGGCGGGCCGCGCTCGCGCGAAGACGCGAACGCATGCGCGAATGGTACGCAGCAGGGGCGACCGGCCCCCCGGTCGCCCCTGCACGTTCATCGCGGCTCAGTCACTGCTGTCCCCGGCGTTCCTCAGAACTGGAGCGCCCAGGAGTCGATCTTGCCGACGTCGGCGTTCGCCAGGTCGGCGACCCGGAGCTTCCAGACGCCGTTGGCGACCTCGGAGGAGGCGTTCACGGTGAAGGTCTGGATGATGTTGTCCGCGCTGCCGCCGGTGCGGTTGCGCAGGTTGTAGACGGTGCCGTCCGGGGCGACGAGGTCGACCTTCAGGTCACCGACGTAGGTGTGCTTGATGTCGACCGGAACGCTCAGCGTGGCCGGGGCGTTGCCGGAGATCCCGCTGACGGTGATCGGCGACTCGACGGTGGCGTTGTCGGCGATCGCGTAGTCGTTCAGGTTCTCGAAGCGCGTGCCCGGTCCGGGCGGGGTGGTGCCGGCGCCGATGTAGAGCAGGCGGTTCGGGGAGCCGGTGCCGGGGCTGGTCACCACGTTCGGGGTGGCGGCGGCGACGAGGCCCGCGGAGATCTGGGCGGGGGTGCTGCCCGGGTTCAGCGACAGGTAGATCGCGGCCGCGCCCGCGACGTGCGGCGAGGCCATCGACGTGCCGGAGATGGTGTTGGTGGCGGTGTCGCCCGTGCCCCACGAGGAGGTGATCGAGGAGCCCGGCGCGAAGATGTCCAGGACGGAGCCGAAGTTGGAGTAGCTGGCCTTCGCGTCCGTGTTGGTGGTGGCGCCGACCGTGATGGCCTCGGCGACGCGCGCCGGGGACTTGGTCGAGGCGTCGGCCGTCTCGTTGCCCGCCGCCACGGCGTAGGTGATGCCGGAGGCTATGGAGTTGCGGACGGCGGTGTCGAGCGCGGAGTCCGCGCCGCCGCCGAGCGACATGTTGGCCACGGCCGGCTTGACGGCGTTCGCGGTCACCCAGTCGATGCCGGCGACGACCTGGGCGGTGGTGCCGGAGCCCTGGTTGTTGAGCACGCGGACGCCGACGATCTTGGCCTTCTTGGCCACGCCGTACGCGCCGCCGCCGACGGTGCCGGCGACGTGCGTGCCGTGGCCGTGGCCGTCCTGGGCGGTGTTGTCGTTGTCGATGGCGTCGTAGCCGTAGGTGGCGCGCCCGCCGAAGTCCTGGTGGGTGATCCGGACGCCGGTGTCGATGATGTACGCGGTGACGCCCTCACCGGCCTTGTCCGGGTAGGTGTAGCTCTGGTTCAGCGGCAGCGCCCGCTGGTCGATGCGGTCCAGGCCCCACGACGGCGGGTTGGGCTGGGTGGCGTCGACCGTGAAGGTGCGGTTCTGCACGACGGACTTCACCGCGGGGTCGGCGGCGAGTTTTCTGGCCTGCGCCTCGGAGACCTCGACGGAGTAGCCGTTGAGGGCCGCGCTGTAGGTGCGGTCGATCTTCGCTCCGTAGCGCTTGGCGACGGCCTTGCCGCTGTCGGCGGTGGAGCGGGCCGCGGTGTCCTTCAGGGTCACGATGTAGCTGCCGGGGACGGACCCGGCGGCTCCGGCGTTCTCGATGACGCCCAGTGCGCCGCTGTCGGCCGCCGAGGCGGGGAGCGCGGCGGCCGCGCCGAGCGCGAGGGCCGCGACGGCGATCGCGCTGATGCCGGTGATCTTCCGGCGGGTGTGACGCATCACGGACATGTGAGGGGTCCTCCTCATAGGTGGTGCGCTGCGGGGGGTGGGGCGGTGCCGTACGGGTGGGGATGGGCACAGGTTTAGCCATGCTCATGACAAGGCATTCGGCCCAGCGGGGCGCCGCCCTCGAAAGATTGACCCACCGTCAGCGCTTCCCACAAGAGGACAACGGACGCGTAACATCCGTGCCATACAACGGCCATGATTGAGCAAAGGCGCTCCGCACATGACGCACGCACTCCCCGGTTACGTCTGTGCCGAGGACGGCACCCGCGCCGACGTCCGGACCGCCCCCTGGTGCTGCCCGGTCTGCTCGGGGCCGTGGGACCTCGATTTCACGCCGGATCCGGCGGCCGTGCTGGATCCCGCCTCGGGACCCAACTCCCTGTGGCGGTACGGGCCGGCGCTGCCGCTGCCGGGGGCGTTCTCCGTGTCGCTCGCGGAGGGCCACACTCCGCTGGTGCCCCTGGCCGAGCGGATTCACGCCAAGCTCGACTTCCTGATGCCCACGCTGTCGTTCAAGGACCGGGGCGCCGTGATGCTCGCCGAGGTGGCCCGGCGGCTGGCTCCGGAGCGGGTCGTGGCGGACAGCAGCGGCAACGCGGGGACCTCGGTGGCGGCCTACTGCGCCCGGGCCGGACTCGATTGTGAAGTTTTCGTGCCCGAGGGCACCTCGGAGAAGAAGACCGGTCGGATGCGGGCGCACGGCGCGGCGGTACGGGTGGTCCCCGGCGGCCGCGAGGCCGCCGCGGCCGCGGCCCGGGAGGCCGCCGACGGGCCGGGGGTCTTCTACGCGAGCCACGTCTTCAACCCGTACTTCCTGCACGGCACGAAGACGTACGTGTACGAGGTGTGGGAGGAGCTCGGCGGCCGGCTGCCGGAGGTCCTGGTCGTCCCGGTGGGCAACGGCACCCTGCTGCTCGGCGCCGCGCTCGCGGTGGCGGAGCTGTCCCGGCGCGGGGTCCGGCCGCCCGCGCTGATCGCCGTCCAGGCGGAGGCGGTGGCCCCGCTGGCCGCGGCCTTCGCCGCCGGTTCCGAGGACGCCGCCCCGGCGCCGCAGCGGCCCACCCTCGCCGAGGGCATCGCGATCCCGGCGCCGCCGCGGGCCCGGCAGATCCTGGCCGCCGTCCGCGCCTCGGGCGGCACCTTCCTGACCGTCCCGGAGGGACGCCTGCGGGAGGCCCGGCGGGACCTGGCCCGGCGCGGCCTCTTCGTGGAGCCGACGGCGGCGGCCTGCTGGGCGGCCGTCGGCCCGTCCGCCCCCGACGACCCCCTGCGGGGCCGCACGGCGGTGGTCCCGCTGTGCGGCGCGGGCGCCACGACGGACCTGGCCCCGTAACCCGACCGCCCGCCCCCGCCCCGCGGACGCGGCCGACGCAGCGGACGCGGCATAACCGGCGGACGCGGGGGAACCGGCGGACGCGGCGGAACCGGCGGCGGCGGACGCAGGCGTCGGAAAATCGCGAGCCCGCGCCCGGCCCGTCTGGTGGACTGCGCCCATGACCACGCACACGGACCTCGCCTCCCTGGCCGGCGCCTTCGCACGCCTGCACACCCCCGCCGCGCCCCTCGCCCTCGCCAACGCCTGGGACGTGGCCAGTGCCCGTCTCGTCGAGGCCGCCGGCGCGCCCGCCGTCGCCACCACCAGCGCCGGCGTCGCCTGGTCCCTCGGGTCCCCCGACGGCGACGCCCTGTCCCGCGAGCGGGCCCTCGACCTGATCGCCCGCGTGGCCGCCGCCGTCGACGTGCCCGTCACCGCCGACATCGAGGGCGGCTTCGGCGCCGACGCCGCCGCCGTCGGCGAGACCGTCACCGGGGTCCTGGCCGCCGGCGCGGTCGGCGTCAACATCGAGGACGGCAACCGCCCGCCCGCCGAGCACGCCGAGCGGCTGGCCGCCGCCCGCGCCGCCGCCGACGCCGCCGGGGTCCCGCTGTTCGTCAACGCCCGCATCGACACGTTCCTGTTCGGCCTCGGCGACCCCGCCACCCGCCTCGACGAGACCCTGGCCCGCGCCGCCGCCTACCTCCGGGCCGGCGCCTCCGGCATCTTCGTACCCGGCGTGACCGACCCGGCCGCGGTCGCCGAGCTCGCCCGGGGCATCGACGCCCCGCTCAACGTGCTCGCCGGTCCGGGCGCCCCCTCCGTGGCCGCCCTCGGCGCCCTCGGCGTGTCCCGCGTGAGCCTCGGCTCCTGGGTGGCCGAGGCCGCGTACGCCGTCGTCCGCCGCGCCGCCGAGGAGCTGGTCTCCGACGGCACCTACGGCCCGCTCGGCCGCTCCCTCCCGTACGGCGAGCTGAACGGCCTGCTCAAGGGCTGACGGCCGGGGCCGGACGACCCCGGGAACCACGCACCCCGACGACCCTAGGATCTGGTCATGCCCACCTCATCGCCGACGCGGCGCGCGCCCGCGGGCGCCCCGCGCCGGCAGACCACCGGCGCCGTCTGGACCGCGCTCGGTCTCGTCTACGTCCTCTGGGGCTCGACCTACCTCGGCATCCGGATCGTCGTCGGGACGATGCCCCCGTTCCTCTCCGCCGGAGCGCGCTTCATCACGGCCGGGCTGGTGCTGGCCGCCCTCGTCGCCTGGCGGTACGGTCCGGCCGCGCTCAAGGCCACCCGCGCCCAGCTCGGCTCGGCCGTCCTGGTCGGGCTGCTGCTGGTCCTCGGCGGCAACGGCCTGGTCGTCCTCGCCGAGACCGACGTGCCCTCCGGCCTCGCCGCGCTCCTGGTGGCGGCGGTACCGATGTGGCTGGTGGTCCTGCGGGCGGGCAGCGGGGACCGGCCGCCGCTGCGCACCCTGGCCGGTGTGCTCGTCGGTCTCGCCGGGCTCACCGTGCTGACCGCTCCCGGGTTCAGCGGCGAGGTGCGGCTGACGGGGGTCCTGCTGGTGCTGGCGGCCTCGGTGCTGTGGTCGCTGGGCTCGTTCTCGGCGTCGAAGCTGAGCCTGCCGGGCAATCCCTTCACGGGCTCCGCGTACCAGATGGTCGCGGGCGGGGCCGGCGGGGTGCTCGTGGGCCTGCTGCGCGGCGAGCACCGCGGGCTGGACCCGGCCGCGTTCTCCACCGCGTCCTGGCTGGCCCTCGGCTACCTGGTCCTCTTCGGCTCGCTGATCGCCTTCACCGCGTACGTGTGGCTGCTGCAGGCGGCTCCGCTGTCGCTGGTGGGCACGTACGCGTACGTCAACCCGGTCGTGGCCGTGGCACTCGGCGCGCTGATCCTCGACGAGGCCCTGACCTGGCCGATCCTGCTCGGCGGCGCGATCGTCGTGGCGGCGGTGGGCGTGATCGTCAGTACGGAGCGCCGCGGATAGCCACCGCACGGCGCCGCTGGGGGGTGCGTCCCCCGGGCCCGGCCGCCCGGCCCGCCCGGCCCGGCGGCCGCCGCTCAGCCCCGCGCGGCCCGCTCGTACAGAACCTTGGCGTGCTCGTCGAAGACGGCGGCCGTGGAGTCCACGTCCGTGTCCCCGCCGCTCAGCACGCCGATCAGCCGCCCCGGCTGCCCCGGGCCGCCCCGGTCGGCGATCCAGGGGCTGCCGCTGGTGCCCGTCCAGAACCCCGCGCAGCTGATGTAGAGCATGTCGGGGTCCTCCTCGTCGTGGCGGGTCTGGGTGGTGCAGGAGACGGGCTTGTTCTGCGGGTTGTGCTCCGACTCCGGGTAGCCGACGACGGTCACGTCCCGGTCGTACCCGGAGGTCCAGTCCGGCGCCGGGGCCTCGCCGCGCCCGCCCACGGCCTCCTGGACGCTGCGCCCGTCCGCGTCCGGGGCGATGGTGAGGAAGGCGAAGTCGGCGGTGTCCTCGCCCCACTTCGTCCAGCGCTCGTCCACGTGGATCGACCGGACCTTCCAGACGCCCAGCGGCTGGGTGCCGGAGCCCTCCCCGGAGAACGCGGGGGCGAACGCGAGCTCGCCGATCGCCAGGCCGTCGTGGGCGACCTCGCCCGGCTCCCCGTCCTCGCCCGCCGGGGCCACGCAGTGGGCGGCGGTGGCGACGACGTTGCCCTCGGGGCTGTCGACGACGCTCGCCGTGCACCAGTGCTCGCCGTTGGCCATGAGCACGCCGACGGTGGGGAAGGGGTGCACCGGGCGGTCTCCCGGCGCCTCGACGAAGGCGACGGCGAACACCGCCATGATGCCCGCGGCCGCGGCGGCCGACGCCCCCTTCACCACGGTGCTCACGGCACGGCGGGGTCGGGTGTCGGCGCGGCCATCACCTTGCTGATCCACGCCAGGGAGCCCTCCCTCATGCCGCGTACGTACGACTTTCCGTTGTGCTCACCATCCTGGATCACCTGGAGCCGGGTGTGCACGGGGCCCTTCCCGTACTCCTTCATGAACTTCTCGGCCTTGTCGCGGCCGCTCTCGGCGGTGCCGATCTGGAAGTTCACGTACACGTCCGGGCCGCCGGCCTCGATCAGCTTCGCGGCGAGCTTCTCCGGGTTGTTCTCGTCCATGGCCCGCGTGTTCCCCTTCCACAGCGGGGAGTCGGGGACGACGTCGACCCCGCTCGCGATGGCCGCCTTGAAGCGGTCGGGGTACTTGAGGACGTGCTTGAAGGCGCCGAAACCGCCCGAGGAGGAGCCCATGAAGGCCCACCCGTCGCGGGAGGTGAAGGTGCGGAAATTGGCCTTCGCGAAATCCGGGACGTCATCGGCCATCCAGGTGCCCATCCTGGGCTCTCCGGGGATGTCCGAGCCGTCGAAGTGGTGTTTGGTGTCGGCGTTGATCACCGGCATGACGAGGACGAAGGGCAGGCTGGTCCCGGCCTGCACCCCGTCGCTCACGGCCTTCTGGAGCCCGAGGCCGGGGCCGGTGCCCCAGTAGTTCGTGGGGTAGCCGCGGCCGCCGGGCAGGGAGATCAGGACGGGGAAGGCGCTCTTGGCGTACCTCGGGTCGTCGTACTCCTTCGGCACCCACACCCACACGTCGCCCGTGAAGCCGGACTTCTTGCCGGTGAGGGTGGTCATGGCGATCTGGGTGCCGTCCGGAAGCCGGCTGGTGCGGGCGAAGCCGGCCGGCGGACCGGTGGGCATCCGGACGCCCGGCCGGACGCCCGGGTCCTCGGCGGCGTCCGAGGCGGTTGACGCCGCGGCCGTCTGCTCGTGGGCCCCGCCGAAGGAGACCGGCTCCCCTATGTCCGAGAAGAGGCCGTACTTGTACGCCACCGCCCCGCCGGCGGCGAGGGTGAGCGCGAGCCCACCGCTGATCAGAAGCAAGCGCAGGCGCTTGGGGCGACGGGTTCCCCCGGTCATGGGGTCACCGTCGCCTTGCTGGTCATGCTGCACGGAATTGTCCCGTTCCTTCTCCGGCGCCCGTTCCCGGCGCGGGTCGGACCGATCGGTCCCCCTTACACCTCTTACAGAGGTGTGAACGACGGGATGGGTTGCCTGGGACGGGTGCGACGTGGCGAGCGCCACGGACCTGCGGGCGCCACGGACCTGCGGGCGCCGGACGGTGGCGGGTGCCGGACGGTGGCGGGCGGTGCCGGGCGGTGGCGGGCGGTGGCGGGTCCGGCGGGGCCCGGCCGACGGGAGGGGGCGCGCGTCAGCCGGCCGGGGCGGGCTGGGGGGCCTTGAGCACCTTGCTGATCCACTCCAGGGAGCCCTCCCGCATGCCCCGGACGTAGTGCCAGCCGTTGTGCTCGCCGTTCTGGATGTCGCGGATGGTCGTCTTGACCGGCCCCTTGCCGTACTTCTGCTGGAAGGCGAGCATCTTGTCCTTCCCGCTCTCCTTGGTCCCGACCTGGAAGTTGATGTGGACCTCGGGGCCCTTGCCGTCGATCAGCTTCTGGGCGAGCTTCTCGGGGTTGTTCGCGTCCATCTCCGCCTGGTGGCCCTTCCAGAGCGGGGAGTCGGGAACGATCTCGCCGCCGCTGGCGATCACGGCCTTGAACTTGTCCGGGTGCTGGAGGACCGTCTTCATGCCGACGAAGGCGCCGGAGGACGAGCCCATGTAGGCCCAGCCGTCGCGGGACTTGTAGGTGCGGAAGTTGGCCTTGGCGAAGTCCGGGACGTCCTCGGCGATCCAGGTGCCCATCTTGGCCTGGCCGGGGATGTCGGCGCCGTCGTAGTAGTACTTGTTGTCCGGGTTGAGCACCGGCATGATCACGACGAACGGCAGGCTGGTGCCGGCCTTGACGCCGTCACTGATGGCCTTCTGGAGGCCGAGGCTGCGGTCGGACCAGTAGTTGGCCGGGAAGCCGTTGCCGCCGGGGAGCGCGATGAGCACCGGGAAGCCGCTCTTGGCGTACTTCGGGTCGTCGTACTCCTTGGGCGCCCACACCCACACGTCGCCCTCGAAGCCCGATTTGACGCCCGCGAGGCGGGTCTTGGCGATGATCGTGCCGTCGTCGAGCTTCGCGGTCTGCTTGAAGTCGGACTTCGGCCCGGACGGCATGAGCACGTCCGGGTCACCGGACGGCTTGGCGGGCGCCGGGGCGTCCGGGGCCTTCTTCTCCGCGGCGGGGGGCGGGGCGTTCTTGCCGAAGCTCACGGTCTCGCCGTTGCCGGAGAACCATTCGAGCTTCCAGGCGGCGAAGCCCCCGCCGCCGAGCAGGAGCGCGAGGGCGACCACCGCGCCGACGGCTATCGCGCGCCGGGAACGCCCGGGCCCCGGCGGCGCCGGGGGCTCGGGGTACGGGCCGGGCGCCGGGGGATCGGGGAACTCGGGGTAGGCGGGGTACGGGGGCTGCTCCGGGCGGCCCTGGTACTCCGGCCGGCCCTGGTACGGATCCGCGTACGGCGGCGCGTACCCCTGGGCGGCGGAACGCCCCTGGGGCGGATGCTCCTCGTACGACGGGCGGCCGTCCGGCCGAGGGCGCTGCGGGTACTCGTGCACGGACTTCGCTCCGAACGGTCATGGCTGCCCTAGGGCAGGAACGGCTGGGGATCCCTTGGTTCTGATGCGCGGATCCCCCGCGGAGTTCCAAATCCAAGCAAAAAGATGACGGGGGACACAGTGGATGGAGGTTCCGCCGCGCGCGCTCAGCGCTGGGCGTCGAGCACCTCGGCGCACCGCCCCAGCAGCCGGATGAACTGCTCCCGCTCCTCCGCGCTGAACGCGGCGGCGAGCGCCCGTTCCACCCGCACCGCGCCGGAGTCCGCCAGCTCCATCACCGCGCGGCCCTCCTCGGTGAGGCGGGTCTCCAGCACGTTGCGGTGCAGCTCGTGCGGGGTGCGGTCGACGAGCCCGCGCTCCAGGAGGTTCTTCAGCACGGTGTTCATGGTCGGCGGGGTCACCCCGCACAGCCGGGCGAGCGAGGCGGCGGAGAGGCCGGGCTTCTCGGCGAGCCAGAGCAGCGCGGCGTACTGGGGAACCGTTACTGCCGCCGGTTTGCAGGCCGCGTTCTTCGCCGCGAGGAGCGCCTGCTCGGCGCGCTTGAGGTGCGAGCCGATGCGCTCCTCGGGGGACATGGAGGTCATCCCGGAATCCTACGACCCTTGCGCCCATTAGGGCTCTAACATAGATTCGCCCCCACTCATCCAGAAGAGAACGAACACGGGGGCGTACTCGCCATGACCATGACCGCGACGGAGAAGACCGGCACACGGACCACGACTGGGGCCGGGACCGCGCGCGGCCGCCGGCGCCCGGCGTCCGCCAGGACGGCGGCCTTCGCGACGGCCCTCGCGACGGCCTTGGCCGCGACCCTCACCCTCGCGGCCGCCCCGGCCCCCGCCCTGGCGGCGGACGCCCGGGTGTCCACGGCGTTCACCCTGCCCGGCGCCCGGGTCTACCCCGAGGGCATCGCCACCGATCCCCGTACGCACACGGTCTACGTCGGCTCGTACGCGGACGGCACCGTCTACCGGGCCCGCCCCGGCCGGCGCACGGCGGAGGTGTTCCTGCCCGTCGGCACCGACGGCCGCCGCACGGCGAACGGCCTGCGCGTCGACGCCCGCGGCCGCCTGTGGGTCACCGACTCCACCGCCGGGGTGTCGGTGTACGACACCGCGACCGGCGCCCGTCTGGCCCGCTTCGACGTCGCCGGGACCGCCCCCCGCTTCGTGAACGACCTGACGGTCACCCCGGACGGCACCGCGTACCTGACGGACAGCTTCCGCGCGGTGGTCTACCGGGTGACCCCGGCCCAGCTGGCCGCCGGCGGCGGCCCGTTGACCGAGGCGTACGACCTCTCCCCCGCCCTGCGGCCGCAGCCGCCGGGCACGGTCACCCTGAACGGCATCACCGCGGACCGGGCGGGCCGGTACCTCCTCGCGGTCGACATGACGGCGGGCGACCTCCTGCGCGTCGACCTGCGCACGGGTGCCGTCTCCCGGGTCGCCCTCGTCGGCGGCGACCTGAAGGCCGGCGACGGCCTGGACATCTCCGCCGACGGCACCCTGCGCGTGGCGCACAACACCACCAACACCCTGACCCGCTGGCACCTCGCCCCGGACGGCACCCGCGCCCGCCTGACCCGCACCCTCACCGACCCGTCGCTCCAGATCCCGACGACCCTGTCCCACGTCCCGGGGCGCACCCTGGTGGTCCGCTCCCAGTTCGACAAGGGCGGCCCGATGTCCCCGGGCGCGGGCACCCCGACCACGTTCACGGTGGCGGCGGTCCGCACCTTCTGACCGCTCTCACCCGGCGGGCCAGCCGCGCAGGGAGACCTCCACCCCGGCGCCGCCCAGGTACCGGCGCAGGGCGCCGGCGGTGCTGGGCACGAAGGGTTCGGGGAGGTCGTCCACGTCGGCCCAGCAGACCCGGGCGTGCTTCCCGGGCTCACGGTTCTCGGGCTCCCCGGACCACGCGTGGGCGGCGAAGACGACGGTGAGGTAACCGTTCGGCGCCTCGACGCCCCAGGCTCCGTGGACGATGTGGGCGACCTCCAGCGCCTCGGGCGCCACCGTGAGCCCGGTCTCCTCGTACAGCTCGCGCACCGCGGTCACGGTGACCGGCTCCCCCGGCTCGCTCTTCCCGACGGGCAGGTCCCACATGCCCCGGCCGAACCTGGCGCGCTCCCCGCGCTGGAGGAGCACGACGCGACGCTCCGCCCGGTCGTGCACGATGACGGCCGCGACGAGCACGGCCATCGCCCCGACCGCCGCCCCAACCGCTCCGTCCCGTCCACCGGCTTCCTTCTGACCGGCCGTCCCCCCGTGGTCGTCGTGCGCGGGGTCCCGGCGGGCGCTCACGGGTGTCCCGCGGACACGTCGCGGACCGCTCCCAGCCGCGCCTGCTCTTCCTCGACGATCCGGCGGGCCATCGCCGTGTCCGAAACGTCGACCGCGTCCGGCGTCGATTCGGCGACCGCGCTGCGCCGCGCGTACGCGTCGAACAGGCGGGTCTTGTTCTTCAGCATCTCCACCATCCGCTCGTCCACCCCACGGGTGGTGAGCAGCCGGTGCACCAGGACCGGGCGCACCTGCCCCATCCGGTGGGCCCGCGCCACTGCCTGGTGCTCGGTCGTCGGTTTCACCTGCGGCTCACAGATGATCACGACGGATGCGGCCTGCATGTTGAGGCCCACCCCCGCCGCCTCGATCTGCGCCAGCAGCACCGCATGACCCGGTACGGCGCCGAAGTCGTCCACCAGCTGCTGACGCCGCGCGGGCGGCACGCTTCCGGCGATCGGCCCGAACACCCGGCCTCTGCTACCGCTCCGCACACCGTCCAGGGAGGCCTGCACCGTTCCGAGGACGTCCTTGAAGTTGGAGAACACCACCACCTTCAGCCCGTTCTCGGCCGCGTCCTCGACGATCTCGCGCAGCCGGTGCAGCTTGGCCGACTTCTCGGGGCGCGCGTACGCCGCTCTGCGCATCGCCATGAAGTTGCCGGCACGGACGGCCTCGCGGTAGGCGTCCTCGTCCGAGGCGCTCAGGTCCTCCCACTCGTCCGTCTGCTGGAGCGCCGGCAGTTCGGTCAACACGTCCTGCTGGTTGCGGCGCAGATAGACCGGGGCGACGGCCTTGCGGAACGCCGTGGAGCCGGCCGCTCCGTCCCGGTCGCCGACGGCTTCGGCCAGATGCGGCTGGAGGATCTGCACGAGGCTGCGGAACTCGGCGACCCGGTTCTCCATGGGGGTGCCGGTCATGAAGAGCACGTGTTCGCAGCGCCCGGACCACTCGGTCACGGCCTGCGCACGGCGCGTCTTCGGATTCTTCACGTAGTGCGCCTCGTCCACCACGAGCATGCCCAGCTCGCCGGCTCCGGGAGCCGGGAAGCCGCGCAGGGCGTCGAAGGTGGTCACCCCGACGCCGCCCCGGCCCCTCCACTCGGCGTGCGCCTCCCGCTTGTCGGGGCCGTGAAGCACGGTGACGCGCAGCGTGCTGCGGGCCTCGATCTCGCGCGTCCAGTTGATCAGGACGCTGGCCGGGCAGACGACCATGAAGTGGCTCCGTCCTCCGGCGGCGAGGTGGGCCAGGGCGGCAATGGCCTGGATGGTCTTGCCGAGCCCCATCTCGTCGCCGAGGATCACCTTGCGCTGCGCCAGCGCAAAACGCGCTCCGAAGGACTGGTAGCCGCGCAGCGACACCCGCCGGTGGGTGTCGTCCAGCGTCTGGTCGCGGACCCGCCCGGCGACCTCGTCGGGCAGGAACCCCTCGGCCGCGGCCGAGTCGGGGGCCCTGCCGGAGATCTCCGCGAGCAGGCTGTAGTACTCGGCGGACCTCAGCTCGAAGTCGACCCAGGCCGCGGCTTCGGTCGAGGTGCCGCGCAGCAGGTCCACCGACGTCTGCGCGAGCAGCTCCGGCACACCGTCCCGTACCGCTTCCTCGGTCAACCCCCGGACCTCGGCGACGGCCTCCAGCGCCCGGGCCCGCCGATCCTGCCCCGCCAGCAGCATCCGCAGCCGCCCGGCGGCCGGACCGGCGTCGGCCAGCAGCGGCCCGAGCCGCTCCGAGAGGGCCGTGGCCGCGCCGACGGCCCGCCGCGCTTCGGGGCCCGCTTCCACCAGCACGTGCAGGGCCATGAGGAGTGAGGTGGTTCGCGGCTCGGGCCGATCCACGTCGATGTGGACGGCGACGGTCTCCCGAACCGCGTCGGAGATCTGCCGCGCCGCCGCGATGACCTGGTCGGCGGTCCGCTGTCCGACACCGGGAATCTGCCGCAGCCGGTAGGACCCGGCGTCGAGGACCTGCCGGACCGACCCCAGCCCGCTCCTCTCGACTTCCCCGAGCCTCACCCTCCCCTCGGTGACCTCCTTCAGCCGCGCCACCGGGATGGCGTCCAGCGCCTGTTCCGCCGCCGCGTCGCAGATCGGCTTCAGCGCCGCCCGTACCGCCTCGACAGCCAGCCCGTGGTCGGCGACCACCGCCTGCGCCGCCGCGTACAGCCGCCCTCCCTCGGCAACCGCCTGCTTCTCGCTGCGCCCCATCCCGCCCCCTCGCGTCCCTTCCCCGCATCCTGCCACCGCGCCCCCGCCCCCGACCGGTGCTGCGGAAATCACCCGGTCGGCGACTCCGCGCGGCGGCCGACCACGCGTGGGACCGGGACGCCCGGTGCCCATCGAGGTCAACCTGGACCTCGACCCGCTCACGCCGCCCCGGAGCAGCTGAGAAGCCGGCACCACGTCGGCACGGAAAAGCAGAAGGGGTCGGACTCACCCGAGTCCGACCCCTTCTGACTGGGCGTCCGTTGGAGCGGTCAGATGTCAGTAGTGATACCGGGCAGCGAGGATGACGATCGCCTTGTCCGTCACCAGGTAGACGAGGCGGTGCTCGTCGTCGATCCGCCGCGACCACGCCCCGGGCAGGTGGTACTTCAAAGGTTCAGGCTTGCCGATCCCTGAGAACGGGTCCCGCCTGACGTCCTCGATGAGCCTGTTGATCCGGGCGAGCATCTTGCGGTCGTTCTTGAGCCAGGAGGTGTAGTCCTCCCAGCCCTGGTCCTCGAAGACAAGCCTCACGCGGCACCCGTACCAGCGTCCGCCGACTCCGGGTCGATCAGCTCGCGCTCCGACACGTTGGTGTTGGCCAGGGCGTTCTCGTAGGCCTTGAGCAGCCGACGAGCGTTCGCCGGAGATCGCAGCAGGTACGAGCCCTCGCGCAGCGCAGCGTAGTCCTCGGCCGAGACGAGCACGGCGTTGCCGTGCTTGGAGACGATCTCGATGGCCTCGTGGTTCTCGTTGACCTTCTTGATCAGCGGAAAGAGTTCCTTGCGGGCTTCGCTCGCGGTTATGGACATGTCCCGACCCTTCCCTCAAGTGGTACCTAATAACGTACCACTCTCGGCGTCCTTCGGGAGAGGAATGACCGAGTCGCTCATGACCGGATGCCAGGCAGATGGCCGGTTACAGCGTGGAAGTTGCCGAAAATCATCCGGCTGAGATCGTTGGCTCTCCGGCCTGAGCTTCAGGCCGCTACCGTGAAGCCATGACCGCACTGCCCGACTGGATGCGCCCGCCGCGCGCGGAAGGCTGGTTCGCGGAGGACCTCGACCGCCTCCCCGAGGCACCCCGCCACACCGAGCTGATCGACGGTGCCCTCGTCTTCATGATGTGGCCCCAGAGCTGGTGGCACGGCCACCTCGTCGCCATGCTCACGGTCGCCCTCATGGAGCAGGTGCCCGCCGACACCAGAGTCGGCCGCGAGATGACCATCAAGCTCGACCCGCGCAACCGTCCCGAACCGGACCTGCTGGTGACGACGGCCGACTTCGACGGTGACCGCACCTGGTTCGCACCGGAGGACGTCCGGCTCGTCATCGAGGTCGTCTCCCCCGAGTCCGCCCACCGCGATCGCACCGTGAAGCTCCGCAAGTACGCGGAGGCCGGCATCCCGCACTACTGGTGCGTCGAGGACGAGGACGGGGCCCCGGTCGTCCACGTCTACGAGCTCGACGAACCGACCGGCGCCTACGCGCCCGCCGGGATCTTCCGGGGCACGCTCCAGCGCCCGGTGCCCTTCGAGGTCAGCCTGGACCTCGACAAGCTCACACCGCCCCGGAGCAGCTGAAAGGCCGGCACCATGTCGGCACGGGAATGCAGAAGGGGTGGGCTCACCAGAGCCCGACCCCTTCTGACCTGCATGTGTGCCGAACCGACTACACGTTGAAGCGGAACTCCACCACGTCGCCGTCCTGCATGACGTACTCCTTGCCCTCCATGCGGGCCTTGCCCTTCGCGCGGGCTTCCGCGACCGAGCCGCATTCGACCAGGTCGGCGAAGGAGATGACCTCCGCCTTGATGAAGCCGCGCTGGAAGTCCGTGTGGATGACGCCCGCCGCCTCCGGGGCCGTCGCGCCCTGCTTGATCGTCCAGGCGCGGGTCTCCTTCGGGCCCGCCGTCAGGTACGTCTGCAGGCCCAGGGTGGCGAAGCCGACGCGGCCCAGGGTGGCCATGCCCGGCTCGTCCTGGCCGACCGACTGGAGGAGTTCGAGGGCCTCGTCGTCCTCCAGCTCGACGAGCTCCGCCTCCAGCTTGGCGTTCAGGAAGATCGCCTCCGCGGGGGCGACCAGCGCGCTCTGCTCCGCCTTGAAGGCCTCGTCCGTCAGCTCGTCCTCGTCCACGTTGAACACGTAGAGGAAGGGCTTCGTCGTGAGCAGGTGCAGCTCGTGGAGCAGGTCGCCGCGCTCCGTGCCCTTCGTGATGCCCTTGGAGAAGAGGGTGTCGCCCGCTTCGAGGATCTTCTTGGCCTCGACGACGGCCGCCAGGACCGCGACCTTCTCCTTCTGGAGGCGCGACTCCTTCGCGAGGCGCGGCTCCGCCTTCTCGATGGACTGCAGGTCCGCGAGGATCAGCTCGGTGTTGATCGTCTCGATGTCGTCCTTCGGCGAGACCTTGCCGTCGACGTGGACGACGTTCTCGTCCACGAAGGCGCGGATGACCTGGCAGATCGCGTCCGACTCGCGGATGTTCGCGAGGAACTTGTTGCCCAGGCCCTCGCCTTCCGAGGCGCCGCGGACGATGCCCGCGATGTCGACGAAGTCGACGGTCGCGGGGATGACCTTCTGCGAGCCGAAGATGCCGGCCAGGACGGCCAGGCGCTTGTCCGGGACGCCGACGACGCCGACGTTCGGCTCGATCGTGGCGAACGGGTAGTTGGCCGCCAGCACGTCGTTCTTGGTCAGGGCGTTGAACAGGGTCGACTTGCCGACATTCGGCAGGCCGACGATTCCGATCGTGAGCGACACGTTGGCGACTTCCCGTAGTGGAGGGGCGGCGGCCCGGGTGCGGGCCATGGAGCAGTTTACTTTCCGATGAGCGGGGGTGGATGTACGCGTGTCCGCGGCCCGATCCGAGGGGCCGCCCGCCTACTTTGGTGACGTGGAGCAACACAGGACGCGACCGGCCCCTCACACCCGGCGACCCCCGGCCCAGCGCCGGCGGCCGCCTGCCGCCGTGCCCCCCGTCCAGGGCGGCGCGCCGCGGCTCGCGCTCGCGCGACGGCTGCCCCGGCCCCGGCTGACCGGGCTCGGCGGCGGGCTCTTCTCGACCGCGGCCATGGTGCTGGTCGCGGGGTTCTGCTGGCTGGCGTTCGACTCGTCGCTCTTCGTCTACGGGCTGCTCTTCCTGCCCGTGGCGGCCGCCACCGCCCTCTGGGTCCGGCCCGCCGACCTGATCACCGCGCCGATCACCGCGCCCATCGCCTTCGCCGCCGGAGTGTGGCCCGTCGCGGGCGGCTCCGGCGGCTTCGGCGGTCATCTGATGGGGCTGGTGTCCGCGCTCTCCCTGCACGCCGGCTGGCTGTACGGGGGGACGCTGGTGGCGGCGCTCATCGCCGTCGTGCGCAAGGCCGTGCTGATCGGCCGGCGGCGGATCCCCCGCCGCCCGCCCACCGCCCAGCGCTAGCTGGCTGGCTGGCTGGCTGGCTGGCTACCGCAGCCGCCCCGCCCGCACCGCCGTCACTGCTTCGCCGCCATCGCCGCCCCGACGATGCCCGCGTTGTTCTGGAGCTTCGCCGGGACGATCTCCGCGCGGACGCCCTCGATCAGGGGCAGGAACTTCTCCGGCTTGCGGCTGACGCCACCGCCGAGGATGAACAGGTCCGGGGAGAACAGCATCTCCACGTGCTCCAGGTACTTCTGCAGGCGGTGGGCCCAGTGCTCCCAGCTGAGGTCGCCGTCCTCCTTCGCCTTCACCGAGGCCCGCTTCTCCGCGTCGTGGCCCTTCAGCTCCAGGTGGCCCAGCTCCGTGTTCGGGACGAGGCGGCCGTCCGTGAACAGGGCGCTCCCGATGCCCGTGCCCAGCGTGAGCAGGATGACGGTGCCGCCCCGGCCGCGGCCGGCTCCGTACGTCATCTCCGCGACGCCCGCCGCGTCCGCGTCGTTGAGGACCGTGACCGGCAGGCCGCCCAGCTCGCGCGACAGGAGGTCCGCCGCGTCGACGCCGACCCAGCCCTTGTCGACGTTGGCCGCCGTACGGGTGATGCCGCCGGTGACGACCCCCGGGAAGGTGACCCCGACCGGGCCCGTCCAGGAGAACGCGCGGACCACTTCCGCGACGCAGCCGGCCACCCCGTCGGGGGTGGCCGGCTGCGGTGTCAGTACTTTGTGGCGCTCTTGCGCCAGATCGCCCCGGTCAAGGTCCACGGGGGCACCCTTGATACCGGAACCGCCGATGTCCACACCCATGATCTGCATGGACATACCGTACGAAAAGACTTACTTCTCGGCGACCAGTTCGGCCGCTTCCGCACGAAGGTCGCGGCGCAGCTCCTTCGGCAGCGAGAACACGATCGATTCCTCGGCCGTCTTGACGATCTCCACGTCCGCATACCCGCGCTGCGCGAGGTAATCCAGGACTTCCTCGACCAATACCTCCGGAACCGAGGCGCCCGAGGTCAGGCCGACCGTGGTGACGCCCTCCAGCCAGGCTTCGTCGATCTCGCTCGCGAAGTCGACGAGGTACGCGGCGCGCGCGCCCGCGTCGAGGGCGACCTCGACCAGACGGATCGAGTTCGAGGAGTTCTTCGAGCCGACGACGATGACCAGGTCGGAGTCGGCGCCCATGACCTTGACGGCCGCCTGCCGGTTCGAGGTGGCGTAGCAGATGTCGTCGCTGGGCGGCGAGACGAGCAGCGGGAACTTCGTCTTCAGCGCGTCGACCGTCTCCATCGTCTCGTCGACCGACAGCGTGGTCTGGGACAGCCAGACGACCTTCGACTCGTCGCGCACCTCGACGTTCGCGACGTCCTCGGGCCCGTCCACGATGGTGATGTGGTCCGGGGCCTCGCCGGAGGTGCCGATGACCTCCTCGTGGCCCTCGTGGCCGATGAGGAGGATGTCGAAGTCCTCGTTCGCGTACCGGATGGCTTCCTTGTGCACCTTCGTGACCAGCGGGCACGTCGCGTCGATCGTGGCGAGCTTGCCGCGGGCGGCCTCCTCGTGCACCACCGGCGCCACGCCGTGCGCGGAGAACATGACGATGGAGCCCTCGGGCACCTCCTCCGTCCGCTCGACGAAGATGGCCCCCTTCTTCTCCAGGGTCTGGACCACGTACTTGTTGTGGACGATCTCGTGGCGGACGTAGACCGGCGCGCCGTACTGCTCAAGGGCTTTCTCGACGGCGATCACGGCTCGGTCCACGCCCGCGCAGTAACCGCGGGGGGCGGCGAGCAGGACGCGGCGGGAAGCGGGAGCGGGGGCGGGAGCAGTCATGTGGTCCATCGTACGGGGGTCCCTGAGAGGCCGGACGTCGCCCGTTCGGCAGAGACTGGGTCGAAAGCGTGTCCCCCCTATCGCCCGGAGGACGGATGGCGTCCGTGACGGATTCCAGTAAGGCGGCGCCCGCCGCGCTGCGGCGGACCCTCGGCTTCCGGGACCTCGTCGTCTACGGGCTGCTCTTCATCGCCCCCATGGCGCCGGTCGGCGTCTTCGGCACCCTGGACGCCAAGTCGCACGGTGCCATCGCGCTCGTCTACCTCGTCGCGACGGTCGCGATGGCGTTCACGGCGTTCAGCTACGCGCAGATGGTGCGGGTGGCCCCGCAGGCCGGCTCGGTCTTCACGTACGCCCGCAAGGGGCTGGGCGAGGGGCCGGGGCTGATCGCCGGGTGGATGGCGATGCTCGACTACCTGCTGATCCCGGCGGTCGCGTACCTGTTCTCGGGGATCGCGATGAACGCGCTGGTCCCGGAGGTGTCGCGGTGGGTGTGGACGGCGCTGGCCGTGGTGATCACGACGCTGCTGAACCTGTGGGGCGTACGGGCGGCCGCGCGGGTGGGCTTCGCGGTGCTGGCCCTGGAGATCGTGGTCCTGCTCGTCTTCCTGGTCGCCGCGGTGACCGCGCTGGCGCAGGGCGGGGCGCAGCGCGACTGGCTCTCGCCGCTGACGGGCGACGGCTCGCTGGGCTTCTCGCTCGCGGCCGTGCTCGGCGCGGTGTCGGTCGCGGTGCTGTCGTACCTGGGCTTCGACGCGATCGCCTCGTTCGCGGAGGAGGTGACGGGGGGCAGCGCGAAGGTGGCGCGGGCGGTGCTGTTCTGCCTGGCCCTGACCGGGGTGCTGTTCGTCGCGCAGACCTACCTGGCGGCGCTGCTGTCGCCGCTGACGGCGGCGGAGCTGGCGGCGCGGCCGGTGGAGCAGGGGCCGGCCTTCTACAACACGGTGGAGTCGGCGGTCGGACCCTGGCTGCACGACCTGGTCGCGGTCAGCAAGGCGATCGGGGCGGCCTTCGCGGCGCTGGCGGGGCAGGCGGCGGCCGGCCGGCTGCTGTTCGCGATGGCCCGGGAGCGCCGTCTGCCGCGCGCACTGGCCCGGACGTACGGCGGCACCCCGCGCCCGGCGCTGCTGGTGGCGGCCACCGTCACCCTGGTCGCCGCGGTGTGGGCGGCGCGGCGCGACGACGGGCTGGACCACCTGGTGTCGGTGGTGGACGTCGGGGCGCTGGTCGCGTTCACCCTGCTGCACGCCTCGGTGGTGGGCTGGTTCGTGGTGCAGCGGCGGGAGGGCCCGCCGAACTGGCTCCGGCACCTGGTGGTCCCGGTCCTGGGCGCGGCGGTGACCGTCACGGTGATCGTGGAGGCCTCGTGGGCGGCGCAGCTGGTCGGCGCGGTGTGGCTGGCGGTCGGCCTGGGCGTGCTCCTCGTGCAGCGCGGGCGGCGCGGTCCGCGGGCGGCCGCGGGCGGCGACACCCCCGGCGGACCCTGAGACGCTGTCACCCGGGCCGGATAGCCTGCGTGCATGGGTCTGAATACGTCGGCCGAGGCGCCGCTGCCGGTAGGCCAGGTGTCCCGGCTCATCGGGGGCTGGATCGACAAGCTCGGCCAGGTGTGGGTGGAGGGGCAGATCACGCAGCTCTCGCGGCGGCCGGGAGCGGGGGTGGTCTTCCTGACGCTGCGCGACCCCTCGCACGACATCTCGGTCAGCGTGACCTGCTTCCGCCAGGTCTACGACGAGGTCGCGGACGCCGTCTCGGAGGGCGCGCGGGTCGTCGTCCTCGCCAAGCCGGAGTGGTACGCCCCGCGCGGGCAGTTGTCCCTGCGGGCGACCGAGATACGGCCCGTCGGCATCGGCGAGCTGCTGGCCCGCCTGGAGCGGCTCAAGCGGTCCCTCGCCGCGGAGGGGCTGTTCGCCCCGGACCGCAAGAAGCCGCTGCCCTTCCTGCCCCAGCTGATCGGGCTGGTGGTCGGGCGGGCGTCGGCGGCCGAGCGCGACGTACTGGAGAACGCCCGGCGGCGCTGGCCGGCGGTCCGCTTCGAGGTGCGCAACGTGGCCGTGCAGGGGGTGCACGCGGTGCCGCAGGTGATCCAGGCGGTCCGGGAGCTCGACGCCCTGGACGAGGTGGACGTGATCATCGTGGCGCGCGGCGGCGGCAGCGTGGAGGACCTGCTGCCCTTCTCCGACGAGGAGGTCGTCCGGACGGTCGCCGCGGCCCGTACCCCGGTGGTCTCCGCCATCGGCCACGAGCCGGACTCCCCGCTGCTCGACCTGGTCGCGGACCTGCGGGCGTCCACCCCCACGGACGCGGCGAAGAAGGTGGTCCCGGACGTGGGCGAGGAGCTGGAGCGCGTGCGCCAGCTCCAGGACCGGGGCCTGCGCGCGGTACGGGGCCTCCTCGACCGGGAGGAGCGGGGGCTCGCACACGCCCTGGCCCGGCCGGTCTTCGTCCACCCGCAGCGGATGGTGGAGACCCGGGAGGACGAGGTGGACGCGCTGCTGGCCCGCAGCCGCCGCACGCTGGGGCACCTGCTCGACCGGGCCGACTCGGAGCTCTCGCACACGCTGGCCCGGGTGGTGGCGCTGTCCCCGGCCGCGACCCTGGAGCGCGGCTACGCCGTGCTGCAGCGGGCCGACGGGCACGTGGTCCGCTCGCCGGAGGAGGTCGCGGGGGGCGAGGTGCTGCGCGCACGGGTGGCGGAGGGCTCCTTCTCCGTACGGGCCGGCGACCCGGTCGGCGATACCGGAGCAGACAGCGGGGCCGCCGGGACCACCGGAGCCACTGGGGCCGCCGAGGCAGCGGCCGCACCGGCTTCCGAATAACGACACACTGCCGCAACGAACGCGTCGGACAACGAACCTAGGGTGGAAACGGGAATGACAGAGGCCGGGACGGCATTGGGGTACGAGCAGGCCCGCGACGAGCTCATCGAGGTCGTCCGCAAGCTGGAGGCGGGCGGCACCTCGCTGGAGGACTCGCTCGCGCTCTGGGAGCGCGGCGAGGAGCTCGCGAAGGTCTGCCGCCACTGGCTGGAGGGGGCCAGGGCCCGCCTGGACTCGGCTCTCGCGGCGCGGGAGGCGGCCGGCGAGGAGTGATCCCGGTCACCGGCGGACCGGTTTAGTTGAAAGTTCACCTACTTTCGCCGTAGAGTCGGGGACATCGCTCCATCGCTTCACCTCCGTATGGAAGAAGGCTTTCCGATGTCTCTCGTTCTCGACCCCGCCGCGCAGGACCTGCTGTTCCGCGAGGCCCGCACGGCCAACTCGTTCTCCGACGAGCCGGTCACCGAGGAGCAGGTCCAGGCGATCTACGACCTGGTGAAGTTCGGTCCCACCGCTTTCAACCAGACCCCGCTGCGCATCACCCTGGTCCGCTCCCCCGAGGCCCGCGAGCGCCTCGTGAAGCACCTCGCCGAGGGCAACCAGGCCAAGACCGCGGCCGCGCCGCTCGTCGCGATCCTCTCCGCGGACAACGAGTTCCACGAGGAGCTGCCGACGCTGCTCCCGCACTTCCCGCAGGCCAAGGACCTCTTCTTCGCCGAGCGTCCGGTCCGCGAGCAGTCCGCGCTGCTGAACGCCGCGCTGCAGGCCGCGTACTTCATCGTCGGCGTCCGCGCCGCCGGTCTGGCCGCGGGCCCGATGACCGGCGCCGACTTCGGCGGCATCCAGAAGGAGTTCCTGGACGCCGACCACACCCCGCTGATGGTCGTCAACATCGGCAAGCCGGGCGAGGACGCCGTCGGTTTCCCGCGCTCCCCGCGCCTGGAGTTCGACCAGGTCATCACCACGGTCTGAGTCCGGACGGCGCCCGGCTCCGCACCGAACGAAGAGGCCGCCCTCCCCGGAATCCCGGGGAGGGCGGCCTCTTCGGCGTACGCGCGCGAGGGCGGGGACGCGACGGGCGGCACCGGGCCGGCGCCGCCCCCGGGCCGCTACCCGCCCGTCGTGGTGGCGCCCTGCTTGAACTCCAGCGCCGACGCCATCGCGCCGAGCTGCTCGAAGGAGGCCGTACCGGTCACCACCGTGACGAAGCCCTGGTCCTGCTTGACGAGGGCGTCGTACTTCTCGCCCTCCCAGCGCTCCCAGGCCGCGTCGCCGACCTGCTGCGTCTGCCCGGTGGCCGTCGCCTGCCGGGTGACCCGGCCCAGGTACTTCCCGGAGACGTCGGTGGACTGCTCCAGCGCCACGTACTCCTGCTTCGGGTCCAGGAAGCCCAGGTGCCAGGCGTTCGCGTTCTTGCGTTCGTACGTCACCGAGGTCGCGCGCCACTCCGCCGGGAGCCCGACCGGGACCGCCAGGGGGTACGGCGCCGCACGGCGGGCCGTGATCGTCTCCACCCGGTAGTCGACCGTGCGCGTCGGATCGGCCTTCTCGTCATGGGGGATGAAGAGATAGATCCCCGCCACGACGAGGCCGATCACCCCCAGCGACCGGACCATGTCCCAGACCGTCTGCTTGCCTTTCATACCTGCCACGGGACCATCGTCCCGCATCGCCGCCGGCGATCACCGCCGGGGTGGCCCCGAGCGGGCGCGCGGCGGCGGCCCGGCGGGGCGGGAGCGGGCCACAAGACGTCCGCACTGGCCAATCGGCTGACCGATATGGCGCTCATACGTGCCCCGGCCTGCTCAATATGTCGACGTACCGATAGAGTTCGGGCACCCTCACATCCCGGCCGTCGTCGTACAGAAAGGTGCGCTCCGATGACCGAGCACAACCTGCCGCCCCAGCTCGAAGTCTCTCCCGAAGCTCCCGACCGCAACCTCGCCCTGGAACTGGTCCGGGTCACCGAGGCCGCCGCCATGGCCGCGGGCCGCTGGGTCGGCCGCGGTGACAAGCTCGGCGCGGACGGCGCCGCGGTCAACGCCATGCGGACCCTGATCTCCACCGTGTCAATGAACGGCGTCGTCGTCATCGGCGAGGGGGAGAAGGACGAAGCCCCCATGCTCTTCAACGGCGAGCGGGTCGGCGACGGCACCGGCGCCGAGGTCGACATCGCCGTGGACCCGATCGACGGCACCACCCTGAACGCCAAGGGCATGCCGAACGCGATCGCCGTCCTGGCCGCCGCCGACCGCGGCACCATGTTCGACCCGTCGGCCGTCTTCTACATGGAGAAGCTGGTCACGGGCCCGGAGGCCGCCGACTTCGTCGACATCAACGCTCCCGCCTCCGTCAACATCCGGCGCGTCGCGAAGGCCAAGAACATGGCCGTCGAGGACGTCACCGTGGTGATCCTGGACCGCCCGCGCCACGAGGGCATCGTCAAGGAGATCCGCGAGACCGGCGCTCGCATCAAGTTCATCTCGGACGGCGACGTCGCGGGCTCGGTCATGGCGGTGCGCGAGGGCACCGGCGTCGACCTGCTCCTCGGCATCGGCGGCACCCCCGAGGGCATCATCTCGGCGTGCGCCATAAAGTGCCTCGGCGGCACGATCCAGGGCAAGCTGTGGCCCAAGGACGAGGCCGAGCGCCAGAAGGCGATCGACGCGGGCCACGACCTGGACCGGGTCCTGCACACGAACGACCTGGTCTCCGGCGACAACGTCTTCTTCGTCGCCACCGGCATCACGGACGGCGAGCTGCTGCGCGGCGTCCACTACCGCTCCGAGACGGCGACGACGTCCTCGCTGGTGATGCGCTCGAAGTCGGGCACGATCCGGCAGATCGACTCGACGCACCGGCTGTCGAAGCTGCGTGCGTACAGCGCGATCGACTTCGACCGGGCCCAGTAGGCCCGCGGGCGCGGACGGAACGACACAGCGAGAGGGGGGGGGGGGGGGGGGGGGGGGGGGGGCGGCGGGGGGGGCGGGGGGGGGGGGGGGGGGGGGGGGGGGGGGGGCCGCTGCCGCCGGGATCGGGATCGGCGTCAGGTCCAGGCTGAACCCCTGCGCGACCGTCACCGGGCGCGGCCGCCTCGGCGCGGCCTGCG